>SLMM01000154.1 GCA_007133565.1 Bacteroidales bacterium
GCAAGGTCGGCCGCCGGGTCGGTCACCTTCAGTCCCCCGGCCACATTAAGGAACACATCCTTGGCCGACAGCCTGAAACCGGCTCTCTTCTCAAGAACTGCAAGGAGCATGCTCAGCCTTCGCAGGTCGAACCCGGTTGATGAGCGTTGTGGAGTGCCGTAGGCTGCGGTGCTGACAAGCGCCTGGATCTCGATCAGGAAGGGGCGGGCGCCGTCAACCATGGCCGATATTGCTATCCCGCTCATGTTTTCCTCATGGCGGGTGATAAGTATCTCTGAGGGGTTTGTAACCTCAGTCAGGCCGTTTTCGCACATTTCGTAGAGCCCCAGGTCTGATGTCGATCCGAACCGGTTTTTTGATGCGCGCAGCACCCGGTACATGTGATTATGGTCGCCTTCGAACTGCAGCACCACATCGACTATGTGTTCCAGCACTTTCGGACCGGCTAGTCCGCCCTCCTTGGTGATATGCCCGATCAGTGCCACGGGAGTGCCTGACTCTTTCGCATACCTCAGGAGCCCGGCGGCGCACTCTTTGATCTGCGGGACGCTGCCGGCAGGTGAATCGAGCAGATCGGACTGCATGGTCTGTATGGAATCGACAATTATAAGTCCGGGACCAAGCTTCTCCAGGTGGCTGAAAACCGATTCGAGGTTGGTCTCACAAAGTATGTGGCATTTCCCTTTTCCATGTCCAAGCCGGTCGGCTCTCAGCTTGATCTGCCGGCTGCTCTCCTCACCCGAGATGTAAAGGGTGCTGGTGTGAGGTATCTGCATGGCTACCTGGAGCGCCAGGGTCGACTTGCCTATGCCCGGTTCGCCTCCGATAAGAATTACCGAGCCAGGCACAATCCCTCCTCCCAGTACACGGTTCAGCTCATTGCTGTGCGTATTTAACCTGGGTTGTTCTTCGGCGGTTATCTCGGTCACCAGCACCGGCGGCGCCTGTGTTCTGCCCTTTGGGGAAGATTTACCCGGCCTGCCGGATATTACCTCTTCAATATAGGTGTTCCATTCGCCGCAGGAAGGGCATCTCCCGATCCATTTGGGGGACTCGGCGCCACAGTTGCGGCAGAAATATGCAGTTTTTGTCTTTGCCATACCGGTAACTTTTTATTTCGGCAACGGAATTTTCAGCTTCGGGGACTGCCGCCTTCACTGTCTCTTTGCCGGGCAATACTGCCGAGGATTGATGATGTTGAATATCCCTCAACAAGGTCTATGGTCTCAACTTTTCCGCCCCAGCTTCTCACAATGTCGTGGCCGACTATGTGTCGGGGACTGTAATCGCTGCCCTTTACAAGAATATCGGGCCTGACATGGCTGATGAGCCGGAGGGGTGTTTCCTCATCGAACAGAACTACGGCCGACACAAATGAGAATGATGCCAGTATGAATGACCGGCTCCGTTCATCCTGCAGCGGGCGGGAGCTCCCCTTCAGGGCCCGCACCGAGCGGTCGGTGTTGAGGCCCACCACCAGCACATCGGCCTTTTCCGCAGCCTTTGCCAGATATTCTGCATGCCCCAGGTGGATTATATCGAAGCAACCGTTGGTAAATACAATCCTGCAGCCCCTGAACCGCCAGTATGAAAGGGCGCGGTCGAGGGTTTTGCCCGACAGTATTTTTGACCTTATAATATCAATTTTCGCTGCCATCCTGTTTTTCTTTTCCTGCCACAACTGATGCCCTGCTCCTTTTCCTTGACTCAACAAATACCATGAAAAGTGAGAATGAGCCCAGGATAATCATCAGCAGGGCCTGCGATTCGTGCGACAGGGTAGCAAAAACCAGTCCGTCCCCGCGCGATATGTCATATATTCCCAGGCCTACGCTCACTATCCAGTGATATGCCCCTATGCCCGCCTGCACCGGCGCCGCCATGCCAAAACCGCCTATTACGAGTATGAAAAGCACCGCCGACCAGTCCAGGGAGGATGTGGCAGGCAGGGCCCTGAACAGAGCCCATGTCATCAGATAGTACATCAGCCAGATAAACAATGTATGCAACAGGAATGCCCCGGTTCTTTTTAAGTGCATGATCGACTTCATGCCTTCTATCACCTGGCTCACAATTTTTTCGATGCGCATGAACAGCCCGAAGCTTCTCAGGCGGGCGGCTGATGTAAGGTACAGCACCACAAGGAACAGCAGTAATGCAAGGGCCAGTATGTATATCGGCCAGTAGGCCGTCATAAGCGATGATATCCTGGTATAGGTTGGGATAAGGATGATATTGTATATGAAGTTGCCGAAGAACCCGATCCTGATAAGCATTACGGCAACCGTAAGCAACATCAGTGATATCATGTCGGTTATCCTTTCGGTTATTACGGTGCCGAAAAGAGCATCTGCGGGGATCCTGTCGGTGCGGTTAAGTGAGCCGCAGCGTGTTATCTCGCCTATGCGGGGAAGCAGGAAGTTTGCCAGGTATCCGGTCATAAGGGCGTAGAAGGTATTCTTTGCCGGGGGTTTATACCCGAGCGGCTCAATAAGCAATATCCACCTGTAGGTTCTGCTGATAAATGCAATGCCTGCAAACGCCAGTGATAAAAGCACCCACAGGTAATTGGCCGACCTGAGCCCGGCAATAAGGTCATGCAGGCTGATATCACGGAATGCGATAAACAGGAAAAAGATCCCGACGGACAGAAAAAGAAGGATCCTTGCTGTTTTGATAAGGTTATCGCTCACCGGTCAGGTGATGAGTTTGTTCGTGAGTGTGTCGGGGAAGACAATCCTGGGTTTGAAAGTGCCTGCCTCCCCTGCACTGATCAAGGCATATGATATTATGATTATAATATCGCCAATGGCTACTTTCCTGGCGGCGGGACCGTTCATGCCTATCTGGCCGGTGCCCCGTTCACCCTTGATTACATATGTTTCCAGGCGCTCTCCGTTGTTGATGTTCACCACCTGCACCTTCTCGTTTTCAAAAAGGCCTGCGGCATCCATCAGATCTTCGTCTATGGTGATGCTGCCCACGTAGTTAAGGTCCGCCTCGGTAACAGTTACCCGGTGAATTTTGGACTTCAGGATCTCTATCATCATAACGGCTCAAAATTAGGAAAAAAAACGTTATCGATCAAACGCACCGATCCGGCGCGAACAGCAATACAACCCACAAGTCTCCCTTCGGCATCGCCGCGTTTTTCAACAGGCTGCAGGTCGCTTTCGTTCACAATTTCGAAGTATTCAACCTCAAGAAAAGGGTTGCTGTTGATCCTGCGTGTAACCCACCTTTTCAGCTCACCCGGCTCCATACCGGATTTATTTGATGCATCAACAAGGGTTTTATATATCAGTCCAGCGTTTTCCCGTTGCGCGGGGGTAAGAAGCTCATTACGGGAACTCATCGCCAGTCCGTTACCCTCCCTCACGGTATCACATGCCCTTATCTCAACGGGCAGGTTCAGCATTGAGGTCATCCTGCGCACCACAGCAAGCTGCTGCAGATCCTTCATCCCGAAATATGCCCTTTGAGGCCTTATTATCGAAAAGAGCCGGCTCACCACCTGTGCCACCCCGTTGAAATGTCCCGGACGGTATTTGCCTTCCATTATTCTGCCGAGCTTCCCGAAGTCAAAAGTCCTGTTGTCAGGAGCAGGATAGACCGATCTCATCCCGGGTATGAATGCCATGTCGCACCCTGCAGACGAGAGTATTTCAAGATCTCTTTCCGGGTTGCGCGGGTATTTCTCCAGGTCTGCCGGGTCATTGAACTGCGTGGGGTTTACAAAAATTGAGGCCACGGTTATTTCATTTTCACCCCGGCAGCAATCCACGAGCGACATATGCCCATTATGCAGTGCCCCCATGGTGGGTACAAGACCTGTTTCCTTATGTGCCTTTCTGGCCGGGGCAAGAAAGCGTTCCGACTCCACAATCGTTCTTGCAACATACATATTGCCGCATTATATTCGTTCGTAATTATGTGGCGAAGGTACTCAATATTCTCTTTCCCTGAAAATTTTGAACCGACTGCCCCTTAACGAACCGACTGCCCTTAAGGTATTCAAATGGTCAACACTTGGCACACTAACCTGTTGAGTTATCGAATATTTTTATTACCTTTGCAGATCAAAACAAACCTTAAACATGCCGCTTATCCGGTTATATTTTCTGCCCAGGATGGCGGATGTGTTGCAAGACTTATAATACACAGGTGGCCCGATGGAAAAGACCAAGGTTCTTTACATTTCGCAGGAGATAAGCCCTTATCTTCCGGAGACTGAGATGTCTGTCATAGGAAGGAATCTTCCTCAGGGAGTTCAGGAGAGGGGGCGGGAGATACGAACTTTCATGCCCAGGTTTGGTTGTGTTAATGAGAGGCGCAACCAGCTGCACGAGGTTATCAGGCTCTCAGGCATGAACCTTATAATAGATGATACAGACCATCCCCTTATTATCAAGGTGGCTTCCATTCAGTGCGCGAGAATGCAGGTCTACTTTATCGACAATGAGGATTATTTTCATAGAAAGAGCATTCTTACTGATGAGAACGGCAACTTTTTCAAAGACAATGATGAGAGGCTCATATTCTTTGCCCGGGGTGTGCTGGAGACTGTTAAAAAGCTGCGCTGGCCCCCGGATATCGTTCACTGCCATGGCTGGTTCTCTGCATTGGCGCCGCTTTATCTGAAAAGGGCATACAGTGAAGAGCCCCTCTTCCAGAATTCGAGGATCGTCTATTCCATATATAACGACAGCTTTCCGGGAATGCTGAATAAATCATTCAAAAAGAAGATGATGATCGAAGGGGTAACCGACAATGATGTAACCCTGCTCAATAACCCCGATTACATCAATCTCTCAAAGCTTGCCATCAACAACTCCGACGCAGTGATATTCGGATCGGCAGATGTTCCCCCGGCACTTAAAGATCACATAGAAAAAGAAAAAAAGCCGGTTCTTGAATACCAACCGGTCGATGATTACGTTGATCTTTACTCGGACTTTTATGATAATATATTAAACGGATCCTTTAATGTTTCAAACTGAAAATTTTCCCGGAAACCACCAAAAAAAAGGAGGAATACTTGCAAAGACAACGGGTTTGCTGTTGTTTGCGGTGCTGCTGGCCCTTTCGTCGTGTGAGGAATCAAGCTTTGTGGGGCTGGAGGTGCAGCCTCCGTCTGACCGTTTTGATATAAAGAATGTTGAAGAGGCTGAAATATTTACATCGGTATGGGAGCGCGACTCGATACTTGCCATAGGTCATCCGCGTTCACTGCTTGGTGTGCTGAACGACCCGCTTTTCGGCCGGATGAGCACATCGTTTATGACCCAGATCGGCGTGTGGGATGAGATTGATTTTGGTGACGAACCGGTATTTGATTCCCTTGTCCTTTACCTTGTGGTCACAGATTCCTACGGGTCCGGCACAGAGCCCCAGGAGCTGACTGTCTGGGAACTCAGGGAGGGGATAGACTATCTTGAGAGTTATTATTCCAACTTCGATCCCTACGAAATGATTTTTGACGAAGAACCACTGGCAAGACAGATGACAGGGCCGCCTTCCGGAGATACTCTGTTAAGCATTCACCTGACAAATCCATATATTCATGACAAGCTCCTTTTTGCCCCCGACACTGCGGTTGTATCACTTAGTGCCTTTCTTGGCTATTTCAAGGGCATCTACATAACTGCCGCACTTGAAGGTGATGCCTCCGGTTGTATATATACGGTCAACCTGAACCATGAAAGTTCAAAACTGTCTCTTTTTTACAAAAATGAGCACACTCCCGATACGGTCGACACCAGCTTCAGGTATGACTTTATCATCAATGAAGGAGCCAACAGGGTTAATGCTTTCAGCCAGGATTACGAAGAGGCGGTGTTCTATGAAAGTATAGGGGTGACCGGCACGGATGATTCCCTCTATTATGTTCAGGGCGGCGGAGGCGTTATAACAAGGCTTGATTTTGAGGGACTTGAAAGCTGGCGTGATTCCATGCCGGTAAGCATAAACTCGGCCCGATTGTATCTGCCGGTAAAAACCGGTCTTTACGATGATAATTTTCCGCTTCCGCCAAGATTGGCGGTATTTGAGCGGGATGACGAGGGTTTACTGCGAGGCATACAGGATTTTGCCCTGGGTGACTCATATTTCGGAGGCACTTTTGACGAGGAGGCCGGCGCCTTCGTGATGCAGATAACCAACTGGGCTCAGAATTACGTCAAGGGTAACAGAACGCGCAACTACCTCTATCTGACCGTCAGGGAAGGCGGCACCAATCCCCACAGAGCCGTATTTACCAACAACCGGCATTCCGACGGGGGACCCTGGGTGGAAATAAAATATACAAGGCACTGATATGTGCGGTATTGTCGGCTATACAGGTTATCGCCAGTCGTATCCAATTCTTATGGATGGTTTGCGCAAACTTGAATACCGCGGTTATGATTCGGCCGGCATTTCACTCTTCGCGGACAAACCCTCCGTCTTCAAATGCAGCGGGAAGATAAGGGACCTGGAAGATCATATCGGAACGGCCGATGTAACCGGGACCACCGGTATGGGACATACCCGCTGGGCCACGCACGGAGAGCCGAACGACATAAATGCACATCCTCATACCAGCCAGGACGGTCATTTTGTCATTATCCACAACGGCATAATTGAAAATTACGATATACTCAAAAATAAACTTGAGAAAAGGGGCTGTCTTTTCAGGTCGGAGACCGACACGGAGGTGCTGGCCAACCTGATCGAATACATATATTTAAAAGGCAAAGTTCCGGCAGAGGTGGCAGTAAGGCTTGCACTTACCAAGGTGGTGGGCACTTACGGACTGGTGGTGATGTGTTCCTCTGAACCCGGACAACTGATAGCTGCCCGCTGCAGCAGTCCCCTTGTCATAGGCATTGGCGAGGGTGAGTATTTCATTGCCTCAGACGCATCCCCGATAGCCGGTTATACAAAATCGGTAATCTATCTCAACGATAATGATGTTGCCATTATAAAAAGTAATGAGCTTATCCTGAAGACTGTGAAGGCCGATGAGCCGAAGATGAAGCTCCAGAGCATCAATATCGATACCAATGACTATGATAAAGGGGGTTTTGAGCACTATATGCTCAAGGAGATCTTTGAACAGCCACGTTCAATAACCGATACCTTCAGGGGCAGGCTGGTACCCGACCAGAGCGACATTAAGCTCGGCGGACTTCACGGTGTGATCGACCGGTTGCAGGAGGCCAGGCGGATCATCGTCGTGGCCTGCGGCACTTCGTGGCATGCAGCCCTGATAGGCGAGTACCTGCTGGAGGATCTGGCCCGCATACCGGTTGAGGTGGAGTATGCATCAGAGTTCAGGTACAGGAACCCGGTGCTGGGGCCCTACGACATTGTGATAGCAATATCGCAGAGCGGAGAAACAGCCGATACACTGGCAGCCGTAAGGATGGCCAGGGAGGCCGGGGCAATGGTCCTTGGCATTTGCAACGTAACCGGTTCGGGACTGTCGAGGGAGACCGATGCAGGCGTTTATACACATGCGGGGATTGAGATAGGGGTCGCCTCGACCAAGGCATTTACCGCGCAGGTTACCGTTTTGACTATGATTGCCCTTTTACTCGGCCGCAACCGGGGCCATATTGATGAGGATCAATACCGTTCCCTTATCGGGGAAATGCACTCAATACCATCCGGGATAACCCGGATACTGGAACAGAGTCCCGCGATCAGGGATATTGCAAAACAATTCAGCAATGCCGGAAGCATGCTTTATATAGGAAGGGGCTACTGTTTCCCGGTAGCTCTTGAGGGGGCGCTCAAGCTGAAGGAGATATCTTATATACATGCAGAGGGATATCCGGCAGCCGAAATGAAGCATGGACCCATTGCGCTTATTGATGAAAATATGCCTGTTGTTGTTGTGGGTGTAAAGGACAAATACTATGGGAAAATAGTGAGCAATGTTCAGGAGATCAAGGCCCGCAAGGGTATCGTGATTGCCGTCGTGAACGAGGGAGATGAGCAGATTTCGTCAATTGCCGATCATATTCTGGAAGTACCCGAAAGCAACATTATCTTTTCGGCACTGCTTTCGGTAATCCCGCTTCAGCTTTTTGCCTATCATATTGCAGTGGAACGCGGGTGTGATGTGGACCAGCCGCGCAACCTCGCAAAGTCAGTTACCGTCGAATGACAATTCTGCTATCTTTCGGTATACTGTTTATGGTAATAATCCCTGTAGTCGCCGCTGAGAACCCCTTCAAGCCACTTTTCATTTTCGAGGTACCATCTGACTGTGCGGTCAAGTCCCTCTTCGAATGAGACCGAGGGCTTCCAGCCCAGTGCGGAAGTGATTTTCGAGTTGTCGATCGCATAGCGCATGTCGTGGCCCGCCCTGTCCTTTACAAAGGTGATCAGCTTTGCTGAAGTGCCGGGCTTGCGGTCCAGCTGCCTGTCCATTATTTTACACAGCAGCTTTACAAGGTCTAAATTGCGCCACTCGTTGTTGCCGCCCACATTGTAGGTCTCGCCCGTCAGTCCCCTGTGAAAAACAAGGTCAATTGCCGCGGCGTGGTCCTCGACATAGAGCCAGTCCCTTACATTCTCACCCTTTCCGTAAACTGGCACAGGCTTGCTGTTTAATATATTGTTGATCGCCAGGGGTATCAGCTTTTCGGGAAACTGGTTGGGCCCGTAATTATTTGAGCAGTTCGATATGACCACCGGGATGCCGTAGGTATGGTGCCAGGCACGCACCATGTGGTCTGAGCCTGCCTTGGAAGCTGAATAGGGACTGCCCGGGTCATAGGAGGTCTCTTCGGTGAAGAGCCCTTCGCTGCCCAGTGAGCCATATACCTCGTCGGTGGAGATATGGTAGAACAGTTTTCCTTCATTGTTGCCCGCCTGCTCTTTGAAGGCATTCAGCAGGTTAACCGTTCCAATAATGTTGGCCGTTATGAATTCCATAGGTCCGCTGATGGACCTGTCCACATGCGATTCGGCAGCCAGGTGTATCACCCCGTCGAAACTGTGCCTGGAGAACAGCTCATTGATGAATTCCTGGTCGGCTATGTCGCCCTTTACAAAACTGTAATTGGGTTCATTCTCGATATCGGTGAGGTTTTCCAGGTTTCCGGCGTAGGTAAGCTTGTCGAGGTTGACTATCCGGTAGCCGGGATGATTCCTGACAAAACGCCTTACCACGTGTGAGCCTATGAAACCTGCTCCTCCTGTAATCAGAATCGTTTTTTGCATATTCCTGTTGTATGGTTGCAGGTTCAAAATGCCGCAGTTCTTTTCTGATAAGGGCTCTGTCCCGGCACCCGAACCGTTTTCAATTTCTATCCTTCATTTTCCTGTAGTACTGTTCCCATTTCCATGCCGAAGCCAGTGTTTCTTCCAATGAGCTTTCAGCTTTCCAGCCCAGCTCGGTGTTGGCCAGGGAGGTGTCGGCCCACACCTGCTCGATGTCGCCGGCACGCCGGCCTGTGATCCTGTACTTTAGCTTAATGCCGCTCACCTTTTCAAATGTGCGTATCATCTCCAGCACCGAGACACCCGTGCCGGTTCCAAGGTTGAAAACCTCATAATCCTTCCTGTTTTTGTCATGCAGGAGCCGTTTTATTGCTGTAACGTGTGCCCTGGCAAGGTCGGTAACGTGCAGGTAGTCTCTTATGCAGGATCCGTCGGGCGTGTTGTAGTCGTCGCCGAACACCTTCAGCTCGTCCCTTATCCCTATGGCCGTTTGCGTGATAAATGGCACCAGGTTGTCGGGCACTCCCCTGGGCAGTTCTCCTATCAGCGCCGTGTGGTGCGCCCCGATGGGATTGAAGTAGCGGAGCGATATTGCCCTGAGGTGCCCTGAGGCCTTTACTGTGTCGGCAATTATATCTTCAGATATCTTCTTGGTATTTCCGTAGGGCGATTCTGCCTTTTTTACGGGCGCTTCCTCCGTAACAGGAAGTTTGTCGGGCTGTCCGTAAACAGTGCAGGAAGAGGAAAAGACAAGGCTGCCGGGACTGTGCCTTTCCATCTCCTCAAGAAGGTTTATGAGCGATATAAGGTTGTTCCGGTAGTACATGAGCGGTTTTTCGACCGATTCTCCCACCGCCTTGGCCGCAGCGAAATGGATCACGGCATCGATTCCGGGGTTCTTGTTGAAATAATCTTTCAACAATGACTTGTCGCAAAGGTCGATCTTTTCAAACCGGGGCCTTACCCCGGTAATCTTTTCGATGCCGTCAATCACTGCGGCATCTGAATTTGAAAGGTTATCTGCAATGAGCACGTTGAAACCCTCCTCAATAAGCTCGACGGCAGTGTGTGAACCTATGTAGCCTGTGCCGCCGGTAACAAGAATATTATACATCGTTTCCATGTCTTTGGCCGGGTGATTTTTACAGGTTCCAGTAACGGAGGCCATCCTGGCCGGTTTCAAATTGTTCCCTGTATATGCTTTTAACGTCAACAAGCAGAGAATTGGTATTGGTAACCGACCTGAACCAGTCGGCCGACAGACCCAGGTACTCCCTGTGGTTCACCGCCACTATCACCGCATCATAGCCCTTTCCCGGTTCCACCTTCAGGGTAAATCCATACTCCTCTTCAACCTCTTTAGCTGAGGCATAAGGGTCTACCACATCGATATGCGCTACGCCATATGCCCTAAGCTCGTCATAGACATCAGCAACCTTTGAGTTCCTGATATCGCTCACATTCTCCTTGAAGGTTACTCCCATTATCAGTATGTGCGACTGCATGGTATTTTTCCCCAGCGAACTGATCTTTTTAATGGTCTGCCTGGCAACGTACCTGCCCATGGAGTCATTTATATAGCGTCCTGCTGTTATTATCTGCGCATGGTAGCCCAGTTCCCTGGCCTTATGGGTCAGGTAATAGGGATCGACCCCTATGCAATGCCCCCCGACAAGTCCGGGGTAAAACCTCAGGAAGTTCCACTTTGTGCCGGCCGCCTCGAGTACCTCGTGGGTATTGATATTCATCCTGTTGAATATCATCGCCAGTTCGTTCATGAATGCGATGTTTATGTCACGCTGGGTGTTCTCAATGATCTTGGCCGCTTCGGCCACCTTGATGGAGCTTGCCCTGTGCACCCCGGCCTCAATGATCAGCTCATACGTTCTGGCAATATTTTCAAGGGCTTCAGCATCATTGCCGCTTACCACCTTTACGATCTTTGTAAGGGTATGCTGCCTGTCGCCGGGATTAATTCTCTCGGGCGAGAAGCCCACCTTGAAATCCTCACCTGCCTTCAGTCCGCTAAGCTCCTCCAGCACCGGCACACAGTCCTCTTCTGTGCAGCCCGGGTAAACGGTCGATTCATAGACAACGTAATCACCCTTTTTAAGGACCCTGCCTACGGTCTCCGAAGCTTTCAGCACGGGTGTCAGGTCGGGCAGATTATGATCGTCGATGGGGGTTGGCACAGCCACGATGTGGAAATCGGCCCCCTTAAGGTCACCCGGATCGGAGGTGAACAAAATGTCGCACCCCTCAAACGCCTCCGGTTCAAGCTCCCTGCTCGGGTCAATCCCCTTTTTCATCATCTCTATGCGGTCGGGTTTGATATCGAAACCGATTACCGGCACTTTCCTTGCGAATTCAAGAGCGATAGGAAGGCCCACATAGCCCAGTCCGATCAGCGATATCTTCTTCTCTTTTCTGATAAGTTGTTCGTACATTTCTGAAAGTTGTTGAATGGTTAGAATGGCCAAATATATTTAATGTTATGAAATATCTTCATTTCCTTCGGGTGAAATAACAAATCCGTGACAGGGGGAGGGGGAGCAGAGGCTTGTGCATCATGACTTTCCTGCTATTTTGTCAAGGTAGGGGTGATACTCGCCTTTAAGTCCGGCAGGGGCCGAGTTCCTGATGGTGTAGACCGTTTCGATCGACCGCCTGGCCTCTTCCAGTCCGAATCCCCTTCCTGCAAGTATCTCACGGTAAGTCTGGGTATGCAGGTCGGCAAAACCGTCACTGAACTCGATCTCTTCACCGTCGATGGTTATTGATCGGTATGTCCGCTGGTTGCGCTTCTTCACCCCGGCAGGCAGGTCGTCATAGTCGATGCTGAGCAGCCACCTCACCCTTGCCTTTTCAAGAACCAGGAAACCCGCTGCCCTGTGGGAATCGGACAAATGGACTATATTTTCGCGTACCGGGCCGAAAATCCACGTTAGCATGTCGAAAAAGTGAACGCCGATGTTGGTTGCCACCCCTCCCGATTTCTGCAGGTCGCCTTTCCAGGAGATATGATACCAGTTACCGCGGCTGGTTATATAGGAGAGGTCAATATCGTGGATCTTTTCAGGAGGTTCCTTCATGATTTTTTCACGCAGGGCTGTTATCGAGGGGTGGAGTCTCAGTTGAAGTATGTTGTATATTTTTTTTCCCGTCTCCTTTTCAATCTCTCCCAGTGCATCGAGGTTCCAGGGGTTAAGCACGACCGGCTTCTCGCAGATTGCGTCTGCCCCCTGACGCATGGCAAAACGGATGTGGGAGTCGTGAAGGTAGTTGGGAGAGCAGATACTTACATAATCTACAAATGTCCCTGTTCGTTTCAGCTTGTCAATATGCCTGTCGAAACGCTCGAACTCAACAAAAAAGTCGGCCCCGGGAAAGTATCCGTCGATCATGCCCAC
Organism: Bacteroidales bacterium; assembly: GCA_007133565.1. Lineage (GTDB taxonomy): Bacteria > Bacteroidota > Bacteroidia > Bacteroidales > PUMT01 > PXAP01. Next base: position 12,624 of record SLMM01000154.1, read on the forward strand.
GCTGTCGAAAGGGTCGAGTGAGGCGAGCAGCCTGTTGCCGGTCTCTTTTATGGCCTTCAGGTGCCTTACTGCAATATAACCGGCCACACCAATCAATGTAAAATTTTGGGGGTTTTCTGCCATCTTCTTATATGTTTATTTTGTTAACCTTTTCGTTTTCAAGCCTGTACTTCTCGCCGCTCTCGGGGCATTCAGCAATGCCTGCATCGTCAAATTCAAGCCTGTGCCCGTATTCGCTCATCCAGCCTTTGTGGCGGGCCGGGTTGCCGACAACAAGGGAGTAGGGGAGAACCTCCCTGGTGATTACCGCACCTGCTCCGATGAATGCATAGCGGCCGATATTGTTTCCGCATATGACAGTGGCATTAGCGCCTATACTTGCCCCTTTGCCGACGATGGTTTTGACATACTGGTCTTTTCTGACAACGGCGCTCCGGGGGTTGACAATGTTTGTAAACACCATTGAGGGACCCAGGAATACATCATCTTCGCAGGTAACACCCGTATAGATGGATACGTTGTTCTGCACCTTCACATTGCGGCCCAGCACAACCCCGGGTGACACAACCACGTTCTGGCCGAGGTTACAGTTTTCACCAATTATGGAGCCGGGCATTATGTGTGAGAAATGCCATATCCTGGTACCGGCCCCGATAGTGCAGCCTTCGTCTATAACTGCCGTTTCATGGGCCTGGTAATTCTTCTTTTCATTGCTCATTTTGCGTTGTTTTTGAAAAAGTCATGCACCGCGGTGCAGATATGGCCGAGCTGGTCGGTTTTCAGCTCGGTATGCATCGGCAGCGAGAGCACTGTTGAGCAGAGCTCCTCGGCCACGGGGAAATCCCCTTCACGGTAGCCGTATCCTGAATAGCCCTTTTGCAGGTGCATAGGCAGAGGATAGTATATCATCGTGGGGATGCCCCTGCCGGCAAGGTAATCCTTAAGCCTGTCCCTGTTACGTGCGGCCGTTTTTATCGTATAGGTGTGGAATATGTGAGTGGACTGGCTCATCCTTTTGGGCAGGATAAGACCATCAATGCCACTCAGCGCCTCATCGTAGTAGTCCGCCGCCTCTATCCTGGCCTGGTTAAAGCGGTCAAGATACCTGAGCTTGACGTCCAGTATTGCTGCCTGGAGAGTGTCAAGCCTGGAGTTGACACCTACCATATCGTGATAATATTTGACCCTGGAGCCATGATGGGTTATCGCCTGCATCTTTTCTGCCAGGTCGGGGTTATTGGTCACTAAAGCCCCGCCATCGCCGAAGCATCCGAGGTTCTTGGAAGGAAAGAAGCTGGTGCAGCCTATATGTCCTATGTTGCCCGCCTTTTTCACCAGTCCGTTATCAAAGGTGTATTCGCTGCCCAGCGATTGTGCAGCATCCTCTACTACATAGAGGTGGTGCCTGTTAGCGATCTCCATGATGGCGTCCATATTGGCACACTGTCCGTAAAGGTGAACCGGGAGGATAACTTTTGTTTTGGGGGTAACCACTTTTTCAACCGCCTTTGCGTCTATGTTGAAGCAGCGGGGGCATGCATCGGCAAACACCGGTTTGAGTCCGAGCAGAGCTATTGCCTCTACCGTAGCTATGAATGTAAAGGGGGTGGTTATTATCTCGTCGCCCTTCTTAAGGTCCAGGGCCATCAGGGCTATCTGCAGGGCATCGGTACCGTTTGCGCATGTTATGGCATGTGCCGTGTTAAGGTATGACCGGAGGTTCTCGCGGAACGATTTGACCTCGGGGCCGTTGATAAAGGCCCCGGTTTCGATCACCTTATTCATGGCGCTGTCGATCTCGCGTTTTATCTTCCGGTACTGGCCGGGCAGGTCGACCATAACTATCTTTTCCATGCTTACATCCTGTTTTTTAGGGAATTTGTCAAGCGACAACAAAGTTAAAAAAAACGTAAGATGTTAAGGCATATTAAGGGAATTATTATTTACTTTTGTAGTAAAGCAAAATTTCTGCGCAGGCAGCCTGAAAGATTCGGGAACCACTTGCTTTCAGAAGATTGACGGCGGCGGAAATATTGAGAAGGTGGTAAATTTGAGTTTAATTGTTTAAATAGCGGTATTTTGGAACTTGTAAAACATATCAGGGATCTTCTTTATCATCATGATTGTGTAGTTGTTCCGGGGTTTGGCGGATTTGTGACCAACGAACGTGCAGCACGGATAGACAAGTCTGCCGACAGCTTTTACCCGCCCTCAAGGGAGGTGGGTTTCAATGCGCGGCTTGACCACAATGACGGATTGCTCATCAGCTACCTGTCAGCCCGCCTCTCTCTGAATTACGTCGATACCAGGTCACTGGTTGAAAAATTTGCTGCCGATGTGAACCGGAAGCTTGAAGAGGGCAGGGTAGTAAATTTTGACGGAATTGGCCAGTTCTCGGTAACCAGGCAGGGATCACTGAAGTTTGACCCCGACTCCTCCGCCAATTTCCTGACCGATGCATACGGCCTCTCCTTCTTCAGGTATCCTTCGCTCGATGATGCCGGCAGTGCACTGAGGGCCCGCAGCAGGAAGGTTCGCACCGGTGAACGGCGCATTTCATCAGGGGCTCGCAGGCTGCTCAAATACGCTGCCGTGGGAATTCCGCTGATAGCTGCCCTCACCTGGGGTGCCATGAACAGGGATGTTATCAGGGATTTCAGTTTCAACCTTTCGTCGCTCAATCCCTTTTCGGCCGTTGTAGATACAAATGTAAGGAGTGTTCCTGAAGGTGAGGTGGAGGTGGCCTGGCCCGATGATCATGACCTCCCTCCCCCGGATGTAACCAGCCAGCGTGATGCGCTGATGTATCAAGAGCCTGAACCGGCAGCAGAAGATGCTGTTGCACAAGCAGCACCCGATATTAAAGAGCCCGGTAAGCCAATTTCCGAAGAGATTGCCGCTGATGCCGCCCCCCCCGCGGTGAGTGCCGAACCCGCTGCCGCCAGGACCCATTACCTTGTTGCAGGCAGCTTCAGGAGCAGGCAGAACGCATTAATACTGAGTGAGAGGCTTGCGCTTGAAGGGTATGACACCGAGGTTATTGATGCCGAAAACGGAATGCACCGCGTATCACTCTACTCTTCGGTAAACTCAAATGAAGCCCTCGGTATGCTGCGCCGTATAAGAAGCAGAGAGGGCATGGAAGATTTGTGGATGCTCAGCAGGTAACCGGTAATTCACTTTACCACCGACCCGTTGCCGATCTCATCTTCAGGTGAGACGAACACCAGCCGGCCTTTTGTGTCTTCGGCCATCAGTATCATGCCCTGCGAATCGATGCCCCTGATCTTCCTTGGCTCGAGGTTGACGAGAACAGAAACCTTCTTGCCAACGATTTTTTCGGGCTCGAAGCATTCGGCAATTCCCGACACTACCGTGCGGGTATCGATGCCTGTGTCAATGGTAAGTTTCAGCAGCTTCTTGGTCTTTGCCACCTTTTCGGCGCTTAAAATTGTGCCGGTGCGGATGTCCATTGCCGAGAACTGCTCATAATTGATGTTATCTTTTGCAGGGGGCAGGTCTTTTTTCCCGTTGCTGTTCTGTTCTCTGGTGGCCAGCAGCTTGTTCACCTGGTGCTCCACCTGCTCGTCGGTCACCTTCTCGAATAGCAGTCCGCCCGCCCCGATAACATGCCCTGCCGGCAGCAGGTCACTTTCGCCTGCCTTTTCCCATCCGATCGGACCGATGTTGAGGAACTGCCTGAGGCGTTCTGCCGAGTAGGGCAGGAACGGCTCGGTCAGCACCGTCAGGGCTGCCGATATCTGGAGTGATATGTTAAGGATGGTGGCCACCCTTTCAGGGGCACTCTTCCATATTTTCCAGGGCTCGGTGTCGGCCAGATACTTGTTGCCCAGCCTCGCCAGGTTCATCGCCTCTTTCAGGGCCTCCCTGAACCGGAACTGGTCGAGGCTCTCTTCAAGCCTGCCCCTGATTGCGGGCACGGCATCCAGCACCTTGCTGTCGTAACCTGACAAGGCGCCCCGTTCCGGCACCCTGCCTTCAAAGTATTTGTTGGTAAGCACAATGGCCCTGTTTACGAAGTTTCCGTAGATGGCAACCAGCTCGTTGTTGTTGCGGGCCTGGAAATCCTTCCATGTGAAGTCGTTGTCCTTCGTCTCCGGTGCGTTGGCGCACAACACGTACCTGAGCACATCCTGGCGGCCCGGGAAATCATCGAGGTACTCATGCAGCCATACCGCCCAGTTGCGGGAGGTGGATATCTTGTCGTTCTCCAGGTTGAGGAACTCGTTTGCCGGTACGTTGTCGGGCAAAACATAGCTCCCTTCGGCATTCAGCATAGAGGGGAACACTATGCAGTGGAACACTATGTTGTCCTTGCCGATAAAGTGGATCATCCTGGTTTCTTCATCCTTCCAGTACTTCTCCCATTCGGGAGTCAGCTCCCTGGTTGCAGAGATATAGCCTATGGGGGCATCGAACCACACATACAGCACCTTTCCTTCGGTCCCCTCTAAAGGCAGGGGAACGCCCCAGTCGAGGTCCCTGCTCACCGCCCTTGGTTGAAGCCCCTGATCTATCCACGATTTGCACTGGCCGTAAACATTGGACTTCCAGTGCTTCTTTCCTTCCAGGATCCACTTCCTGAGAAAGGGCTCATACTTGTCGAGCGGCAGGTACCAGTGCTTTGTCTCCCTCATCACAGGTTTTGAGCCGCTGATGGTGGAGCGGGGGTTGATAAGGTCGGTGGCATTGAGCGAGGTGCCGCATTTTTCGCACTGGTCGCCGTAAGCGCTCTCATTGGAGCAGTGGGGGCAGGTTCCCTGTATATAGCGGTCGGCCAGGAACACCTTTTCCTCCTCATCGTAATATTGCGGGGTAGTCTTCTCCAGGAACTCGCCTTTTTCGTAAAGGGTTTTGAAAAACAGTGAGGCAGTTTCGTAATGAATTTCATTGGATGTGCGTGAATAGATGTCGAACGATATTCCGAAATCCTCAAACGCCTTTTTGTTCAGCTCATGGTAGCGGTCGATTATCTCCTGGGGGGCGACCCCCTCCTGCCTGGCCTTAATCGTTATGGGAACCCCGTGCTCGTCGGAGCCGCAGATATGGATCACATCTTTGCCCCGCAGCCTCAGGTAGCGGGTGTAGATGTCGGACGGGACATAGACACCGGCAAGGTGCCCGATATGAAGCGGCCCGTTCGCATAGGGCAGGGCCGAGGTGATGAGGTGTCTTTTGAATCTGGTCATTTAATTAAAATAGTCTTTAATGTACAAGAACAATATAGCACGAGGAACAGGCTGGAATAAGAAAGACTGGTAATGCCAGGGATCGATCCCCTGTCCTGGAATTCCTTCTAATACTGATGAAAAGCCTGGGATATAAATTCGAGCACTTTGGGGAGCGACTCCCGCCAGTAAGTCCATGTATGGCCGCCGTCCCTTATCCTGAATTCATGAGGGATATTGTTTTTTCTCATGGCGATATGGACCAGGCTGTTTCCTTCATACAGAAAATCGTCATCGCCGCAGTCTATATACCAGCGGACTGCAGTTCTGTTACTCTCCGGCCAGTTGTTGATCAGCGAGAGGGCGTTATGGTTTTCCCAGTACTCTTTAATTACCTCTTCGGGTATGTCAGGGTTATCCCTTGTATATCTCTGCCTGGCATCTTCAAGGGTGAGGGGTCCGACAGATGCGCTCAGGGGACAGGCTGAAGAGAACAGATCAGGCCTGCGCAGGGCGTACATGAATGTCCCGCCTCCCCCCATGGAAAGTCCGGCGATGGCCCTGTACCGTTTTTCGCTCCTGATCCGGTATTTGTTCTCAACAAATGGCATCAGCTCTTCGAAGAAGAAGTCCTCGTACCTCCATTCGCCTGTTATATCGTTAAAATATCCCCGCCTGCCGGTATTGGCATCAGGCATAATGATGACCATCGGGGTGGCTGTTCCTTCCCTTATGGCCTTGTCGGCTATATGCAATACCTCACCGAACTGTATCCAGCCTGACTGGTCATCCCCTCCTCCGTGGAGAAGGTAGAGTACCGGATAACTCCTTTGTGACGTCTCATAGTCCGGTGGCAGGTAAACAGCATATTTTCTCTCGCTGTTCAGGATTTTGCTGGGCATGCTCAGGTCGTCAAATACCCTGCCGGTCTGGGAGTGCAACACCAATGGCAGGGCAATAATCAGGCAGGTGAAAAGGGTAACTGTTTTTCTCATTTCAGGTAAGGACTAATGTTATTTAAGGATCCTGTCAAATTTAAGGTAAAAAAAGCAAACAACGCAATCCTGGCAGCACGAACCGGCACCACTCACAGTACTGCTCCAATAGTAGGCCTTATTTTCGACATAAAATATCTGACATTCTGAAATATTTTCAGTCCGGTGGGCAATCCGGTCCCTGAATGCAGGTATTATATGTTGCCAGGCATCCATTCTCCTTTTTATTTGGCCGGTTGAATAATATCGATGATTCAATTAATTTTGCAGGGGAGTCGTCATGGTTGCAGAAACAGTTCCTTCAATGATCTACCCTGATAAATTTGATGAGAAAACCGGTTTTTCCGCCATTCGAGAGATGGTGGCGGGGCTCTGTGTATGCAGTCCGGGAAAGGAGTATGCCGAAAGGATCAGCTTCCTGACAGAGTATGATGCAATAGAGCTGAGGCTGAGGCAGACCGATGAGTTCAGGAGGATATTGCTGTTTGGCGATGAATTTCCCATTGGCCATATTGCCGATGCCACCCCCTGGCTGAAAAAATTGCGTATCGAGGGGACCTTCCTGGAGGTGGACCAGCTTTTTGAGTTGAAGCGCTCGCTCGATACCGCCCGGGGGATGATAAGCTATTTCACCGGGAAGAACGGGGAGAGCTACCCTGCGCTGAAGGAGCTTTCGGGCATTGCGTCAGTCCCCGCTTTCGTCCGCGACCGGATGGCCGCGTTGCTTACCAGGGACGGCAGGTTAAAGGACAGCGCCTCCCCTGAGCTTCAGTCCATTCGCCGCGATATCGGCCAGAGGCAGACGGCCGTTTCAAAAAAGATGCAATCGGTTATGAAGTCAGCACAGGCTGAGGGGATTGTTGATGCCGATGCGATAGTTTCGATTCGCAACGGCCGGCCGGTGATTCCGGTGAGCGTATCGCTGAAACGCCGCATAAAGGGCTTCGTGCTTGACGAGTCAGCCAGCGGCAGGACCGCCTATATAGAGCCTGCCGAGGTGGTGGAGATGAACAATGAGATCAGGGAGCTGGAATATGCCGAAAGGAGGGAGATACTCAGGATCCTGAGGGAGGTTGCCGATTCGCTGCGCCCTTACCTCGATGAGCTGCTGGCGGTGTTCCGGTACATGGGGCTGATCGACTTCATCAGGGCAAAGGCCATCCTGGCTGTCAGGCTGGGTGCCGTCAAACCGGTTTTCGTTGACGGCCCGGCGATGAAATGGAAAAATGCCCTGCACCCGTTGCTTTACCTTGCCCTCAGGAAGGAGAAGCGTGAGGTCGTACCCCTCGGCATTGAGCTTGATCAGGAGAACAGGATACTTGTGATCAGCGGCCCCAACGCCGGCGGCAAGTCGGTCTGCCTGCAGACGGTAGGGCTGCTGCAGTATATGCTGCAGTGCGGTATGCTGGTGCCCGTGTCGGAAAATTCGGAAACCGGGATATTTGAAGGTATATTTATCGATATCGGCGATGAGCAGAGCCTCGAGAACGACCTGAGCACATACAGCTCCCACCTGCTTAATATGAAATTCTTCATCCGCGAAAGCGGACCGGAAACCCTCATACTGATAGATGAGTTCGGCACAGGTACTGAGCCCATGCTTGGGGGCGCCATAGCCGAGGCGATACTTGAGCAGCTCAATCAGAACCGCACCTACGGGTTGATAACCACCCATTATACCAACCTGAAGCATTACGCCGCCTCCGCACCGGGGATAATGAACGGCGCGATGCTTTTCGACACTGGCAGGATGGAGCCGCTGTTCAAGCTCGAGACGGGCAAACCCGGCAGCTCCTTTGCCTTTGAGGTGGCACGCAAGATTGGCCTGCCTGAGGAGATACTGCAGTCCGCCGCCGGGAGGGTGGGCGAGGACCATATCAACTTCGACAGGCACCTGAAGGATATTATAAGGGACAAGCATTACTGGGACCGTAAGCGGAAGAGCATCAGGCAGCTCGAGAAAAAGCTGGAGAAGGACCTGGAGCAGTATGAGAGGCAGCTGGAAGAGGCCCGTTCTGAACGAAAGGAGATAGTAGCCAGGGCCAGGGAGGAGGCAAGGGCGCTTCTCGATACGGTAAACAAGCGTATTGAAAACACCATCAGGGAGATAAGGGAGGCCCAGGCTGAAAAGGAGAAGACGAAAGCCGCAAGGGAGAAGATTGAGGAGCTGAAGGAATCGGTAAGGGGCGAAGCAGGAGACGGGGGAGACGACGCCGTTGAACGGAAGATGGAGAATATCAGGGCCAGAAAGGAGAGGATCAGGAAAAGGAAGGAGAAGGAAGCGGGGAGAGCCGTTAAGGCTGAAGGTGAGGGCGATGCAGGCGCCGGGCGGGATGCCGGTGAGGATGACGGCAGGATAAGGAAAGGGGACAAGGTACGGCTTGCCGGGCGCGATGTTGGCGGCGAGGTTATTGATGTGAGTGGAAAGAGCATCATGGTGGCCTTTGGCAACATGATAACAACAGTAAAGGAGAGCAGGCTGGAGAAGCTGAGCAGGGGAGAAGCCAGGAAGCTGGAGAAAGGCGCAGCGTATGGCGGCAGTGCGGCCGGGGGTTCAGGCGGTGCAGCCGGAGGTGCGGGTGGATCGACTATACAGCGGATAAGGGACAAGAAGCTGAGCTTCAGTCCGGAGAGGGATGTCAGGGGCATGCGGGCCGATGAAGCGCTCGATGTGGTGAGCAGGCTGATAGATGATGCCCTGATGGTTGGAGCTGCCGGGGTGAAGATACTTCACGGCAAAGGCAACGGCATATTGCGGCAGATCATACGCGATTACCTTGCGACCGTCCCTCCGGTAAAGTCTTTCAGGGATGAAGATGTAAGGTTCGGGGGGTCAGGAATCACCGTGGTGGAGCTGGAGGTTTGACCCACGGCCGCTAACAGGAGGAATGCTGCAGTTTTTACCCGAATACCATTGATGACGCACGTGAAACTTAGCAAATAAATATTAGTTTTGCCGGGTGAGATCCGTAAATCCTTAAAGTTTGAAACGAATATTTCTCTGCCTTCTGCCTGCACTGCTGCTGACAGGCAAAAACCTGCATGGCCAGCCCGAAGCTGTTGCAACACGGACAAGCACACCGCCGGTAATTGACGGCGTGCTTTCTGAAGATGTCTGGGGCCAGGCTGTTCCCGTTACCGAGTTTGTCCAGAGAGAGCCGGATAACGGTGCCCCCGCCACCCAGCGCACGGAGTTTTATATTTTATATGACGATGATTATCTCTATATCGGCGTGCGCTCCTACGACGATACCGGGAGGGTAATAGGCAGGGAGATGGCCAGGGATGCCAACCTGAGCAATGACGACAGGATACAGATAATCCTGGATACCCACCTTGACGGCCGGAACGCCTACTGGTTCCAGATCGGCCCCCGCGGGTCAATAGGAGATGCTGTGATAAGTGCTAACGGACAGGCTTTTAATCGTGAGTGGCAGGGGCTGTGGGACGGAAGGGCTTCGATACAGCCTCACGGGTGGGAGGCGGAGATTGCCCTGCCTTTCAAGACAATTAATTTTGATCCGGGACTTTCAACGTGGGGAATCAAATTCATAAGGTACATCAGGCGCAACCAGGAGGCGGTTTACTGGCCCACCGCAAACCTGAACAACCACAGGTTCCAGGTTTCTGATGCCGGACTGATGCACGGGCTCGAAGGAATTAGTCCGGGAGCCGGACTTGACATCAACCCCTGGGTTTTTGGCGGGCATGACAGCCACCACGGTGACGGCAGTTCATTGACAGGTGATGCCGGCGTGGATGTTTTTTACCAGGTGACACCGGGGATACGCGGGGTGCTCACCCTGAACACCGACTTTGCCGAGACTGAGGCTGATACCCGGCAGATAAACCTCACGCGCTTCAGCCTCCATTTTCCTGAGAAGAGGGATTTCTTCCTTGACGGTGCCAACTACTTCAACTTCGGGATAGCGGGGGAGGTTGACAACCCCTATTCGCGGCGGCTGATACCTTTTTTCACCAGGAGGATGGGGCTGGATGCCGGCGGTGAACCTCTTTCAATACATGCCGGCGGCAGGTTCACGGGCCAGGCAGGGCCGTGGAACATCGGGGTGATGAATATCTGGCAGGAGAAGCAGTTTGACAACAGCAACTACTCGGTGGCACGTGTCTCCAGGAACCTTGGCAGGCAATCGTCGGCGGGCATGATTGCCACCCTGGGCAATGCGACCGGCGAAGGGGGCAATGCCGTTTACGGGCTTGATACCCGGCTGGCCACCTCAACTCTCGGCGGGGACAAGAACCTGAGTTTTACAGCTTACGGACTGCAGTCCGCTACCACCCCCGCCGACGGCGAGAGGCAACTGGCCAACGCCTTCGGAGCCGAGCTGAACTTTCCTAATGACCTGTTTTACGGGCGTGCCGGCTTTCTGCAGATTGATGATGATTTTACGGCCGGCATGGGTTTCGTTCCCCGCCGCGGCATTCGTGAGTATTACCTTGCAGGAGGTGTGGGGCCGCGTCCGGGAAGGTGGGGACTGCTGCAGGTGCTTTCAATGGCAGGCATAGACCATATATCGGGCCTTGACGGGGTGCTGCAGACAAGGGAGATAGACCTCATACCATTGTGGATAAGGTTTACCAGCGGTGAATCGGCAATGGCACGAAGGAAATATACGTATGAATATCTTTACGCGGACTTCAACCTTTTGGGGCAGGTGCTGATTCCGGTGGGAGAGTACAAGTTCAGCACCAGCACCCTGACACTCAATTCGGCCAGGCAGCGAAACCTGTGGGGCTCCGCTTCCTGGTCATGGGGCGATTTCTGGAGCGGCGAAAGGAATACATGGGAGCTGACAGCAGGATGGCAGGTGTTTGTTAACCTTTTCCTGGGTGCCGAGGTGGAGAGGAGCTACCTCTCCTTCCCCGAAAGGGATATCGATGTCGGAATATACAGGCTGATGATGAATATCCTGTTCAACCCCCGGATCAATATGCATACCTTTGTACAGTACGACGATGTTACCGGGACTGCAGGGTGGCAGACCCGGTTCAGGTGGATCATCAGGCCGGGCAGGGAGGTGCTGGTGGCGTGGAACTCGAACATAACCGACCCGATGGACAGTTTCGTGGTTTCTGAAAGTGCGCTGAGGTTCAAGTTGAAATATAATTTAAGGTTCTGATGAGGGTAGCTGTTCTTTCGCCTGTAGCATGGAGGACCCCGCCCAGGCATTACGGGCCCTGGGAGCAGGTGGCATGGAACATTGCCAGCGGGGTGGCAGCGCTGGGTGTGGATGTGACGCTTTATGCAACCGGCGATTCCCTGAGCCCCGGGAAGCTTGAATATATAATTGAGAAAGGCTACGAGGAGGACAGGAGTGCCGATGCCAAGGTTGCCGAATGCATGCACATATCATACCTGATTGAGAGGGCCGGTGAATATGATCTTATCCACAATAACTTCGATTTTATGCCGCTTGCCTGGTCACGCCTGATCGACACACCGATGGTGACCACCATCCACGGCTTTTCATCGCCCCGGATCATCCCGGTTTACAAGAGGTACAACGACAGGGTGCATTACGTGTCGATAAGCAATTCCGACCGGAGCAACGAGCTTGAATACATTGCGACGGTTTACAACGGGATTGACCAGTCGCAGTTCACCTTCAGGGAGGATCATGGCGATTACCTGCTGTTTTTCGGCCGCATACACCATGACAAGGGCGCTTACGAGGCGGTGCAGATAGCCCGGCTGGCCGGGAAAAAGCTGCTGATAGCAGGCATTGTACAGGATGAACACTATTTCAGGGAGAAGGTGGAGCCTTTTATTGACGGAGACAGGGTGGTTTACCTTGGCAGCGCGGAACCGACGCAGCGTGATGAACTCCTCGGCTGTGCACTGGCGCTGCTGCATCCCATTAACTTTGAGGAGCCGTTCGGACTGAGTGTGGCCGAGGCAATGTTCTGCGGCACACCGGTAATTGCCTTTAACCGCGGGTCAATGCCCGAGCTGATAAGCCACGGGGAGACCGGGTTCCTTGCCGGCTCAGTTGAGGAGGCGGCGGGTTTTGTGGAGCATGTTAAGGAGGTTCCCCGCCGGAAATGCCGCGAAAGGGCAATGGCAAATTTCAGCCTTGAGAAGATGGCGGCCGGGTACCTTGATGTTTACCGCAGGATACTGGAGTAGCGGGCAGGAAAGGGACCGCGATCGGCAAGGCCGGGCTCAGCTTTTCAATCCGGCAAGAAGTTCGTTAATGTTAACAGAGGCAAATCCCGCACCAGTATCCGACAAGCCGTAAGGAATTATCAACTCATCGTTGTGCAGCATCGCACCGCACGAATAGACTACGTTAGGCACGTATCCTTCTCTCTCTTCGGTGTTGGGCACCAGCAGAGGATGGCTCAGGTGGCCTATAACCCTTGATGGGTCGTCAAGATCGAGAAGTATTGCGCTCAGGCAGTACTGCCGTACCGGTCCCACTCCATGTGTCAGCACCAGCCAGCCATCAATGGTTTCAATAGGTGATCCGCAGTTGCCTATCTGTATGAACTCCCAGTAATGCTTTGGTGCCTGCAGCAGGATGGGTTCGTCCCACAGGTTGATCTTGTCTGAAAAGCCGATGTAGGAGTTGATGCCGTCAATACGCGAGAGCATTGCAAATTTCCCGTTAACCTTGCGGGGGAAGAGTGCAAGGTTCTTGTTCTGAGCACCGTGCCCGTGCAGCGGCCTTATGGTAAAATGACAGAAGTCCCTGGTCTGAATGAGCTTGGGGAGTATTGTATTGCCGTCGTAGGCGGTGTAGGTTGCGTAATATACCGCAGACCCGTCATCATCGGTAAACTTTACGAAACGGGCATCTTCAATACCCTTTCTTTCTGTAAATGATACAGGGAATATAACCCTTTCGGAGATATCGGTGTCGCGCGAAAATTTTACCTCGTAATGAGAATCTGCAAGCCACACGATCTCCTCTATCGCCTGCCTCTTCTCTGCTGAGTTGTTGTTCTCCTCGACAGTCTGTGATACTGCCGCGAGCAGCTCGCCATAGATGAATTCGTCGCCCAGCCTGTCCATTACGCTTGTAACAATTTCATGGGGGAGGTTCATTTCGACAAGCTTGCTGGAGAAGCTCTTTTTTTTGTATTTGTGGCGCTTGACCATCTCTGCCTCCTCAACATACCTCCCCGGCCTCTCAAAATGCATCAGCCCGTTCTTGTCAATTACCCCTGAGTGGAATACGATTGACGAAATATGCCCTTCGCCGGTGGCGCGGAAGCTTACGATGATCCTTTTGCTGCCCCTTTCAAGTCCGGTCTGGTCGGGCGATTCAATCATTGAAGGGTTAAAGAATGCAGCCGATTCAATTGAATATTCGAGCGAAAAATAGGCTCCCAGCAGAAGCCGTTTATCTTCCGTGAGCCCCCCGAGAGGAATCTTTAAATGGTCCATTTGGGCTTTCACCTTCAGGAAATGGTTGTTGAACACATGGGTAATGTTCCTGTGCCTTTTCGAGAACTCCCTGAGTGTCTGCATCAGGGCAGCCGAGGCCTCATCGTCGGGCATGCCGGTGATCCGTTCGACCAGTGCTATGGTGCGGTCAATACCGTTGTCGAAATAGCGGATTATCACTCTTCGCGGATCGGGCATGAAACGGTTCTCTTTCCTTGTTACCGGGATTCTCATATAGATATGTTATGATTATTTCAGGGGAAATATACAAAAAGGTAGAACTCCGTTCAATAGGCCAATATGCAATTTTTACAAAAGATATGAACCGGCAGGGATTTAGCTGAATTAAAAAAAAACTGTACTTTAGCAACCTGAATGTTAAAGGTTATATCTTACCGGTTGTACAAGGGGGCAAAAGATTTTTTTCAGCTATGTGGTTTGTTTTGTTTTCGTTTCTCTTCTGGGTTTTTGTTGCTGTTTCGAGCATAGTGATATTTATCGGGGCCTTTCTCGTATGGCTGTTCACTTTTCCGTTCGACAAGCGGCTCTGGCTGCAGCACCGTTATTCATGCTTCTGGGGTTCAATTTATCTGTGGCTTAACCCTTTCTGGCCCATGAGCGTAAAAGGCCGGGAGAAAATAGACCATTCGCAGGTATATGTTGCAGTTTCCAACCACCAGTCAATGCTCGACATACTGGTTATCCACTCATTGTTTTTTCATTTCAAGTGGGTCTCCAAAAAGGAGAACCTCTACATTCCGTTCGTCGGATGGAACATGGTCCTGAACCGTTACGTGTCGCTCGACAGGGCCAGCAGGAAAAGCTTTATAAAAATGATGCGGGACTGCAGCAGGCATATCAGGCAGGGCAGCTCGATCATGATGTTCCCGGAGGGTACCCGTTCGACCGACGGGAACCTGAGGAGTTTCAAAGACGGGGCATTCAGGCTTGCCCACCGCATGAAATGTCCGGTATTGCCAATAGTGCTCGACGGAACAGGCCAGTCACTGCCCAAGCGGGGGTTCGTTATACGCAGGAAGACCCCGATAAAGGTAAGGGTGCTCGATCCCCTGCAGCCGGAGCAGTTCGAAAACAAAACCCCCCGGGATACGGGAAACATGGTAAGGGAATTGATGAATTCAGCTCTTGATGAAATGAGGATGGAGGGGGCTGCAGGTAAGAGCTGATAATGACACCGGCTGCGCTTTGATTATACTTGTTATGTTATGGCTGCCGGCCGGGTTTTGCAAAAGGATAAATTGAAGGACAGTTGACCGGTGCCATGGTGCTGGCAAATAGTATTATTGTAATGGCAGACAGTGTTTTATCTTTTTACAAAGGGAAATATTCGGAATATTCAGACAGGCTCAGGTCGCTGAAGGGCAGGCAGAGATCCCTGGTGTTGCTCAGATTGCTGTCATTCCTGTTGATGATATTTCTGCCCCTGGCTCTTGCTGGCACAAGCATCCCGCTCGCTCTTGTTCTTTTTGCCTCGTTGCTGGCAGTGTTCCTCCTGCTGGTAAAGAAGTTCGCAAACCTTGAGAGGAGGGGCCGCTATCTCAATGCGCTCATCGGCATTAACAGTAAGGAGATAGAGGCGCTGAGGGGCAATCTCTCCTCGTTTGAAAGCGGCAGCAGGTACACAGACACCGGACATCCCTATTCATTTGACCTCGACCTCTTTGGTGAGCAATCGGTATTCCATCACATGAACAGGTGTTGTACCCTTCCGGGGATGGACCGGCTTGCAGGCTTTCTCAAGAAACCGGCCACACAGGTACATGAGATCACCAGGCGGCAGAAGGGGATACGCGAGCTTGCCACGAAAACCGGTTTTTGCCAGCATTTTATTGCCACCGGCAGGATGCACGGCGAAATGGTAGAAGAGTGCGCACATCTGGTTGAATATGTGAATACCCCGTCACGCTTCACCAGGAACCATCTGCTTGTTGCCGCCTCTAAGGTTTTGCCGGTTCTGACGGCAGCCATGCTGCTCCTTGCCTTAACAGGACTGCTGCCGTGGCATCCTTTGGTGGCCCTTTTCCTTATCCAGCTCGGCATAACGGGCAGGTTGTTCAAGAAAACGGGCGAAGTGCATGAAATGGTAACCCGCAGCCTGGCGACACTCAGAAAGTATCGCAGTCTTCTCAGTATAATTCAGGATACACGGCTTGATGCTCCGTTGCTGAAGTCCGTTCAGCGATACCTCAGAACGGAGGGACAGCCTCCCTCATGGTACATAGGCCGGCTTGCGCGGATAGTCGATGCGTTTGACAACCGGCTCAATTTTATTGCTTTTACGCTCCTGAACGGCTTGCTGCTGTGGGACGTCAATTGCGTGCTCATGCTTGAGAGATGGAACCGCAGAAACAGGAAAAAGCTTCCTGTCTGGGTCGGCAGTATTGCGGCGATGGACGCATATATCAGCATGGCACTTTTCAGCTTTAATAATCCCGGCTTTGTCTTTCCGGTACCTGATGAAAAGGGGCCGGTTTTCAGCGCCCGGGAACTCGGACATCCGCTTATACCCCGTCGGGAGAGGGTATGCAATGACCTTGAGATAGAGGAGACAGGCCGTTTTGTGATAGTTACGGGGGCCAATATGGCCGGGAAGAGCACCTTTCTCCGCACTGCAGGAGTTGCACTGGTCCTCGCCATGGCCGGTGCGCCGGTATGTGCCTCAGGGTTCAGGTTTCACTTAATGGATGTTTACAGCAGCATGCGCACAAATGATTCACTCAGCCGGCACGAGTCATATTTTTATGCTGAGCTTAAAAGGCTGAAAAATCTTATTGAAGCAATTGCCGGCGGCAGGAAGGTCTTTGTTCTGCTTGACGAGATACTGAAGGGCACAAACACGACCGACAAACAAAGAGGTTCGGTTGCCTTGCTGGGGCGTATGCTCGGACTTGGCGCAACAGGTGTCATTGCAACACACGACCTGTCGCTTACATCGATTCAGGATGATTACCAGGGGAAGATAGTGAACAAGTGCTTTGAGGTTGAAATAGACGGTGACAGGATAAGCTTCGACTACAGGCTGAGAGAAGGTGTGACCAGTAAAATGAATGCCTTGCTGCTGATGGAGCAGATGGGACTGCTGGACGACGATGACCTGGCTGCCCACCCTGACTGTTGATTGGTTGTTGATAAACTAATTGACACACCGGCCTGCTTTTGTTTATATTTGCAAAAATTCAGAACTGATGACTGCAATATATTCGGAGGAATCAATACGGACGCTTGACTGGAAGGAGCACATCAGGAAAAGGCCCGGAATGTATATAGGGAAGCTTGGCGACGGCTCCTCCCTCGACGATGGCATATACCTGCTTATAAAGGAGGTGCTCGACAATGCCGTCGACGAGTTCATGATGGGCTTCGGCAAGACCATCGAGATAGAGGTTAAAGAGAAGATAGTTACCATAAGGGATTACGGACGCGGTGTTCCGCTCGGCAAGCTTGTTGATGTTGCATCAAAGATGAATACCGGCGCCAAGTACGACTCGAAAGTGTTCAAGAAGACGGTGGGCCTGAACGGTGTGGGCATAAAGGCAGTTAATGCCCTCTCTTCACAGTTCGTGATAGAATCGTTTCGCGAGAAAGAGGGAAAGCTCGCTGAGTTTGAAAGGGGAGAGCTGATAAGTGAAAGGTCACTCGAGGCGAACGGGAATTCCAACGGCACGAGAGTGGTTTTCACTCCTGACAACGAGATCTTCGGTAAGTTCCGTTTCATTCCCGAGTACCTGGAGAGGATGTGCAGGAATTATGTGTATCTGAATACAGGGTTGACAATTGTATATAACGGACAGAAGATAAGCTCCAGGAACGGACTGCTCGATCTGCTGGAGGAGAATATGAGCTCGCCAGGCCTCTACCCTGTAATACACCTGCGCGGTGAGGATATCGAGGTAGCCATCACTCACGGCAGGCAGTACGGCGAGGAGTACTACAGCTTTGTAAACGGGCAGAACACCAGCCAGGGCGGAACCCACCTGATTGCCTTCAAGGAGGCCTTCGTGAAGGTGATAAGGGATTTCTACAAGAAGGATTTTGATGCTTCAGACATAAGGACCGCCATAATAGCTGCCATCAGCATCAAGGTTGAGGAACCGGTCTTTGAATCACAGACCAAGACCAAGCTGGGGTCAAAGGAGACCGGGCCCGGAGGACCGACAGTGAGGAATTTCGTGATGGACTTTTTGCGTAACAGCCTCGACAATTACCTTCACAAGCACCCCGTAACGGCCGAGGCAATTTTGGCACGGATACAGGAATCGGAAAAAGAGCGGAAGGCCATATCGGGCATCAGGAAGATAGCCCGTGAGCGTGCAAAAAAGGCAAACCTTCACAATAAGAAACTCCGCGATTGCAGGGTGCACTGGAACACCAACGATGAGAGAAGGCTGGAGACGACCATTTTTATTACCGAGGGAGATTCGGCCAGCGGCTCCATTACAAAATCGCGCGATGTCAACACCCAGGCCGTATTCAGCCTTAAGGGCAAGCCTCTCAATACTTACGGGCTTACCAAGAAGATCGTGTACGAGAACGAGGAGTTTAACCTGCTGCAGGCTGCCCTGAACATTGAAGACGGCATTGAAGAGCTCAGGTACAACAATGTGGTGATAGCTACCGATGCCGATGTTGACGGGATGCATATCAGGTTGCTGCTGATAACCTTTTTCCTCCAGTTTTTCCCCGACCTGATAAAGAACGGCCACCTTTATATATTGCAAACCCCTCTCTTCAGGGTCCGGAACAAGCAGGAGACACTTTACTGCTATTCGGCAAATGAAAAGGAGAAAGCGGTAGGTAAGCTGGGGGGCAGGGTCGAGATAACCAGGTTCAAGGGCCTGGGCGAGATATCGCCCGATGAGTTCAGGCACTTCATAGGCAAGGATATGAGGCTTGAACCGGTGCAGCTAAAAAAGGAGGATATGGTTGCCGACATGCTTACCTTTTACATGGGCAAGAACAGTCCCGAACGCCAGGAGTTCATTATAGGGAACCTGCGGGTGGAAGATGACGTGGTGGAGGATGCCGGAGTAGTATAAGGTTGCCGGCCATCCGGCATTCACTGATGCGGGCCTGGCCTGCATTATTTCTATGGTAGGAAGCGGAAAGAAATGGAAGAACAGGAAAAAAAGAATCAGGACAAGGGATATGAGCCCGTTGAGGATAACGGGAGGGCACGGGAGAACGATTTCCCCAAGATCATTCATCTGTCGGGTATGTACAAGGACTGGTTCCTGGATTATGCCTCCTATGTGATTCTGGAGCGTGCCGTTCCGCATCTGCATGACGGACTGAAGCCTGTGCAGCGGCGGATACTCCATGCCATGAAGAGGCTGGATGACGGCCGGTACAACAAGGTTGCCAACATCATAGGATACACCATGCAGTACCATCCCCACGGCGACGCATCTATAGGCGATGCGCTGGTGCAGATGGGGCAGAAGGACCTGCTGATCGATACGCAGGGTAACTGGGGCAACCTGCTTACCGGCGACGGAGCTGCCGCAGCAAGGTATATAGAGGCCCGGCTGTCTGCATTTGCCCTTGATGTTGTATTCAACCACAAAACAACCACATGGAAGCTCTCTTATGACGGGCGCAACAAGGAGCCGGTCACGCTGCCCGTGAAATTCCCCCTGCTTCTTGCCCAGGGAGTGGAGGGCATTGCTGTGGGACTGGCCTCAAAGATCCTGCCTCACAATTTCAATGAGCTGATAGATGCATCGGTTGCATACCTGCAGGGTAAGGATTTTGAGCTTTATCCTGATTTTCCCGGCGGGGGCCTGGCTGATTTTTCAAGGTACAATGACGGTTTGAGGGGTGGACTTGTACGGGTGCGGTCAAGGATATCAAAGCTTGACAAAAAGACCCTTGTCATTCATGACATTCCTTTCGGGAAGACTACCGGCTCTGTTATAGACTCCATACTAAAGGCCAACGAAAAGGGTAAAATAAAGATCCGCAAGATTGACGACAATACTGCCGGAAATGTTGAGATACTGGTACACCTGGCTCCCGGCATATCGCCCGACAAAACCATTGACGCCCTCTATGCATTTACTGATTGCGAGGTGCCCCTGTCTCCCAACTCTTGTGTTATAGAAGATGACAGGCCGAGATTCCTCGGCGCCAAAGAGATGCTGCGCATCAGCACCGACAAAACTGTTGGCTTGCTGAAGAGAGAGCTTGAAATAAGGCTGGAGGAGCTGATGGAGGACTGGCACATGTCGTCGCTCGAGAAGATTTTTATTGAGAACAGGTTATACCTCAGCATCGAAGATTGCGAGACATGGGAGTCGGTTCTCGGAACGATAGACCGTGAGCTGGAACCTTACAAGAAACTGCTCCGCAGGGAGGTTACCCGCGACGACATAGTGCGCCTTACCGAGATCAGAATAAAAAGGATCTCGAAATATGACTCTGCGAAGGCCGATGAGCATATAAAATCTGTCGAAGAGGAGATCACCGAGGTGCAGAACCACCTGGAGAACCTGATCCCCTTTGCGGTGAACTATTTCAGGCAGATAAAGAAGAAATACGGCAAGGGGAGGGAGAGACGCACCGAGATACGCAGCTTCGATACGATCGAGGCAACCAAGGTGGCTGTGGCCAACGAGAAGCTATATGTTAACAGGGCAGAGGGATTCGCGGGGACGGGACTGAAGAAGGATGAGTATGTATGCGACTGCTCAGATATTGACGATATAATAGTTTTCAGGCAGGACGGCACGTACCTGGTAACCCGTGTGGCCGATAAGCTTTTTGTCGGCAAGAACGTGGTGCATATTGCAGTATTCAAAAAGAATGACAAGCGTACCATATATAATATTATATACCGTGACGGGCTCAGCGGAACATGCATGATGAAGAGGTCGGCCATCAAGGGCATAACCCGTGACAGGGAATATAATATTACCAGGGGTGCAAAGAACTCCAGGATAATCTATTTCAGCGCCAATCCCAACGGGGAGGCCGAGGTGGTGAAGGTGTACCTCAAACCCAAACCGCGCCTTAAAAACCTTGTTTTCGAGCTCGATTTCGGAGAGCTTGCGATCAAGGGCAAGAAGTCGATAGGCAACATCCTTACAAGGCATGCAGTGCATAAGGTAGTGCTCAAGGAGAAGGGCGAGTCAACCCTGGGTGGAGCACGGATATGGTTTGATGAGGATATCAACCGTCTCAACACCGATGGCAGGGGCAGGCTGCTGGGTGAGTTCAACAAGGATGACAGGCTGCTGGTGGTTACCGGGTCGGGTAAGTTCAGGCTTTCGGGCTTTGATGTTTCACAGCATTTTGAGGAGGACCTTATCCTGATCGAGAAGTATAGATACGATAAGATTTTTGCTGCAGTGTACCATGATGCAGAAAAGGGGTACCACTATGTAAAGCGGTTTACTTTTGAGCCTGTTGAGAAGCTTACAAGCTTTATAGGCGATCACGACGAGTCGAGTCTCATACGGCTTACCGAGGTTGAATATCCGAGGCTTGAACTTAAGTTCGGAGGCAGGAACAAGGACAGGAGCAGCGAGATAATCGAGGTGGCCGATTTTATCGGCGTGAAAAGTTACAGGGCCAGGGGCAAGAGGCTGACCAGGTATGAGGTTTCACTTGTGAAAGAGCTGGAGCCGATAGTGAAGCCTGCTCCGGAAACTGAAGTGACAGCGTCTGACGATGCATTTGAGCTGGATGAGCCGGACAACAAGCAGATGAGGCTTGAAATATGAAGCAGGGCAGGCGTTCTGTCCGGCCGATAGCAGTCGGATGGCCTGCCTGAGAGTGCAGTTCAGGTTTTGCAGCAGCAATAATTAAAAACAGGTTGCCGTGCTGATCTTTTTAATCGGGTTTATGGGCAGCGGAAAATCAACTGCCGGCCGGCTACTGGCCGGGAGTCTTTCCTATGACTTTACCGACCTGGACAAGCTTGTTGAAGAGAGGGAAGGGATGGCCATTACCGAGATATTTGCCCGCAAGGGTGAAGATTATTTCAGGGAGTCGGAGGCTGCCGTGCTGAAAAGCTTGCTGGACGACGACAGGATGGTCATTGCCTGCGGAGGTGGCACTCCCTGTTTTCATGACAACATGAACAAGATGAAGAATGCAGGGGTTACGGTTTACCTCAGGGTGCCCCCGGATGTGCTTGCCCGCCGCCTTTCCGGAGAGAAAGGGGTGCGGCCTCTTATTGCCGGGATGAAGGGTGCCCGGCTGAAAGACCATATACGCAGGCTCCTTGCAGGCAGGGAGGGCTGGTACCGGCAAAGCGACATAATATTTGATGCCGCCGGATCGGGCACCGGCGAGCTGATCTCTCTTCTGAAGCCCTACCTGGAGCAGGAGGGCAGATAACCATTTATTTTTTGGTAATAAATTATCAGGCAGTCTGTTAAGATTGCCCGGGCTGATGTGGCCGGATAACGGGGACTGCAGATATGTCAGTGTTGCAGCTTATGAAAGCGCCATAATGGCATAGAAAGGCCTTTTGGGACTATTGGCATGCAAGTTGATTATGGTGTGGGTGGAATTTATTTGAAAATAAACAAAAAAACCGATGTTTAACCAAAAAATAAAGGAGGATCAGGCCATGTTACCAGTATTCAGCAGAAGAGGCTCAATGCCAAGCTTAGTAGATGACTTTTTTGGAAAGGACATGCTTTCGAATTTCTTTGATGATTATCAGACAGGGATATGTGTTCCTGCGGTAAACATTATCGAAGGCAAGGATGATTTCAGGATCGAGGTGGCGGCACCGGGTCTTGACAAGAAGGATTTCAAGATTGATGTGAAGGACAATGTGTTGTTCATCTCATCTGAGAAGCGCCAGGAAGACGAGCAGAAGGATGAAAAGATAATGAGGCGCGAATTTTCGTACAGCTCCTTCAGCCGTTCCTTCAGTCTGCCGAACACGGTTGACACCGACAAGATAAGTGCGGTTCACAAAGACGGCATACTGAACATAACTATTCCCAAGAAGGAAGAGGCAAAGGAGAAGCCGCCAAGGCAGATCAGTATCTCGTAAATGAGTTGGGTTGAGTGGTAAAAAACCGGGCAAAGTCTTGCCCGGTTTTTTTATGGAGTGCCGTGGATGGCAGACAGCACCGCCGTCACTCTCCGTGGCAGTCACCATTGAATGACCGGCTGCCGGTAAAAAGCGCAATTGTTTCTTCAAACAGCTGGTTCTTGTTTACAGGCGCCACCCCGACCTTTCCGCAAACCTGTCCGCCTGCAAGGTTCGCGACCATGGCCATGTGATGCGGGCCGCATCCCGCGGCGAGGCAAGCGGTTGCAACGGCTATCACGGTGTCGCCTGCTCCCGAGACGTCGGCAACGTGGCGCACTTCGGTGGGGACAAGTGTTCCCTTTTCATCGTGCCTCAGGTAAATACCCTTTTCCGAAAGTGTCACAAGGAGATACCTGATGCGGCTGCCTTCCTGCAATTTGCGGGCAACAAATTCAATACTTTCAAGGTCGGTTCTGTCGATGTCAATCCGCAGTCCCTCCGAGAGTTCTTTAAGGTTGGGTGTGAAGAGGTCCAGGTTTTTGTAGTGGCTGAAGTTTCTTTTTTTCGGGTCTGCTGCCACCGGTATGGCTTTTTCACCGGCCATCCCTGTTACCTCGTTAATAATTGAAGGGGTGATGACCCCCTTGTCGTAGTCTTCGAATATTATGGCATCGATCTTTTCTGAAAGGATTCTGACGCGTATCATCTCCAGAAGTTTTCTTTCAGTGCTTTTGCCAATTTTTTCAGACAACTCCTCATCGACCCTGAGAAGTTGCTGGTTGCTGCTTATAATACGGGTTTTCACAGTTGTTTTCCTTTGTACATCGGGTAGTATGCCAGAGGTATCCAGTCCGTTTGTGTCCATAAGCTGGAGGAAAAGCTCATTTTCAGCATCATTGCCTGTAACCGAAAAGAGCAACGGGTTGGCCCCCAGGGCCTGAACGTTGAGGGCTACATTGGCGGCGCCGCCCGGACGGTTTTCTCTTTCTGCAACCGATACTATGGGTATGGGTGCTTCGGGCGATATCCTTTCTACTCTTCCCCACATGTAGGAATCGAGCATTACATCTCCTATTATCAGAATATTCATGCCGTCAAAGCGGTTGAATATCTGTTTTACCTCTCTGCTGTTCACTAAACCGTACTTTTATTACAGATTATAAACCATGTTTAAATCACATTCTGACCCCATCAGCCTGTTGCATAAAAGATTAACGGCCCTATGCCTGGCAATGACAGGTATCGCTTAATCGTCGGCAGCCTGAATTGCTAAAATCCGGAACTGCCAGGCGGTATTGTCGGATACCTGCCTTCTTGTCTGCTTCATCAAAACACCGATGATCTGTTCCCGGGGATCGGCAAAGAACTGGGTGTTGAAGTAACCTCCCCAGTTGAAGGTGCCCTTACTGCCCTGGCCACCGCGGTCCTGCCCTTTACTTGTCAACACCCCGAAAGCCAGTCCCAGGTGACTGTCCGGTTCATCTCCCCAAAGGTCACCAATATGGTTGGCCATCATAAAATTGATCGTGGTACGGCTAAGGAACCTTATACCGTTGAGCTCGCCGTGGTTAAGGTACATCTGCAGGAATGTGGCGTAGTCCTTTGCAGTACTGCTGAGTCCGGCGCCACCCGAGAAGAATCTGCGTGCACCGGTGACAGGGTAACCGGGATCATAGTAGGCTGATTCATAGGGAACCCATTCTCCCAATTCCGTTCTTGCCTGCACCGGGACAAGACGCCCGGCTTTTTCTGGTGGAAGGTAGAACCAGGTGTCATCCATGCCGAGAGGATCAAAAAGCCTCTCCCTGAGAAACCTGTCAAACGGCATTCCCGATATCACTTCAATAAGATAGCCAAGGACATCAATGCCTTCACCATAAGTGTACTTTTCGCCGGGATGATGATGCAGGGGAAGTACTGCAAGCCTCCGCACGTTTTCTTCAATACTTATATCTTCGGTGGTAAACAGGTCAATTATTCCTGCCTTCCGGTATATCATCCTGAAGCGCTCGTCGGCGTCTATTATTCCATAACCTATTCCCGAAGTGTGGGTCAGCAGGTGCCTGATTGTTATCTCTCCCTTTGCCTCAACGGTTGTATAGGTTGTGTCGGCGGGGTTGAATGTTTCCAGCACCACAGGGTTGGCAAATTCGGGGATAAACCTCGAAACAGGATCGTCCAGCCTGAACCTGCCCTCCTCCCAGAGCATCATTACGGCGGTTGACGTGATGGCCTTTGTCTGGCTGGCGATGCGGAAGATATCATCTGTGCGAAGTTCGCGGCCGCTCCGGATATCTGCCATTCCAAAGGCTTTGTGGTAGATGATCTCCCCATCGCGGGCAACCAGGGCGACGGCCCCGGGAATGTCTGCGTTAGCAATGGTGTTCTCCAGAAGGTGATCAATTCTCTCAAGGCGCTCAGATGACATGCCGACATTTTCGGCCAGTCCTTCTGACAGCGGGGGTGACATTTGCACTGACACTGTCTGTGCCCGGGCTGCCAGGAAAGGTGTCAGCAGCAGCAGGGCCAGGTAAAGCAGTTTTCTCATGACGGTCACATTTAGGTAAAAAGAATAAAGATAATACATGTATTTAAGAAATTGTTATTTTTCCTTTTTGCCCGGCTGTTTTAAACCGGATCGACATCGGGCAGGACCTGGCAGCTCCTGAAGCCTGGCCGGGACTTCACCTCTGCTATTGCGGCAGAGATCAGTGAGCGGGCTTTAGGGAGGTTGGCCCCCTTCTCGATCTTAATCAATATATCCATCACATAGCGGTTTTGCACCCTCCCTACAGGCGGGTATTCTGGGCCCAGCACCCTGTTTCCGAAGCCAGACCTTAGCCTGCCGGCCAGTAGGGCGGCAGCCTTTTCGACGGTGAGGCGGTTCTTGTCCTTTACTATTATTTTGATCAGGCGCACAAAAGGGGGGTATTTGAACTGTCTGCGTTCGGCAAGCTGCTCATTGAAATGCCTTTCAAGGTTGTTTTCAGTTATGTTCTTTATAACGGGATGGCCGGGGTACCCTGTCTGGATGACCACCTTCCCCCTTTTTACTTTTCTCCCGGCCCTTCCTGCCACCTGTGACATCAGCTGGAAGCTTCTTTCGTGGGCTCTGAAGTCGGGAAAGAGCAGCATATTGTCGGCATTCAGTATGCCCACCAGCGAAACCCTCCCGAAGTCCAGTCCCTTTGCCACCATCTGCGTGCCTGCCAGAATGTCTGTTTTACCCTCTTCAAAGTCGCCTATTATCTTTTCATGAGCTCTCCTTCCCCTTGCAGAATCAAGGTCAAGCCTGCCGACCCTGGCGCCGGGGAAGAAGAGGGGTATCTCGTCTTCTATCTTCTGGGTGCCGAAACCGCGGGTTTTAACTGATGAGCCCCCGCAATCCGGGCAGCCGGTGGGCGGCTTCTGTGATGATCCGCAATAGTGGCAGACCAGTCCCCTTCCCGCCTTATGGTAGGTCATGCTTACGTCGCAGTGCCGGCACAGGGCTACCCATCCGCAGTCGGCGCATTCGATATACGGGGCATAACCCCGCCGGTTCTGGAAAAGAATTACCTGTCCGCCCTGTCCAAGAGCCTCTTCTACCTCCTCAATGAGCCGGGGGGTGAAAAGTGATTTCATCTGCCTCTTTTTCCTTGCCATCCGGGTATCGGCTATGATGATCTCAGGCAGCTCCATATCGCTGTACCTTTTGGTGAGGCCAGCAAGCCCGTACTTCCCCGAAAGGGTATTGTACCAGGATTCTACCGATGGGGTGGCGGTGCCCAGCAGCGTCTTTGCACCGTGCATGGAGGCAAGCATTACTGCGGCATCGCGGGCATGGTAGCGGGGGGCAGGATCGAACTGTTTGAAGGTGTTCTCGTGCTCCTCATCAACTATAACAAGTCCGAGTTCACTGAAAGGCAGGAAAAGTGACGACCTGACACCCAGGATCAGCCTGTAGCTGTCGTCGCCGCCATGGAGGACCCTGTTCCATATTTCCACCCTCTCGGACTCGGAGAATTTGGAGTGGTAGACACCTGCCAGGCCTCCGAAAACGCTCTTCAGCCGGGTGATGATCTGTGCCGTGAGGGCAATCTCCGGCAGGAGGTAGAGAACCTGTTTCCCTTTTTCGAGCTGCTCCTTTATAAGGTGGATATATATCTCTGTTTTGCCGCCCGAGGTAATGCCGTTGAGCAACACCACCTCCCTGTTTTGAAACTGCTCTTTTATTGTCTGCAGCGCCTCCTCCTGGTGGCGGTTTAGCATGCTCATCTCTTTCTGTGTAGCAGCCTGGTTTTCAAGTCTCGAAACGGCCTTTTCGGAACGGACCAGGATATTTTTGTCATAAAGGGCCCGAAGCGCCGGGTCAGGGTTCTTTATGCCCGGGGTAAGGCTGCTCTTCGGGATAGCGGGAGGGGCGCCCACACCGTTGTAGCCTGTGATGTTGAGGTACTCAAGCAAAACTTCGAGTTGCCGGGGTGCACGCTTCAGCTTTTCCGGCAACAGGCCGGGCCCGACTGAACCGGCCAGTTCAGGATGGAGGCTCACGAAAATTTCAGTTTTCGGCTTAATTTCAGCAGCCTGACCGGTCCGGGGCCTGAACCCCCCGGGCAGGGCAGCCTTAAGCACCTCGCCGGTGGTGCACATGTAGTAATCTGCCAGCCACTCCCAGAACCTGACCTGGACCGGAAGTGCAAGGGGACTGCTGTCTGGTGCAGAAAGGATGTCTTTTGTCTCATACCCTTCGGGAGTCCTGTTGTGCACCTCTTTGACAATGGCAGTCAGGACCCTTCTCCTGCCGAAGGGTACGGTCACCCGTTTGCCGGGCTCAACCTCATTGCGGAGGCTGGCAGGAACAGAGTAGGTGAAGGTGCCGGGCAGGGGAAGCGGCAGCAACAGGTCGGCGTAAAGCCGGCTGCCGGCGTTTCCTGTTTCATGTTCATTATACGATGAGTTCTGCATATCAGGGTCGGGCCGCATTGGGTTGGTTTCGGTTACGGTTATCTGACCGGGCGCATGCCGGTTTATTTCTTTGCGGTCAGTTCCCTGATCCTTTCTGCCACTTTCTCCATCAGCCATCGGGGAGTTGATGTGGCACCGCATACACCGGCCGATATGGCTCCTTCAAACCATTCGCCTGCCACCTCCCCGGCCCCGGTCACAAACCAGCTCCTGGGGTTAGCCTCACTGCAGTGGCCGAAAAGCACCCTGGCATTGGAGCTCCGGCTGCCGCCCACGAACACAATCACGTCGTGCGAGGAGGCGAACTTCCTGATGCCGGGCGTACGTCCCGCGATCTGTCCGCAAATCGTATTATATACCTTCAGCGGCACCCCGCCGCCGGTGAAATGGTTCTCCATCCTTTTCTTCAACTCGCCGGCTATCTGCTTATATTCGCCGGGGTTTTTGGTAGTTTGCGAAAACAGCGCCACCGGTGCCGAGGGGTCAACAGCGTCGAGCTCGTCCACAGCACTTACCACTATGGCCTCTCCGTCGGTTTGCCCCCGCAAACCTATAGTCTCGGGATGGCCGGGATTGCCGAATATCACCACCTGTCCCCCACCCGGCCTTATCTCCTGCCATACTTTTCTGATCCTCTCCTGAAGCTTCCTGACTATGGGACATGTGGCGTCGGTAAGCGACAGCCTGTTGGAATGAGCCGTATCATAGCTGGAAGGAGGCTCTCCGTGCGCCCTGAAAAGAAGGGGCACATCACTGAGCTCCATCATCTCCCTGTGGCCGACACTCTTCAACCCCCTGCCCTCCAGCCTCTCCATCTCAGCCCTGTTGTGAACTATATCGCCCAGACAGTATAGCTTCCCCTCCTTATCAAGGAGCTCCTCGGCCTGTTCAATGGCACGCTTGACTCCGAAGCAAAAACCCGATGAGGGATCTATTGTCACATCCATGATAATAAACTGTTACAGACCTGATTTACCTTATCCTGTTACTTTGCGGCTTCTGGTACTTAACCCGCCTTAAATCTTCTTCAGCAACTCCTCAAACCACACCATCTGTTCCTCTGGTGTCATATGGGAGTTGTCAAGCACTATGGCGTCGGGAGCCTTCCTCAGCGGGCTCTCCCTGCGTGTTGTGTCTATTTTGTCGCGGTCGAGTATATTTTTTTTTACCTGGTCAAAGTCCACATCCTCACCTTTCTCCTTCAGCTCCCTGTACCTCCTTTCTGCTCTTATACCGGCCGATGCCGTGAGGAAGATCTTGATGTCGGCATCGGGGAACACCACCGTGCCGATATCTCGCCCGTCCATCACAATACCTTTGTCCTTTCCCATCTCCTGCTGCAGGGCCACCATTTTCCGCCTTACCATGGCCGAGGTGCTGACCAGGCTTACACTGGAGGCCACCTCCAGTTGTCTTATCCGCTTTTCGACATTGACGCCGTTGAGGTATGTTTCAGACACCGGACCGCCTTCGGAAGGCCTGAAGGTGATGCTTATATTTTCCAGGAGCCCGGGGAGTGCCTCCTCGTCCAGGGTTTGTCCGCAAACCACCCCCTTTTCAATGCAGGCCAGCGTGACGGCCCTGTACATGGCCCCGCTGTCTATATAGGTATACCCCATCCTTGCCGCAATGGCTTTGGCGAAGGTGCTTTTGCCGCATGAGGAGTGCCCGTCGACGGCAATTATGAGCTTCTTTTTTTCCATAACAGTTGTAAAAGTAAACAATTTTGAGCAATGGATCGCGGGGCCCGGGTAAACGTGGGAGGGCGCACGGGGTGCCTTTACCGGGGGCAGGGGCCAGCTGTATGTCTGGCGACAGCATAGAAGGGGAGATTATTTAAAGTTCACGGCCGGCTGTAAAAGGAGGAAAGGTTCGCGGTTACCGAAAAGTGGTTTGATGAGCCCGCCAGGTGGTAGCGGGCCTGGCCGAAATCAATCCTGAACCGGCTGAGATTTACCCCGAATCCCCAGGAGAAGCCCACAGTCGATGCTCTTTCGTCAATTTTCAGCTCATGCCTGCGCAGGTTATTGTAACCGGCGCGTATTGTGAGGCTGTGGACCGGCATGAATTCGACCCCGATAATCAGGTGCCTCAGCAGTTCATTTCCTGTCTGCCGAACTTTTGCCGAAAAGGAGGTTTCTGAAGGCTCGCTGCTGCCGGCCTCTTTTTTGGGTGTGTCCAGATTGAAATCCTGCAGGTGCTGGTAAAGAAGGGAGAGCCTGAAAGGTGCATGGGCAAGCTGCTTTGACATGCCAAGCTGGATCTCAAAGGGGAGGGGCTCCCTTTCTCCGCCGGGGTACCAGGTGCTGAGCTGCGTGCCCAGGTTTTTCACCAAGAGCGATACAGACAGAAGATGCGCGGGGTTGAAATAGTTGATGCCGGCATCAAGTGCCATACCGAATGAACTGTATTGTTCGAAGGAGGAGTTTATTGCCTTTACGGTTGCTCCGGCAGTTAACAGGCTGTCAAGTGCAATTGACCAGTAGAGGTTGACAGAGTTCTCTGATGCGGTAAAGCTGCCTGTAACCACCCCTGTCTCGTCAGCAGCCGTAAAGCTGCCGTAGTTGATATAATGGATGCCGCCTGCAAAGCTTCCCCACCTGCCTGTGTGGAGCGAATATGAGGCGTAGCCGAAATGAATGTCGTCAAAGTAATTGACATAGTTCAGCAGAAGGTGGTTGTGCATGTTGCTGTCAAGAAGCGCCGGGTTGTGGAACACCAGGTTCAGGTCGCCGTCACGCAGGGAGATGTTCTTTCCGCCAAGCGAAGCCACGCGTGCGGAATTGGTAAGGTTGAGAAACTCCCAGGTTGCCGTGCCGCCAGCCTGTGCAGCAGTTTCGGGCGACAGTGAAAGCAGGCAGACGGCCAAAGCCAGGAGCCTGCCGGCGAAGATCGCGTCTTTTTTCCTCATCCTTAAAACCAATTGCGGATATGCTGTAAAGATAGCAAAACAATGCTTTTTACTGTCATCATAATGCGGTACCAGGCAGGTGAATTGATAGTGCGCAAATTAAGGGGTCAGGGTAATTGCCCTTACAGTTATTTTTTATAATTTGCTGCCTGAAACTGTATGCCTGTTTTAACCCTAAACCTTGAAAAGATGCTACCCGGTAAAAGATTCCTTATCCCCCTCTGCCTGGCTTTGATGATTGTTTTTTCATGCGAGGCTCCCGATCCGCTCGACGATCTGTTTGTTTCAAACCCCAAAGCTAGTGTGGAGACCAGAGCTCTCTACCTTAACCTCATGCGGATTGCAGGTGAGCGCCTGCTGTTCGGCCACCAGGACGCGGTTGCCTATGGAATAGGACATGATCATGAGGTGGGTGGCTGGGATGCAGAGATTGACGGGGAGGATTTCAGGTCGGATGTTCACGATGCCAGCGGCTCCTATCCGGCGGTTTTCGGCTGGGATTTCGGAAAGATCGGCAACACCCACAATATCGATTCGGTAAGCTTTGAGCTTATGAGAAAATGGATGATCGAGGTGTATGAAAGGGGCGGCATCAACACGGTGAGCTGGCACGAGGACAACCCGGTATCGGGCGGAGGCGCATGGGATACCTCTGATGCCGTAAAGTATATATTGCCGGGAGGAGAAAGGCATCAATATTTCAAGTCGAGGCTCGATCTGGTAGCCGACTTCTTTCTTGACCTGAAAACTTCTGATGGCACACCTGTGCCTGTCATTTTCAGGCCTTACCATGAGCATACCGGCGGATGGTTCTGGTGGGGCACCGGTCCGTGTTCCCGGGAAGAATTCATCGAGCTGTGGAGATTTACACATATCTATCTGACAGAGCTGCGCGGATGCACTAACCTGCTGTTCTGCTATTCGCCCGATATATTCCGCACCCGGGAAAGGTACATGGAGCGATTTCCCGGAAAGGAATATGTTGATGTGCTTGGTTTTGACAACTACCATGACCTTCGTACAACCGAGGGGGTGCCGCTCGCTGTTGAGCAGATGAGGATAGTTGTTGATCTGGCGCAGGAGATGGACAAGGTTGCCGCACTGACCGAGACAGGATACAATATGATACCCCAGGAGGACTGGTGGACGGCCAATATCCTCAATCCCATCAGAAATGACCCCGTTGCCAGGAATATGGCATGGGTGCTTGTATGGCGAAACGAGAACTGGATGCGTGACGGCAGGTATGTGCACCATTTCGCACCCTATCCCGGGCACCCGAGTGTTCCCGATTTCATGGAGTTCAGGGCTGACCCGTTTACAGCCTTCCTTGAAGACCTGCCTGATATGTACAGTGTAAATTGAGATTTGAGGCGAATGGGAAAGAACATTGATGAGCTTCGCCTGTTTGCAGTGACAGAGCTGGAGGAGAACCTGCTTCCTTTCTGGAGCAGGAGGATGACCGACCTGGTTAACGGCGGGTTCCTCGGGGCGATTGACCAGAATGGTGAGCCGGTTTCTGAAGCACCGAAGGGTTTGATTCTCAATGCAAGGTTGTTGTGGACCTTTTCGGCGGTATGTAATCATTACGGCAATGAAGAATACCTTGACCCGGCGCACAGGGCATGGGATTACATTGTTACCCGTTTTTCAGACGTGAGTTGCGGAGGGTATTTCTGGACCGTTGACTGTGCCGGTAATCCGCTTGACACGAAGAAACAGACATACGCACAGGCATTTGTGATTTACGCTTTCTCTGAGTATTACAGGGCCTGCGGCAGGCAGGAGGCGCTGGATGCCGCCATACGCCTGTACCGGTTGATGGAGGACAATTGTGCAGATAGCATGAATGGCGGTTACCTTGAGGCTTTCTCCCGCAACTGGGGAGAAATTGATGACAGCCGGCTCAGTGAGAAGGATCTGAACGAGAGGAAGACGATGAACACCCATCTGCATGTGCTGGAAGCATATACATCACTGCTGGGTGTATGGGATGAACCCGGGCTGCGGGAACGGCTGAAGATGTTGATAGGGGTTTTTGCCGAAAAAATAGTCGGGCTTGGAAATTTTCACCAGAAGCTCTTTTTCAATGAGGAGTGGGAGGCCAGGTCGGAGATGATATCCTATGGCCATGATATTGAGGCCTCATGGCTTCTTCTTGAAGCGGCCCAAACTCTTGGTGAGAAAGACCTGGCAGGCCGCACGGCAGAGCTGTCGCTGCGGCTTGCACGAGGTGCTGCAGAAGGGGTGAACAGGTTCGGGGGACTGACTCATGAGAGTGACGGCAAGGGCGGTACCGACGATGAGACGGAGTGGTGGGCACAGGCTGAGGCCGTAGTTGGTTTTCTTAATGCATGGCGGCTGTCGGGCGATGTGAGGTTTCTTGAACTGGCAACAGGTGTAAAGAAGTTTATTGAAAGATATTTCATTGACCGGAAAGGGGGGGAGTGGTTCTACCGGCTGGACGCCGAAGGACGGCCTCTTCCCGGATATGACAAGGCAGGTTTCTGGAAATGCCCCTACCACAACGTGCGTATGTGCCTGGAAATACTCATGAGAGTTTAATTTCAATTCCCCGAAAGGGTAAAAACACAAATTATTATGCAGTTATCTGTTCCCGACATTGTGATCATCCTCTCATACCTTTCAGCTACGGTTGTGATCGGGCTGGTGATGAAGCGGCGCGCGCAGCAGGGCAAAGAGGCCTACCTGCTTGGAGGGAAAAAGCTTCCGTGGTACATGCTCGGGCTGTCAAATGCTTCGGGCATGTTCGATATATCGGGCACCATGCTGCTCGTTACCTGGGCTTTTGTCTACGGGTTTAAAAGCATCTGGATACCGTGGCTCTGGCCAACCTTTAACCAGGTGTTCCTGATGGTTTACCTTTCGATGTGGCTGCGCCGGTCGGGGGCGACTACAGGTGCCGAATGGATAGGCACCCGGTTCGGGACGGGGCGGAGCGGACTGATGTCGCACAACATTGTGGTTGTCTATGCGCTGGTTTCGTGCCTCGGGTTTCTTGCCTACGGCTTTATCGGGCTGGGCAAGTTCATGATGCTGTTCATTCCCTGGGAGTATGTGTCGGTGCTGGTGCCATTTGATGTGCCGGAGGCCTACATACCACATGTTTACGGTATTCTTTTCACCCTGTTCGCCATGTTCTACACCGTGCTGGGCGGGATGAGCTCCATAGTGTGGGCCGATGTGCTGCAGTAC
>SLMM01000203.1 GCA_007133565.1 Bacteroidales bacterium
ATCACCCCGTCAACCTTCTCCTTTTCGTAGATGCTCAGCACATCCTCGACCGTAAGCGGCTCAAAATAGAGCCTCCCCGAAGTATCATAATCGGTCGACACCGTTTCAGGGTTGCAATTCACCATGATCGACTCAAGCCCCGCATCCCTGATGGCAAAAGCCGCATGAACACAGCAATAGTCGAACTCAATCCCCTGACCTATCCTGTTTGGCCCGCCCCCCAGCACCATGATCTTTTTACCCTCACCCGGCTCAACACTGTCGGTCCCGTTATATGTAGAGTAGTAATAGGAAGCATCGGCACCGCTCACCGGTATCGCATCCCATGCCTGGCCCATACCCAGGGCAATCCTTTTTTCACGTATTTCCCTTTCGGGGAAGCCAACGATCTGAGCCAGGTATTTATCAGCAAACCCATCCCTCTTTGCACGCAACAGCAGCTCATCAGGAAGCGCTGTTCCGCGGAAGCCGATGATCTCCTCCTCCAGCTCCACCAGCTCCTTCATCTGCTCAATGAACCATGTCTTTATGTGGGTCTTGCGGTGCAGCTCCTCCACCTTAGCCCCCTTCCGCAGCGCCTCGTACATGATGAACTGGCGCTCGCTCGACGGCACATTAAGCATCACCATCAGCTCATCCAGTCCCTTCCCGTTGAAATCCTTCGCGAACCCCAGTCCGTATCTTCCAACCTCCAGCGAGCGGATCGCCTTCTGGAAAGCCTCCTTGTAGTTCTTCCCTATGCTCATCACCTCGCCCACCGCCTGCATCTGGGTCCCCAGCCTGTCCTCCATACCATCGAACTTCTCGAACGCCCATTTCGCGAACTTCACCACCACGTAGTCGCCCCACGGCGTGTATTTATCCAGCGAGCCACCCCTCCAATAGGGTATCTCGTCGAGGGTAAGCCCCCCGGCAAGCAGCGCCGACACCAGCGCAATCGGGAACCCGGTGGCCTTCGAAGCAAGAGCCGATGAACGCGAGGTGCGCGGGTTTATCTCTATCACCACCACGCGGCCCGTTTCCGGGTCATGCGCAAACTGCACGTTGGTGCCGCCAATGACGCCCACATCCTCAACAATGCGCCACGCGTAATCCTGCAGCCTCTCCTGCAATTCAGCAGATATGGTAAGCATCGGGGCCGTACAGAACGAATCACCCGTATGCACACCAATGGCATCCACATTTTCGATAAAGCATACCGTTATCATCCGGCCCTTTGCATCCCTCACCACCTCCAGCTCCAGCTCCTCCCATCCCAGCACCGACTCCTCCACCAGCACCTGGTTCACCATGCTCGCATCCAGTCCCCGGGAAGCAACCTTCCTCAGCTCCTCAAAATTATAAACCAATCCCCCTCCTGTACCACCCATCGTATAAGCCGGACGAATCACCAGCGGAAAGCCCAGTTCAGAAGCCACCCTTTCGGCATCGGCCAAAGTATTGACGGCGGTCGACCGAGGCATCTCTATACCCAGGCGCTCCATCGAGTTCTTAAACTCTGTGCGGTCCTCACCTTTCTCAATCGCCTTCAGGTTAACCCCTATCACCTCTACGTTGTACTCATCAAGAACACCGCTGTTGGCAAGCTCCAGGGAGAGGTTCAGCGCCGTCTGACCACCCAGGTTGGGAAGCAGCGCGTCAGGCCGTTCCTTCTTTATTATCTCGGTAAGCGCGTACCTGTTAAGCGGCTCGATATAGGTAAAGTCCGCCATCTCCGGATCGGTCATTATCGTTGCCGGGTTGGAGTTCACAAGCACTATTTTGTATCCAAGCGAACGCAGAGCCTTGCAGGCCTGGGTGCCCGAGTAGTCAAATTCACAGGCCTGGCCTATGATGATTGGCCCCGAACCGATGATCAGGATCTTGTTGAGGTCTTC
Organism: Bacteroidales bacterium; assembly: GCA_007133565.1. GTDB lineage: Bacteria > Bacteroidota > Bacteroidia > Bacteroidales > PUMT01 > PXAP01. The sequence goes on from SLMM01000203.1 coordinate 1,878, forward strand.
CCTTTTTGGCATTAAAATAAGATTTTGCCCCCCGGCAGCGTCCGGCAGGCACAGTTGATAAAATCATGATCTCCCGGGCACAGCCCAGGATAATGGGGATTTATTTCCGGTCCGGAGAATCGGTAAGCCGATCGCGCGAAGCAAAAAAACCCCGTGCGAAAATAGTTGAAAAACCTAAAATAACGTAAATCCGGCCTGATATAATTTAGCAAACGCGCCCCGGCAGAAACCTTATTTCACTTAATTTCGCGTACTATAATGTAATCCCCTGACCAGCAGCCTGGATTGTAGCCTGCCCATAGGCCGGTTCCGGTAAACGTTGCGCGGACCCATATGCTGATGGTATGATTTCCGACACCCAGATCGCTAAAAACGGTTGTAAAGGTTGCGGGAATCCCGTTTAAGCCAGCTTCAGCCAGTTTCAGATGGATGTTTGCTCTCCCGTTGGTAGTTGCCGCATCATTGACCCGTATCTCAAAATAAGCTCCGGAAGAGGTTATAGCTTCGACATATATCCTTCCATAATATGAAACTTCCAGCTTGGAATCAGGATCCACTTTTGAAACAGTCCCGATATTGGAAATTTTCTTATAAACATTATCGAAGTTTGACACCGACTGGCAGTTGGCATTTAAGAATGTATACCTGATTATTGATCCGGGTGCATAATCCCATACAACAGAGCTGCCGGTATATTGAAGTACATTGTTTGCATCTGCCCCTGAACCGCTTATATTGGCTGATGTGACGCTGCCATTTGCCAGATCGGCAGTTGCTATTGTTCCATCTGCAATCTTTGCTGAATTAATACTTCCATTTGCCAGGTGTTGAGTTGCAATTGTTCCGTCGGCTATCTTTGACGAAGTGACGCTGTTGTCAGCAAGTTTTGAAGCGGTTATGGCCTCATCGGCAATCTTGGCAGCAGTGACGCTGCCACTCGCGATCTTTGCAGTAGTAACACTGGTGTTTGCAAGTTTTGCAGTTGTAACCCCCGAATTTGCAATTTTCTCTGATGTTACACTTCCATCTGCCAGGTCGGCTGTGGCAATAGTACCATCTGCAATCTTGGCTGAAGTAACGCTGTTATCAGCAGGCTCACCGGCTATTTCAGAATAGAAAGCATACGGTACACTCAATAACTGGCTTATGCCTTCGATAGTGTAATTGGTGGTACCCAGGGGATCAATCTCCGTCTTAAGATAATACGGTCCTTCTGCCCAGTCAATTATAGAAAAATCTCCGGTAATGGGTAACCCGGTCCCAATTTCAATACTCAATAATCCGTTGGCATTGGTTTCCGGATTCGGGGTAAACAATTCCTGGTAAACCACCATTCCATCTGGCGTGTCTTGCAGAACAGAGATTTTAACTCCAATACCCTGATTGGTAACAAGTGCTCCGCTGCTGTTTCTAACGACACACTGATAACTCATTTTATGTGGTGCCTGAGCAATAACACTGATGTTAATTGCAATAATAACCACAAGGGTAAAAAACTGTCTCATAGTTTTTGGTATTAATGGTTTTGAATGCCTGTAATTCTGAGAAATGAGGTCCTTCAGTTCTTCATTCAGTTATAAATCCGCTCGAGGTCAGTATGCCGGAGAATCCTGAAGTTGGATATTGAATCAGAACGGAAGCTCACTGGCGCAACTTTAACAGGAAGCTTCCGCTAATAACAAAGAACAGTATTTGTCTGTTTATGAGTAAATATAGTATATTAATGGGATACAAGTCAAGTGAAACCGCAAGTTTTTTAACCCCTTTTTAAGCAGCCGGAAAATTGATTAACTTTGAGGTATTAAACCCCCGTAATCACGACCAGATCATGACACTGAAAGAGACCAGGTGGAAACAACGGTTCAACAACCTTACCAGGGCTTATAACCAGCTCAAAAATGCCAATGACAGGTTCGATGAACTTTCAACCCTTGAAAAAGAGGGTTTGGTTCAGAGGTTTGAATACACCTTTGAACTCTCCTGGAAAACGTTGAAAGATTTTCTTGAAAGCAAAGGTGTGGTAACACAATTTCCAAGGGAAGCTATCAAGGAAGCATTTGCATCCGGCGTTCTGGCCGGCGGGGAAGCGTGGATAGATATGCTCGACAACCGTAACCTTATGTCACATACCTACCAGGAAGATGTGTTCCGCGAGGTAGTTGACAAGATACACCGTATCTATTTCCCTGCCATCACCCAACTCGTTGAATACCTTGAAAAAGAACTATGATCAAGGGGCTGACAAAAGAGCAGAACGCAGTGATCCTGCGTGAGGCAGAGCGGTTTGAAAAAATGACCAGGCTGGTTCTTTTCGGATCCAGGGCCATGGGCAACCAGAAGCACGGCTCAGATGTTGACCTGGCGGTATGGGGACTGGATGCAAATGAAACCCGCAAACTGAAAATACGTCTAAATGAATATACCAGCCTTCCTCATAAATTCGACGTGGTGCGGTTCGAATCTATCAGCAATCCCGAATTGAAGCAACATATCACAGACCATGGAAACACACTTTTCCCTGGCGGTTAAAAAAAATTTTGCTCATCAATAGTGGGTTCAGTCCGCTGTCAGCAAACCCTGACCCCCATCTCCCTGATCTGGTCAGCAAAATGGCACCTTTCCATAATAATGAGGTCGACTGGCAGATCAATCAGTTCAGTAAGCTCCATAAAAAGATCAATACGACTGCCTGGATAATTCTCAACAGCTATATCAATGTCAGATCGATCAGAAAATGAACCTGGCCTTACGATTGACCCGGTAATATAGACATTGCATTCGGGGTAATCCTTAAAAAAATGTTTCAACCTATCAGAACAATCCCTCAACTGCTCATTTCTGCGCGCCTCTCTGTTCTGCTTCTGCTTGAGGGATTTTTCCCTCAAATTCTCCTTTATAAGCAGAAAATCCTTTTCATTCAGTCTCATCGACAAGTTTCTTCATAAACAATTCAAATTCAGTAACATCAGAAATCACATTATCGAATAACTCATTTACTTTCTTTTGTAACAAGAACAATTCATCCTCATCCAGTTCATAGTCATATCCATGACGGATAAAATGGCGGAAGGTTCTTAAACGATCAAGAATACTGTAGCTCTTATCATTTAACAGGGCCGGCCTGATACCAGGGATATCAGATGTCATGACTTTTAAAAGCTCAATATGATAGCGCGACATATCATTTATATTATTCTCAAAGGTGCCAGCAACTGATTTAAGAAGATCTTCACAGGCAGTGTAAAGCTGTTGGGCTTTCACGGCAAAAACATAAAGGTTCTCGTAAACAGAAAGATCAATATCCTTAATGCCATCATGCAGCTTCAAAATAATCTGTTTTTGCTTTTGCAGATAACCAAGTAAAACATTATACTTCTCCATGATGATTAAATTAGTTAGGTCTTGATTTCTACAAATATATATGACATTTTTTTAATGTATCCAGTTTTGATCGCTTCAAAGCGCATCAATAAA
>SLMM01000008.1 GCA_007133565.1 Bacteroidales bacterium
ATGCAGCGGTACTGATCAGGACATCCGACGGATCGACAACCACTTTCGAAGATGTAAAAAGTGCCTCATTCAGCACACTCAACCGGTTCCTGTTCGTTCATCACCATGCTGTTGAAGACACCACCCTTACCAAAGAAGAGAACGAGAAGCTGAAGCAGGCGGGAACTCCCCTTTACGTAAGGAACTTCGGGAACAATGCAGACATAACCCTGCCGTTTGTTGGCTCCTATACGGTCGACAGCCTTTCAACCATGCTGGTCTTCACAGTTAATGATACCCTTGAGAAAAACAACGGCCTCTACTGGCTGCCACTTTCCGATCTGAGCTCACAGGCCCGGGTGATAGATACAACAGGCAAGGCAAAGTTCAACAGGTTCACATGGTATGAAAAAGACAGAAAGCTGGCCTGGATCAGGGCAGAAGATATGGAAAAGGATACCGTGGAAACAGCACGCCTTTTTGTATGGCCGGCAGGTGAAGGATCACCCCGCATGCTGGCAGGCCAGGAAGATGCCCCTTCAGGAATGTTCCTGCCTTTCGACAACAGCCTGCGGTGGAGCAATGACGGCAGGATGCTGTTCTTCGGGTTCAGGCCCGACCGCTTCGCTGCCACCAGCCAGGATAACGTAGAATACGAATCTGAACTCGACTCTATTAGGTTACAGGCAGGTATCGATGTATGGCACGGCGAAGATCCGCTTATAAAGACCCATGAAAAGATACAATGGAACCAGCTGCGACGGCAAAACTTGTTTTCGGTATACCATATTGATCAAAACAGGCTCGTCATACTGGCCGACGAAGATGTTCCCGACCTGACCCCATCCCCGAAAGGGAATTATGCCCTGGCATCCAGCTCCCTGCCCTACACAAAGAGAATTACATGGGAGGGCTGGTTCAGGGATATTTACGTGGTTAACCTGCTTGACGGTGAAAAAACTCTTGTTACCAGCGAGCACCAGGATGTAGCAGCTTTGTCGCCCGACGGCAGATTCCTGCTGTTTTTCGACGACGGCCACTGGCACTCCTATGATGTGGAAGCCGGAACCACCAGGAATATCACCAGAAATATTGATGTCCCTTTTTACAATGAGACGATGGACCGGCCGGTGCCCCCGTCAAGCTACCGTACGGCGGGATGGCTTGACGACGGCGAATCGGTGCTCATCTACGACCGTTATGATATCTGGAGGGCAAATCTGCGGACAGGTAACATGGTTAACATGACCAACGGCGAGGGACGCAGTACGGAAACCGTGTTCAGGGTCCGCCGGCTTGATGATGAACCGCTCATAGGCAGCCGGGAAGAGCTTTACCTGGAAGGCTACAATGAAAGGACCAAGGAGAGGGCATTATGGTCGGCCAGGGTTGACAGGCAGGGGGTTAACCTGCTGCTCGATGAGGGAAGGAACCTGAGGTTCAGGCTTCTTTCGGGTGATGAACGGACTATCGTATATACCCGTGAGTCGTACGATGAGTTCCCCGACCTCTGGGTCACAAACAGAAGATTCAGGAACCCGGTGAAGGTATCTGACCTGGGCAGCCAGATTGAGCCGTTCAACTGGGGCACTGCAGAGCTGGTGTCTTTTAAGTCGGCCGACGGGGTGCCTCTTGATGGTATAGTTATCAAGCCCGGCGATTATGACCCTTCAAAACGATATCCTGTATTTGTATACTACTACGAACAGTTCTCCCAGAGGCTTCACGACTTCAACCAGACTGTAATAAACCACAGGCCCTCATTCGGCTACTACGCCAGCAACGGTTACGTAATCTTCCTGCCCGACATACATTTCAAGATTGGCAGGCCTGGCATGTCGGCAGTCAATGCCCTGGTGCCGGGCGTGCAGAAGCTGGTGGAGATGGGGATTGCCGATCCAGGAGCAATAGGGCTGCATGGCCATTCGTGGAGCGGCTACATGACGGCGTACGTGGTGACGCAGACCGACATATTCAGGGCGGCAATTGCAGGTGCCCCTGTGTCGAACATGACAAGCGCCTATGGCGGCATCAGGTGGGGAAGCGGACTGGCACGGCAGTTCCAGTATGAGACGGGGCAGAGCCGCCTGGGTTCATCCATCTTTGACCGGCGCTACCTGTATATCGAGAATTCGCCCCTGTTTTACTCACACGAGATCAATACCCCCCTGCTCATCATGCATGGAGATGTTGACGAGGCAGTGCCATGGGAGCAGTCCATCGAGCTCTACCTGGCCATGCGGCGGGCCGGAAAGGATATCATCTTTTTACAGTACCGCGACGAACCGCATCACCCGCAGAAGTATCCAAACAAGGTGGACTATACCATCAGGATGAAGGAGTACTTTGATCATCACCTCAGGGGCTATGATCCGGCCGACTGGATCATTGAGGGAGTGCCTTACCGGGGTCAATGACAGCATTGAGCATATCTTAAACGGGCAATTATTGCTTCTTTAATTCTGCCGGGTTACACCGGCAGAATGCTTACTGCTTTTCCCTGATTTTCCTTAAACCAGGTCGCACGCATCGGCCGGCATCCAGTGGGCATCCTTTCCGTCCCACTTTACATTGCACCCTATGGGATTTGTAAGGGGGGCGTCAACCTCTCTTCCTGCGATGATATCATCAAGCGCATTCTCAAGGTCATTGACAGTCATCTTCGAGCTGTCACGGGGTGAATCGATGGCACGCCCGCAATATACAAGCTTCCTCTCTTTGTCAAAAACAAAGAAATGGGGAGTGCGCAAAGCACCGTATTTAAGTGCCACCTCCTGTGATTCATCATAGAGGTAGGTCCAGGGAAACTTATACTTTTTCATCCTCTCCACCATATGGGGAAAATCATCCTCAGGATAGGTGTTTTTGCTGTTGGAGTTGATGCCCACGAATCTGACACCGTCAGGAGCGTATTTGTCGGCGGTTACGCGCGTGACTTCGTCGGACCCGATCACGTAGGGACAATGGTTACAGGTAAAAAAAACCACCAGCACCCGGGCATCATCAAAATCAGCCAGCGAATATGTTTTTCCGTCAGTTGCAGGAAGCCTGAAATCAGGCGCCTTGTCGTTCAGTTGCAAAGTAAAAGCCATTGGAATTATGTTTTGGTTGTACAAATTGATTTCTATCGTTAATCAACACGTGTCATCCGGTAATTGTTCACTTAACCTGCAACACATTCCGGTTAAGTTTTTAAATTTGTGTCTGTTTATTGTTTAAAATAATCCAAAATATCCTGTTATGAGAAAAATATTTGTTCTGATCCTGATTGCAGCACTATTTATCAATGCAAAGGCCGGGGAGCTGACAAGATTCACGGCCGAACACCTCTGGCAGATGCGCAGGACAGGCGCCCCGGTGGTCTCACCTGACGGGAACCGGACCCTGTTTACTCTGACCGGTTATGACCTCGAAACCAATGAATCGTCAAGTTATATATACCTGCTTGACAACAATACCGGTGATAAAAGGCAGCTTACCTTCACGGGCCGGGAATCTGCACCCTTCTGGTGCCCGGAGGGGAAAAATATCGGATTTGTAAGCCGCAGGGACGGCAGGCCCGCACAGGTCTACATCATGGAATACGGATTGAGTGAGCCAAGAAGGATAACCGACCTGCCGGTCGGCGTTTTTGCGCCCAGATGGTTCCCCGGTGGCAGCAAAATTGCATTTGCCGCAAATGTGCACCCCGACTATAACGGTGATTTTGAGCTGCTCGAACAGATTATCAGGGAGCAGAGGGAGAGCAGGGTTACAGCAAAGGTTACCGAAAACGTTATGTACAGGTTCTGGGACAGGTGGCTGACCGATGGTTTCTTCCCGCGGCTTTTCTCGGTTGAGATTGAAACCGGAGAGGTAACCGACCTGATGCCTGGAACATCCAACTATTTTGCCATGATGGGTGGTGTTTCATACGACATTGCACCCGACGGAGAGGAGATCGCTGTATCAATGAACAGCATACCCGAGCCGTTTGAAAAGCTGAATTACGACATCTTCCTTCTGCCCACTGACGGCAGCGGCGAAATGAAAAACATTACCACCCACAACCCTGCCGACGATGTAAACCCCGTTTACAGTCCCTGCGGTTCCATGATCCTCTATGGCAGGCAGAACCAGGCTGATTTCTATGCCGACAATGTACAGATGGTGATATACCACAGGGATAAAGAGACACATCGCAACATCACGGCAGACATAGATCTCTCATGTGAGCAGTGGCAATGGTCGCCCGATGGCGGCACCATATTCTTCCATGCGCAGCATCAGGCCGGGAAACCCCTGTTTTCAATTCCTTCTGAGGGCGATGCCTTTACCATACTGTTTGATGAAGGAAACAACAACAGCCTGCAGGTTACTCCCGGGGGTGAGATCATATTTGCACACGACAACCTCAACAGTCCCGCCGACATATTCATCACAAACATGGCAGGCCGGGATCCACGGCGCCTCACATCAGTCAACGAAAACATCCTTGACGGGCTTGCTCTGGGAAAAGTTGAGAATGTGACCTACAAGGGTGCAAATGATGTTGATATACAGATGTACATTGTTTACCCGCCCGGTTTTGACCCTGGTAAAAAATACCCCCTCGTCCTTATGATCCATGGGGGACCGCATAGCATTTTCGGCGACCAGTGGCACTACAGGTGGAACGCCCACGTTTTTGCAGAACCTGGCTACGTCATGGCACTGCCCAATTTTCACGGTTCAACGAGCTTCGGCCAGGAGTTCGCCCAGTCTATTCACGGGTCGCATGCAGAACTGCCTTTCAGGGATATAATGAAGGCAACAGATTATATGATTGAAAGGGGGTTTATAGATGAAACAAGAATGGCAGCCACGGGAGGATCGTACGGAGGCTACATGGTGAGCTGGATCGCAGGGCATACCGACAGGTACGCGTGTCTTATAAACCACGCCGGGGTATACAACATACACATGCAGTTCTCGGCCGACTATACCTGGTACAGGCCTCACCAGTACAGCGGATCGCCATGGGAAAACTTCGACAGGCTGATGGAGGCAAACCCTGCCATGTTCGCGCACAATTTCAGCACACCAATGCTGATAATTCACGGCGAGCTTGACTACAGGGTGCCGGTGGGTCACGGGCTCCTTGTCTATGGGATATACAAAAGAATGGGGCTTGATGCCAGGCTCATATATTATCCCGACGAGAACCACTGGATCCTCTCGCCACAGAATTCGGTGTTCTGGTATAACGAGTTCCTTGACTGGCTTTCAAGGTACCTGGATTAGAAGGAGAGGGCCTGCCGCCGGTCAGACGGTGGCGGACAGGCTCTCCATGGTGCGTTCCAATTCATCTATCAATGACCTGATCTTGTTGTAGGTCG
>SLMM01000071.1 GCA_007133565.1 Bacteroidales bacterium
CCTTCGCCGTGCAGGTATATCCGTGCACTGTCGGCCGAAATATTCAGGAGGTCAGCATGATGGCCGCCCTTTGATGCAGAAAAGCCCCCCACAGCAAAACCGGCCCTTGCCCCCTTGGCCCCATCATCCTCAAGAAGGAACTGCGTACCCGAGGGAGTTATATGAAGGTAATCAACAGCATCGGATTTTGAGTGTGTCGAAAATCCACCTACTGCAAAACCTGCCCTGGAACCTTTGGCAGGATCCTCGTCGATACCAACTCTTACAAACCCCGGGTCTATTCTTAAATATTCATAAAAGCTGCCCTGTTTTAATGAAGAGAAACCTCCTACGGCAAAGCCGCCGCGGGCACCCTTGGCGGGATCGTCTTCGATATAGATACGCACACTGTCGGCCGAAACAAAAAGATAGTCGGATACAGGATCACTCTTTTGTGAGGAGAATCCGCCTACGGCAAAACCGGCACGCGAACCTTTTGCCATGTCTGTATCAAGAGCGAAAAGTGCGCTGGAAGCATCAAGGCTGAAATAGTCGGGCACCCCGCCATCCTTCCGTGAAGAGACCCCCCCCACCGCAAAGCCGCCGCGGGGGCCCTTCTCATCTGGTGTATCGTCTATGGTAACACGCACCGAGCCGGGATCGACCCTCAGGTATTCCATATACTCGCCGCCCTTTGACCTTGAAAAGCCACCTACGGCAAAACCAGCGCGGCTTCCTTTCGTTTCATCATCATCAATATTGATAACAACACCGGATTCATACACCGCGAAGACAATCTCACCGTCACTGTTCCTTACCGAGAAGATAGGCTCATCTTTGTCATGTCCCTCTTCCGGTTCAATAGTGCGCAGAGTACCCGCCGATCCGGCCCTGAAGGCAAAGGGAACCGACATCATCTGCTGAATATCCATAGTCCTGTATGAGTCGTCACGGTCAATATCAAGCTCAACTTTCAGGAAGATCTTTTCGGCACCCCAGGGAATATCTGTAAGAACAGTGTATCGCCCGCCTCCTGTGTCGTCGCCATGGCCGATTACCAGCGAGAACATACCAAAGGGATCTGTATGTGCAGTATGTGTCTCCTGGTAGATAACCTCACCGTCAGGCTCAGCTTCGATAATTGAAAAGCGGACATAAAACTGTTTGTCCTCTATAATGTTCCAGTCAGCATCGGTGCCTACAATCTCATTTCCCTCAGCATCGAGTGCGACCGCCTGGTAGCTGATTCCGTCGGCCACCTGGGCACCCCCCTGGAAATAAGAGAAAAAAGCAAGAATGATCAGGATAGTAAAGGTTCTCATATTATTATATTATTTAATGGTTGCAGTATATCAGATGTAAACTCAATTAAAAACAAACAGGGCGCTGATAATCAGAGAATCATGAGTCTCCTGGTCGACCTGCCGGCCGCATTGGTTACTGTAACGAAATAGATGCCGGGGGCTAGTGATTGCAGATCTAGCGTAATCCGGGCGTCAGTAACAGCAGTAACATGATATAGCCGGTTACCCTGCAGATTGCTTATATACATGTCAAATGGCACGCTTTCAGCCGCAAGCACAATATCAACATGATTTCTTGCCGGGTTGGGGAACATCGTAAAGCCGGCGCCCTCGGCGGGCAGATCTGCCGGGATAAGGGGTGCGGAGGTGACCGAATGATGGTCAACTGCCTGTTGAAACCCCTGCCGCAGTATAACCCTATCGTCGCCAATTACATCGGTACCGGGCGGCTGCCCGATAGTCTGCCGCAAGAGAATTCCTCCGCTAAATGCTGTAGAACCGGAAGATCCGATTGCAGAACGGATAATCTCCTGCCCGTTAAGGGAACTCACCGCAGCAAATCCCCAAAACAAAAACAAAATCTTTAGAATTAGCATAATGAACAATAATTAACAGTTGTAAAATATTTGCATAAACTTCAGAATTTACTGATCTAACCAAATTTATGACATTTTTACCTCCCGGGAGATTTAATTTCCCAATTAGTTTTCAGTTTTTATCAACGAGATAAAAACCTTTCTGTTAACTATTTAAGTGGTTTGTTGTTAAAAAACAAATTTGCCTGCCGCAGAAAGTATAACTAATATTTTAAGAAAAATGCGGAAGCAATGGCACTTACCGGATAATTGTGATTAATTTTGGCTGCACACATTTTCAGCTTTATGAACACTGCCAGAAATGCCGAGCTGGTTACAATCGGCAATGAATTGTTATCAGGAAAAACCACCGATACAAACTCGGCGTGGATCGCTTCACAACTTGAACTGACAGGGCTGCAGGTAACCCGTATCACTTCGGTGGGCGATTCGCGCGGGGATATTGTTGCTGTGCTGGGCGAAGCAGGCGACAGGGCCGATGTAGTTATTGTGACCGGTGGACTTGGCCCCACAAGTGACGATATAACCAAACCAGCACTTTGTGAATTCTTCAATACAAGGCTTGTGTTCAGGGAAGATATATACAATCATATTGAGACACTCCTGGCTAAAAAGAGCTGCAGAATTAATGAGCATAACCGGCGTCAGGCTGAAATACCCGAAATGGCAGGAACTCTTCACAATACTGAAGGTACTGCTCCGGGACTTTGGTTTGAGAAAAATGGCACAATATATATTAGCCTTCCGGGCGTCCCGTTTGAAATGAAGGAACTCCTGGTTTCTCAGGTTATACCGCTACTCTCGGAAAAATTTTCTTTTAAGCCGGCATTTTACCGTACGGTAATTACCCAGGGTACATTTGAAGCTCATCTGGCCGAATTACTGGAAGATTTTGAGAAGCAGATGCCATCCGGAATTACCGTGGCTTACCTGCCATCGCCCGGTATTATTAAACTGAGGATAGGAGGCAGGGGTCTTAATACCCTGCACCTGAAGGAACAGGTTGAGAAACAGCTTGAGCACCTCAGGGAAATTATTCCCCAATACATTGTTGGTTTTGATGAAGAAACACTTGAAATAGTTATCGGTAAGTTGTTAACTGACAGAAATGAAAGTTTAGCTGTTGCTGAAAGCTGCACTGGTGGCGCCATCTCCTCTCTCATAACAGGAGTGCCCGGGAGCTCGAAATATTTCAAGGGGGGCATAGTGGCCTACTCAAATGAAATAAAAAAAGATCAACTTGCTATAAGTCCCACTTTAATTGAAACATACGGGGCAGTAAGTAAACAGGTTGTTGAAGATATGGCAATCAACTCCCGGCTCCTTTTTAACAGCACCTGGTCAATTGCCATATCCGGCATAGCGGGCCCCTCAGGAGGCACACCAGAAAAACCGGTTGGCACAACATGGATTGCAGTGTCATGTAGCAAATTTACAAGGTCTGCAGAGTTCCGGTTTGGCGACAACAGGCTGAGAAACATCCGCAGAGCCTCGGCTGCAGCGCTGAACATGTTAAGGATGGCAATTACCGGGCAATAGCGGGCTTTTTGTACGGCTAAAGCTGATTGCATTTCCGCGAAAGCGTAACTCAAAACTTTTTGAGACTTTTAGTTAAAAAAAACGGCAATATATTTGACAAAGCCGAAAAAAATAACGACTTTTGCGCTCTGTTAAAAATTCACGATATAAACCATACTAAAATGTCACGAGTTTGTCAGGTTACAGGGAAGCGCCATATGGTCGGGAACAATGTTTCCCACTCGAAAAGAAGGACCAAGAGGAAGTTTCATCCCAACCTCTTTATTAAGAAGTTTTATTACCAGGAAGAGGACAGGTGGGTAACGCTGCGCGTTTCGGCTTCAGGCATCAGGCTGATCAACAAAAAGGGCCTGCATTCGGTGCTGCGGGACGCCAGAGATAAAGGTTATATTAACGTCTATTAAGTAAATTTTTTAATCATGGCTAAAAAGGGTAACAGGGTTCAGATAATACTCGAGTGTACCGAACATAAGGAGAGTGGAAAGCCCGGAACATCAAGGTACATTTCTACCAAAAACAAGAAAAACACACCCGAGAGATTGGAGCTGAAAAAGTACAACCCAATTCTCAAGAAAATGACGGTTCACCGCGAAATCAAATAAAGTTATTATACTATGGCAAAGAAAGTTGTTGCTACTCTGAAAAAGGCTGATTCAAGAAACCTGGTGAAAGTTGTAAAGATGGTAAAATCTGAAAAATCAGGAGCCTATACCTTTAAGGAGGATATTGTTAGCAAGGAATTTACCGACGAGTTTTTTAAGAAATAAGCTGCTTGCGGTAATCCTGCAGATCTGCACAAGCTTTCTTTTCACGAAAAGAAGGCTTTTTTTATTCCAAACTTAGACACTATGGCTGCTTTCAGAATATTTTCAAATAAAAAAGAGAAACCTGACGGTGGTCCTGAAAAGAGGGATACCCTGGAACGGGGACTTGAAAAAACGAAGGAATCGGTCTTCCGGAAACTATCCCGGGCCGTAGTAGGCAAATCACGTGTTGACGATGATGTGCTGGACAACCTCGAAGAGGTGCTGATCTCTTCTGACGTCGGTGTGGATACTACCCTGAGAATAATCGACAAGATATCCGCACGTGTTGCAAGGGATAAGTTCCTGGGGACTGATGAGCTCAATACAATCCTGAAAGAAGAGATTATTTCCCTTCTCGGGGAAAGTGACGGCGATATTGATGAGGGGTTAACCAATATTGTAGGTGATGAGCCATATGTAATTATGGTTGTTGGTGTTAACGGAGTTGGCAAAACCACAACAATAGGTAAGCTGGCACACCGTTTCAAAAGTGATGGCAAGAAGGTAGTGCTGGGAGCTGCCGATACTTTCAGGGCCGCCGCCATTGAACAGCTTGAAATATGGGCAGAACGGACGGGGGTTGATATAGTCAGGCAAAAGACAGGAGCCGACCCGGCCTCGGTTGCCTACGACACACTAGCATCTGCCAAAGCCGGAAAGGCTGATGTTGTAATTGTGGATACTGCCGGCAGGCTGCATAACAAGGCCAACCTGATGAACGAACTAACCAAGGTAAGGAGGGTTATGCAAAAGGTCATACCATCCGCACCCCACGAGGTACTGCTGATACTGGACGGATCCACCGGACAGAATGCATTTGAGCAGGCTAAACAGTTTACTGCGGCAACCGAGGTTAGTGCAATCGCACTCACAAAGCTCGACGGAACAGCAAAAGGTGGTGTGGTTATTGGCATTTCAGACCAGTTTAAGATTCCCGTCAAATATATCGGAATGGGTGAAAGAGTTGATGACCTGCTCCCGTTCAACCGGGTTGAATTCGTCTCTTCATTGTTCAAATGAAGCCCATGCGTGTAAACATGATAACCATGGGTTGTTCCAAAAACCTTGTTGATTC
>SLMM01000107.1 GCA_007133565.1 Bacteroidales bacterium
AATCCCGCTAACGGAAGGTGATTTTGCAGCCGACCTTGGAAGGCGCCGTCCGGGAAGGGCGGGTACAACCCCGAGAGTGGAGGAGGATCTCCCTGAGATTGTTTCCGGCCATTTTAACGGGAATACTACAGGGGCCCCGCTAACCATAATGTTCAGGAATAAAAATGTTAAACCGGGCGATTATGATAACCTTAAACGTACACCGCGCCCGGGCCATTCAGATTTCGTGGCCTGGAAGAGGTTCGGAGGCTTTAATGACCACAGGGGCGGGGGACATTTCTCGGGCCGCCTTACCCTGTGCCTGGTGGCAGCCGGTGTGGTTGCCAAAAAACTGCTGGAGGGTATAGATATAGCTGCCCGGCTGGTCAGCGCCGGAGGGGATGAAGATATTGACAGTGCGGTAAAAGCCGCCATGGAGGCGGGTGATTCGGTAGGCGGCATTGTTGAGTGCCGGACTACGGGTATACCTGTGGGGTGGGGCGAGCCTTTCTTCGATTCGGTAGAGTCGGCGATCGCCCACATGGCATTTGCCATTCCCGCGATAAAGGGAGTTGAGTTCGGGTCGGGTTTTGCCGCCGCATCAATGAGGGGCAGCAGCCACAATGACCCCATAGTGGATGAGACGGGTCGCACCGCCACGAATAATGCGGGCGGGATAAGCGGGGGGCTGACAAACGGAAACGAGCTTGTATTCAGGATAGCGGTAAAACCTACATCCAGCATCTCTGTGGCCCAGTCCACCTACAGCATTGAATCAGGAAAGGTGGAAGAACTGAAGGTCAGGGGGCGCCACGATGCATGCATAGCCCTCAGGGTGCCGGTAGTACTGGAGGCGATAACCGCCATGGCACTGGCCGATTTGAAGATGCTGGCTGAAAGCAGGCCTGCCAGAAAAAATATTTATCAACAATGATCCAAATTGATAATATTTATATTATTGTTGCAGTTATTCGACTGTTTAAGATAACATCAGAAATTGTATTAATCTAACCAGAAATCAACTCATGAGAAATCTTTTATTGTTGCTGATTTTTGCAACTTCACTGATGGCCTGCCGGTCGGGCAGGGATATGACTGCTGTCGACCCTCCTCCGCCACCTCCGGTGCGTGAGCCTGTTGCGGTTGATCCCGACCCGGAGCCGGAGCCCGAGATACCGGTTGTTGAGGAGAAATTTGACTTTGAAAGAGAAGAAGACAGGGTTACCCAGGAGGTTAACCGCTACTTTGTAATACTGGGAAGCTTCAGGGTACACGACAATGCAAACCGGTTTAAGTCCGCTCTCGAACAGGAGGGGTTTAACCCGGTAATTCTTTTGTCAGAGACCGGGTTTAACAGGGTTTCAGTCGATTCATACACGAGCGAGGCCGCTGCCAGGCAGAGAGTGATGCAGATTCGCAGGAACTACTCTCAGTACCATGATGCCTGGCTGCTTATAAGGCGCTGATCAGGGGCACAGGGTACCGGCCAGTGAACTGAGGCAGGTGCAGAGTTCATATATCGTTTCAAAGCGCGAGTCAACCTCTTTGCTGCTTATGTGCCATGTCCTCCGGCCTTCAAGCTTTTCGACGGTGATCATGGTTTCACACCCTTCACCTTCGCCTTCGGCTACGCCGAAACCGTTCCTCTCGAGAGCGTTCCTGGTCCACCTCCTCTCTGTTGCCGGTCCCCTTACCCCGATACGGCCAAGAAGCTCCCTCCTGATCCGGAACTCTCCCTTTCCCGTGCTGAAATTGAGATTGGTGTTTTCAAACATTTTGCCGAAAGATCCGTCCAGTATGAGGTCTTCAGGAGCCCCCTGGTGCATTTGACCGGGGAGCATAAGCCATATCTTCGAGGCTTCCTGGATGGCTATGTTCAGGTCGTGAGTGGAGAAGATCACCGTTTTGCCCTTCTCTGCCGCCATCCTGTGAAGCAGGTGCACTATCTCATATTTGTTTGGGAGGTCGAGGAATGCCGTTGGTTCGTCCAGCACTATCAGCCCGGTATCCTGTGCCAGGGTCCGTGCAATCATTGCCCGCTGCCTCTCGCCGTCGCTGAGCCGGTTTATCTGCTTGTTCATCAGGCCGGCTATTCCCACCATCTCCATTGCCTCCTCAACATATTCCACGTCTCTGCTTCCCAGCCTTCCCATCCACCCGGTATGGGGATACCTGCCCAGAGAAACCAGGTCGTATACCTTAAGATTGTTGACCCTTACCGGGTCGGTCGATACATATCCTACCATCCTTGCAAATCTGCCGGCTGTAAAGTCGTTGATGTCAGTGCCGTGCAGGCATATTTTCCCCGAAAGGGGACTCAAAAGCCTTACCAGGCTTTTAAGAAGGGTGCTCTTTCCTATGCCGTTGGGACCGAAAAGGGCCACCAGCTCTGACCTGCGGGCATCTATACCTATGCCGCCAAATACCTTTGACCCGGGCCTGCCGGCTTCTCCGTAACCGACGGTCAGATTATCTGTATGCAGTACCGGTCTGGTTTCGTTCATAACTTCAGAATATGCCGGTTAACTTCTGGTTGCGTATAACTATCCAGATCACCACCGGGATGCCCAGCAGTGCAGTGACGGAATTTACCGGAAGGCTGCCTTCCATACCGGGCATCCTCGATGCTATATCGGCGGCAAGCATTACCGATGAGCCTGTGAGAACGGTAGCCGGAAGCAGAACTGCGTGGTCGGCGTCACGGAATATCATACGTGCAAGGTGAGGCACGGCAATCCCCACAAAAGCAATCGGT
The DNA here is from genome assembly GCA_007133565.1 of Bacteroidales bacterium. Lineage (GTDB taxonomy): Bacteria > Bacteroidota > Bacteroidia > Bacteroidales > PUMT01 > PXAP01. Next base: position 2,735 of record SLMM01000107.1, read on the forward strand.
CCGCAAAACGCCGTTATGGTGCCCGCCAGCAGGGAGGTGCTGAAGAATATAACCACCCGTGCCAGGGTAATGTTCAGTCCCATGCTGCGTGCGTAATCCTCGCCCAGGAGCATGGTGTTAAGCGTTTTGACCGAGACGGCCGCAATGATCAAACCCCCGGCCACGGCAGGTACCATGATCGCAAGTTGCTGCCCGGTCACTCCCCCCAGGCTGCCCATGGTCCATATCATAAACGACTTAAGCATAGCCTCAGTGCTGAAGTACTGCAGAACGCTTACCAGTGCGCCGGCGGCGCTGCCGAACATGATCCCGAGGATGAGAATGGTCATTATATCGCGTACCCGGAAACTTACCAGTAGGATAAGCACCAGCACTGCTCCTGAACCCGCCCATGCAGCGATAACCGTGTGCCAGTCACCGCCTCCCGTAAGGGCATAACCGGGTATAAATGAGAAGCCCATCACCACCACTGCCACGCCCAGGCTGGCGCCCGCACTTATACCAAGCACATAGGGGCCTGCCAGCGGATTGCGGAATACGGTCTGCATCAGAAGTCCGCTCACCGACAGCCCCGCTCCGGCTACCAGGGCCGTGACCGTCCTTGGCAGCCTCAGCTCCCTGACAATGATTTCCCAGTCCGGCCTGGAAGCCTCTCCTCCTGCCAGAATGTTGATGATCTCACTCACGGGTATGCTTACCGTACCGGCTACGATGCTGGCTGTGAACAGGATCACTGTCAAGGCAGACAGGAGGGAAAAAAGAATTCCGTATCTGAATCGGGCCACCGGTGTCTTCATGATTATTCGAGTTTTCTGTAGTATACCAGCTCATGATCCGGGATAAGTCCGGGATGCATGATCGATATCAGGTCGGCCAGGATTATATGGGGATTCACAATGCCCGATTCCCAGTAGTCATTACCCCCGTACCGGTTTATGCGGGCGTTGTTATTGTAAATGTTGCCTTTAATGAAAGGGGGAAGCATTCCCAGCCTGGGATCGCCGGCAACAATATCTGCGGCAGACGTTGCTGTGCCGGTATTTATCCAGAAATCCGCTTCCTGGCCCCTGCTTAAGACACTCTCAATATCAACCGGAAAATTCTGGCGCCCTGTATTGCCCTCCCACAGGTACCGGCCCCCGGCATCAGTTGCAAGGGATGCGAAATGGGATCTTCCGCCAGATACGAACCAGCTGTTTCTCCAGGGAAGGCCTGTCATCACCACAGGCCTTGAGCCTGCGTCTGCAGCTAACCGGGCCAGCTTCAGATACTGTTCTTCGATATCTGCCAGAATGTTGCCGGCCAGCTCCTGCCTGTCAAAAAGGTGGGCCACGATCTTCAGCCATCCGGCCTGCGCCAGGGGTGTTGCTTCCAGGTATTCACCGATCATAACGACTGTTATGCCCAGGCCCGGCAACCGGTCCAGCCATGCCGAAGACCCGGCATCCACTCCGTATGCAAGGACAACATCGGGATTGATTTCGACTATCTTTTCGTAATCAAGATTTGTGTCGTAGCCAATATCCGGTACTTCACCGTTTTCAATTCTTTTCCTGAGGTGCGGGCTGAATACAAGACGCGTTCCTGAAACAGCAGAAATGGCTTCTGTTTTTCCAAGTTTATCAAGCATCGCAACATGCGTTGTTGACATGCAGATAACAGATGCGACAGGTGTGCGGATGACTGTGCCCGCAGGGATGCCGGCAGGTAGCTCTTCGTTCCTGTCCGCCAGGATGTAGGTGAACACCTCCCCACGTGCTCCCTGCCAGGGATCATATACGTTAATGACCCTGTAGCTGCCATGGTCAGTTATATCAAATCCCCCGGCAGTATTCGCCGGACTGTCGGCTCTTCCACTCCTCTCACGGTCGCTTGAGGGCCCGCATCCGGCAAATGTAAGCAGTATGAAGAGGGTGACGGGGATTGCCATCAGCAGCCGGGAGGCAGAAACTGCATTACCTGATAACGGGGATTTTGGTCGTAAACTGCTCATTTCCTGATCTTATATTCAGAATATAGGTGCCGGCAGGCCATGTATCCACATCAATTACAATTCTTGCGGTTCCCGCTTTTGATTCCGTTTGCCTTATCAGCCTGCCACCTGATGTATAGATCGCGACAAAAATATCGTTATCGGAAATTGCGTCAGTTTCAATAATGATGTACCTGTTTGCGGGCACCGGGTATATTTTCAGGGCAGGTTGAGGCGTACCGGGCACCGCCAGGTTTGGCTTCAGAATAATCACCTGGACTGATGTATCAGCACATGCCCTGTTCCTTACCACCTGGCTTACCGTGTACTGACCTTCTGCGCTGAATGTGTGGACCGGCTCCCTGAGGGTGCTTGTGCGCCGGTCGCCAAATTCCCAGTAATAGGAAACTGCATAGTCAGACATATCGGTAAACCTGACAGTGAGGTCATCATGAGAATAGAGGAATGCCGATAACGGTATCTCCGTGGCTTTTACGGTCATCTCAAGCTCCATTTCACTGATGTCTGAGCCCTCGTCTGAGGCCACGGAAAGTGATATGGTACGTTTTCCGCTCTGGCTGT
>SLMM01000003.1 GCA_007133565.1 Bacteroidales bacterium
ATCGGTGCTTGAACCGGCAACTCTTAAAGCTCCAAGGTTTCTGTCCATCCATATTTTCCCGGTGACCGGGTTTTCAACCTCCCCTTGTGTCCTCCATATTGGTATACCCCCGGCAAAAGTTAATACCTGACCATCTTCCCCGGACGGAACTGTTACCCACACAGAGCCGTTCCAGTATTGCATTTCGCCCACGGTTGTGCCTTTTGGAACGCTGGGGTCGGTTTCCTCTGTCAGGTATCCTGCATCTGCATGATCACCCCAGCCGTGGGCCTCATCCCAGTTGCCAATATCATCAGCCTCGATGCCAGATGCCGAATGGCCGGTGAAAAGCGGATCAGTCTCTTCGGTAAGATAATCCTGCAGGTCTGAAATCTGGCTTTCAGTGATTTCCCCGGTAAGGATATCGGCCATACCTGAGTGCAAGGCATAAGGTACGCTCAACAGCTGGCTTGTCCCTGTAATGGTGTAATTGGTTCCTCCGGAAGGGTCGGTCTCGGTCTTAATGAAATACGGACCGGCAGACCAGTCGATGCCGGAAAAAGTTCCGTGTACCAGATCACCGTCGCCAATTGTAATGGTTACCAGTCCATTTACATTGGTAACCCGGGTATGTGTCTCAACGTAAACTGAAGCTCCGAAAATGGATTCCTGCAGGATGCTGATCTGCATTCCAATTTCCTGTTCAGTAACAAGATTACCTTCTGTGTCTCTTATCACTGCCTGGAAGCTCATCTTTTCAGGAACCTGAGACCAGGCTGCTGCAGTAAACAATACTGCTGCCAAAAGGGTAAAGAACTTTTTCATAGCTAATATTATTAGTTAATAGGAAAATTTAATTGAAATCTCAATGGGCTGCTTAACATCATCTCCTACTGAATCAGATGTTCACGTGTGAATGCTATAAACTGCCCCGCTGAGAAGCTCATTGAGCCTCCGCTTCATTTTGCATCACCACCTGAGCCAGGGATAGTTTACTGAGCAGAATAAGATGAAAGAGAAAATGTGAAAGTAAGGATCAGGAACAAGAGTAATGGTATTCTCATATTTTCGGATTTTGAGGTGAGGTTAATAATGCTATAGTATTTGCAGGGTATAAGCCTGAACTCCACAATACTAAGTAAATGTACGGAATTAACTTACAAAATGCAATATTGCCTTAATTAAAACATCCAGGCCTGAAAAGAAAAATACCAAAATATATTAACCCGTGACCTCCCTGTCCTGCAGACCAAGAAGGTGACGGGTCAAAGAGTCAAATCAATCAGAAGTGGTCAACAGTGTGCACTCAGTCCCTGATGCAACGAACAGAGTACCCGTACGCCCGGCGGCCGCTGCGGGGGCCGGCAATATAAAAAGCAGGGAGTGATAAATGACTCCCGTAAACGGGATGATAAAAAATGCCCTGATCGCTAAGATCAAGGCATTCGAACTAACTCTGTTTTTGCAGATCGTGGAGATTAGGGGAGTCGAACCCCTGACCTTTTGGCTGCCAGCCAAACGCTCTAGCCAACTGAGCTAAATCCCCGGAATTTGGCAGTGCTAAATTAATATTTTTTTGTTTTATTCAAAAACACCTCAGAAAAAACCCTTAACAAGGCAGGCCAGAGCATTTTTTTAAAAATAACTACTCTTTTAGTTGTTTAACTAATTTTTTATTACTAAATTTGTAGTTGAGAATGTACCGCTCCGGATATTTTGCGGCCGGGGAATTATCAAACCCATCAAAATTGACAGCCATGGAAGCAAAAAAGACAAAAAAGGCAGACCTGGAGAGCAAGAAAACTCTGTTTTTCCAGGCCGGACTTGCCACAGTGCTGGCGCTTCTGCTCATTGCATTTGAATGGACAACAAGGGAAGTTAACACCTCCAGCCTGGGCGAACTACAGGAGATTGTTACGGAGGAGGAGATAATCCCCATAACCCGCCCGGAGGAGATACTCCCCCCGCCTCCGCCACCTCCGCCAATGGTGTCTGAAGCATTTGACATTGTAGAAGATGATGTTGAAATAGATGATGAACTTTTCATTGAAGATGCAGAGGCAAGGGCAGATACCCGCATAGACTTCACGCACATAATTATACAGGCTGAAGAGGAAGAAGCCGAGGATGATGTTTTCATAATGGTTGAAGACATGCCTGATTTCCAGGGGGGAGGTCAGGAGGCATTCCGCCGGTGGATAATGAGCAATCTGAAATATCCGCAGATTGCCGCTGAGAACGGTATACAGGGGACTGTGCTGATCAGGTTCATAGTCAACACCGATGGCAGTGTTTCAGATGTAACTGTCTTCAGGGGTGTGGACCGCTCCCTTGATAACGAAGCAATGAGGGTCATCAGCAGCTCTCCACGCTGGACACCCGGGAGGCAGCGGGGAAGGCCGGTAAGGGTGGCATTTCACTTTCCCGTAAGATTCCAGTTAGAGTAATTTCCGGCGGTCATATATAATAATCGGCCCCGTTTATCAGTTTTAAAGATAGATTTATAAGGCTTTTTCAAATGATTTTTTCGTGAGGATGAAGAAAAAGTGAGAAATCGGTTTGAAAATAAATAGTTATTAGTTATTTTTAAACCCTCAAAAATCAGAAAAATGGAACTCAAAAAATCCGACAAAGCCAATCTGGAAAAAAAGAAGGGTCTGTTCCTGCAGATAGGACTGGTAACGGTACTCGCTTTACTGTTGATAGCCTTCGAATGGACAACCCGTGAGGTAGCTACAGGTACGCTGGGAGAGCTTTCCGATGTAGTTATGGAAGAGGAGATCATCCCCATAACCCGTCCGGAAGAGATCCAGCCGCCACCGCCGCCACCTCCTCCGCAGGTGACAGAAGTTCTGACCATCGTGGAAGACGATGTGGATATTGATGACGAGTTGTTTATTGACGACGTAGAAGCCAGGGCCGATACACGGATCGATTTCACCCAAATGGTGTTTGACGATGAGGAAGAGGCAGAAGAACAGGAGATTTTCTTCATAGTTGAAGATATGCCGGATTTCCAGGGTGGAGGCCAGGATGCTTTCCGCCAGTGGATTGCCGAGAACCTCCGTTATCCTCAGATTGCTGCGGAGAACGGAATTCAGGGAAGGGTTTTCGTACAGTTCGTTGTAAACACTGACGGCCGTGTATCTGATGCAACCGTTGTAAGGGGCGTTGACCCGTCGCTCGACAGGGAAGCTGTAAGGGTGGTGATGGCATCACCGCCATGGACCCCGGGCAGGCAGAGGGGTGAACCTGTAAGGGTAGCCTTTACGTTCCCCATCAACTTTGTTCTCCAATAGGACGGGAAACGAAATAAAGATCACAGAAAACCCTGATATCCCGTCAGGGTTTTTTTGGCTGTCTCGGTATTGAGCCGAAAATGAATTATTAATGATAGACACCGTTTCAACCGACATACAAGAAGAAAAGGCCGTACTGGTGGGAGTGATCAATCAGCACCAGTCGCCCGAAAAGGTGGAGGAATTTCTGAACGAACTAGCCTTCCTTACCGAAACTGCGGGTGCCAAACCGGTAGAAAGGTTTCTTCAGCGTGTGGATAATCCAAATCCGGGAACCTTTATCGGGTCGGGCAAACTTTCGGAAATACAGGACTATGTGAAACTCAACAAGGTCGATATGGTCATTTTCGACGATGAACTTTCAGCCTCACAGTTCCGTAATCTTGAAAAAATGCTCGGATGCAGGGTCATTGACCGCACAAACCTGATTCTTGACATCTTTGCCCGGCGCGCTAAAACATCACATGCACGAACCCAGGTTGAACTGGCGCAGTACCAGTATCTTCTGCCGCGGCTGGCCGGGCTGTGGACGCACCTTGAAAGGCAGAGGGGAGGTATCGGGCTGCGCGGACCGGGTGAAACCGAGATCGAGACCGACCGCCGGATAGTAAGAGATAAAATTGCAAAGCTGCAGGAAAGGCTTGAAAAGATAGATAAGCAAAAAGCCACGCAGCGCAAGAACAGGGGTAAGATGGTAAGGGTCTCGCTTGTTGGTTATACCAACGTCGGCAAGTCCACCATAATGAACCTGCTCAGTAAATCCGATGTTTTTGCCGAAGACAAGCTTTTTGCAACTCTCGACACCACTGTAAGAAAAGTGGTGATCGGAAACCTGCCGTTCCTGCTGTCAGATACCGTTGGCTTTATAAGGAAGCTGCCACACCAGCTTGTTGAATCGTTCAAGTCAACTCTTGACGAGGTCAGGGAATCAGATATACTGCTTCATGTGGTTGACATATCCCACCCTGACTTCGAGGAGCAGATCAACATAGTGAACCAGACCCTCCACGAGATGAATGCGAATGACAAGCCGGTCTACCTCGTATTCAACAAGATCGACCTATACAATCATGTACCTAAAGATGAGGATGACCTGACTCCGGCAGGCAGGGAGAATATAAGCCTGGATGAACTTAAGCTTACCTGGATGGCCAGGAACAATGACCCCTGCATATTCATCTCAGCCAGGGACAGGACAAATATCGACAACTTCAGGGCGCTGATATACAACAAGGTAAAAGAGATCCACGTTCAAAGATACCCCTATAACGATTTCCTTTATCCCGCCTGACCTGATGCCGTTTGATGCCTTTGCAGGCACCTCTACAGAAGCCCCTTCTCAAGCATGTATTCAGCGATCTGGATGGCATTGGTGGCCGCCCCTTTTCTAAGGTTGTCAGCAACAATCCACATATTAAGTGATCTGTCGGCCGATTCATCACGCCTGATCCTCCCCACGTAAACCTCGTCCCTGTCACGCGTCATCGCAGGCATAGGATACTCGCCTGCTCCGGGATTGTCAACCACCACCAGTCCGGGCTCCCGGGCAATAAGCTCCCGTACCCTTTCAAGTTCGAAATCCTTTTCAAACTGCACGGTAACCGACTCTGAATGGCCGCCCATAACGGGAACCCTTACCGCCGTAGCGGTTACGGCAATGGTTTCGTCGCCGAATATTTTCCTTGTCTCATTTACAAGCTTCATCTCCTCCTTTGTGTATCCGTTGGGCATGAAAACATCACACTGGGGAATACAGTTGAGATCAATCATGTGGCTGTATGCCATCTCCCCTTCCTTACCCTGCCTCTCATTCTCAAGCTGCCTGACTGCCTTGATCCCTGTACCGGTAACACTCTGGTAGGTAGATACAATCACACGGCGCACTTTGTATTCACGGTGCAGGGGGGCAAGTGCAAGAACCATCTGTATTGTCGAACAGTTGGGATTGGCAACAAGCATATCACCGCCTTTTATGACCTCACCGTTAACCTCGGGAACGACAAGAGGGATGCCCGGGGCCATTCTCCAGGCTGAGCTGTTATCTATAACCACCGTACCTGTACCGGTGAATTTTTCAGCCCACTCAAGGGAAGTCCCTCCACCGGCAGAAAAAAGTGCAATATCCGGTTTAAGCGCGAGCGCTTCTTCCGGAGTGATAACAATTATATCCTGGCCGGCAAACCTGACCTTTTTACCGGCCGACCGTTCTGATGCAACGGGAATAAGCATCTGAAGAGGAAATTTCCGTTCTTGCAAAACTTTCAGCATAACCCCGCCAACCAGTCCGGTTGCGCCAACAACAGCTACTCTCATAATTTAATTTTTTAAAAGGATAAAGAAACTCACCGGTTCACCGGTGCCCGAAAACCTCTCTGCACAACAGTCTGCAAAAATAAACCTTCCTGCTAAAAAAGTACATTGTTATGGCTGGAATTGTAATCGGCTGACAAAAAATAACGTTTTTAAACAATTTGTTATTTTTTAATTCATTTTGTGTATTTACCAACACATATATGTTTTTGATTTTTCCAGGATTTTGCTTAACTTAAGTATAGTAAGGATAACCGTGATAAATCATGTTGCCTTCAAAAAAAATTGCAATACCTGTCATAGTGCTGAACTGCCTCCTCTGCAGTCTTGCGGGCAGAACAACAACACAGCCGGACGATGCCGGGTATGCAGCCCTGCGGTCAACTGCCCAGGATGAAAACCAGACTGAAACCGTTGCAAATGGTATGCCCGGCAAATCTCCCACGGAACCACAACCTTTCGATGTGGTTATAAACGAGTTGATGGTGCGGCCTGCACCCGTATGGGGGCTCCCTGATGCTGAATATATTGAGTTGTTCAACCGCTCATGCAGCCCGGTTAATGTAGGTGGATGGTCTGTTCATGTCGGCAACCGGTATAAAACACTTTCCAGCCATACCATCATGCCTGGCGGCTTCCTGCTGGTGACACATGAAAGAAACAGGGAGTTACTTGAGCCATATGGCGATGTTGCAGCATTGCCTGCTTTCCCGGTGCTTCCAATGGGAGGCCAGATAGTGGTTCTGAGAGATGACAGGGGCAGGGTGATCTCAGCAGTGCATTACTCAGACAAATGGTACGGCAGCAGCCTTAAGGCAGGCGGGGGATGGTCACTGGAGCAGGTCGACCCCTTCAACCCGTGCGGAGGCGCTTCCAACTGGAGAGCATCAGAGAGCAGCTCAGGGGGGACACCCGGCGCTCCCAACTCGGTGCTCGGCGACAACCCCGACACTATCCCTCCCACCCTTCTCAGGGCAACATTTCACCATACCGGAAGCATAAGGCTCCATTTCAGTGAGCCGATGCATCCTTCATCAGGCTGGTCGCCCTACATATACTATGCAGAAGGGATTGGAAACCCGCTCTCGGCTGTCCCGGCAGAACCCCTTTTCAATGAAACGGACCTCTCCTTCGGTTATGATTTCAAAGATGCAAGGGATTACACTATTGAAATAAGCAGGGGCGTGTACGACTGTGCCGGCAATTTTGCAAACGAGGGGTCACTGTCAGCACGTTTTACCATTCCGGTAAAACCCCGTCAAAACGACATTGTTATCAACGAGCTGCTTTTCAACCCCTGGCCGGGAGGGTCAGAATTTGTCGAACTGTACAACAGGTCGGCAAAAACCATTGACCTGCGCATGATACTGCTGACGGGAATGGACAACGGGGTACCGGGACCGGCATATGTGGCGGCACCGGGAGGATACCTCCTCTTCCCGGGCGAATACGCGGTCCTTTCCACCTCCCCCGAAAGGGTGAAAATGCATTACCACACCGCAGGTCCGGGTTCATTCATCCAGATGGAGCGCATGCCCCGGATGAACAACCAGAGCGGACACATTGCAATAACCGACCTGAACTTCAACATAATTGACCATGTTCAGTACACAGCCGGCATGCACTCGCCGGCACTGACAGACAATAAAGGGGTGTCGCTCGAGAGGATACATTTTAACAGGCCCTCTGCAGATCCCACAAACTGGCTGAGCGCAGGAGAAAGCAGCGGTTTTGCCACGCCGGGCTACAAAAATTCCCAGTACTCGGATGACCAGGGAAACACCAGGAAAGTGCTGAGTGTCGTACCTGAAATTTTCTCCCCTGACAACAGCGGGCACAATGATGTTGCGCACATTCACTATGAACTGCCCAAACCGGGGTACATTGGGAGCATAACAGTATTTGATTCGCGCGGAAGGCCTGTCAGGCGGCTTGCAAGGAATGAACTGCTCGGTACGTCAGGCACCTATTCATGGGACGGACGCAATGACTCAAATATTGGCTCCCGCCTCGGCATATATCTTATCTTCATGGAGCTGTTCCATCCCGACGGAGATACTGCAGCACACCGTGCAACGGTAGTGCTCGCTGGCAGGCTCAGGGAATAACCCGCACTGAAACCTTAACTTATTTTCACTTGCCCCCTCCAGGAGAAAAAGCCCATTACTGCTCAGCAGAGCACCCTTTTCAACAGCTCTTTCATGATAAGGGTCATCTTGGGCTCGGCAAGCTCGGCAGCCTCCTGCACATCCTCATGGGTAACCTTTACGATACGCCCCGGCACGCCAAGATCGGTTATAATTGAAATAGCAAAACAGGGAAGCCCCATCTGCCGGGCTACGATGATCTCGGGAACGGTCGACATCCCTACCGTGTCGCCGCCTATAACCCTGAAATACTGGTACTCTTTGGGTGTTTCAAGGGTGGGACCGGTAACGCCGACATAGCAGCCCTGATGAGCCCTGATACTATGCCTTCGCGCTATTGACAATGCCCTTGATATCATTTCGTGATCATATGGCTCGCTCATATCGGGGAACCGGGGCCCGAATTCCTCATTGTTAGGGCCTATAAGAGGATTGGGCAGCAGGTTGATATGATCGTTAAGCACCATCAGGTCGCCTATCTCATATTCAGGGTTCACTCCCCCGCTGGCATTTGACACCATCAGAATCTTAACGCCCAGGTACTTGAGCACCCTTACCGGATAGGTGACCTCCTGCATGGAATAACCCTCATAATAGTGAAAGCGGCCCTGCATGGCAACCACCTTTTTACCTGCCAGCATCCCGAATATCAGCCGCCCCTTGTGCCCCTCAACGGTTGAAACAGGGAAATGGGGTATATCTTCGTAATCAAGCTTGTGCAGCATGTCTATCTCATGAACCAGTCCCCCCAGCCCGGTTCCAAGGATTATACCAACCTCAGGATCAAACGATGTGGTCTCTTTAACAAAGGATGTGGTTTCTTTTATTTTTTCCAACATAGTCAATTATTTTATTATTGAACGATCCCCCTTCATCATCAATAAATTTCACTGTAACGGGGATATAATACATGTGCTTTTTAATTTCATCATCCATTCCGGCGGTTTGTCTGAGCCTCACTGCATCCTTTTCGGTAGTAACCAGCACCTTCAGCTTGCCCTCCATCTTATCCCACACCTCCCTTATCCTGGCAATGTCCCTTTTCCGGAACCTGTGATGGTCAGGAAACACAAGCTGGGTTATCCTGGGTGAGATGCCGCGAAGGTGCTTTTTCAGGGGCCTGGGTGAAACTATGCCGGTAACCATCAGTATCCTGGCTTTTTCCGATTTCATTATTTCCCTTTCGGGGAAAGGCATGCCCTGGCTGAAAACCTGCCTGGGCTCACCGTAGTCAAAGGTAGAAAAATAGAGGGACTGCCATGCAAAAAGGTTCAGGTCCTTCGTTATTATGCGCCTCTCTATCGGCTTTATCCCGGCGGGGCATTTGGTTACAACCACTATGACCGCCCTCTTTTTTGCTGAGATGAACTCCCGCAGGCTACCGGCGGGGAGCAGCATATCGTCTTTCAGTTGCCTGTTATAATCGATCAGCAGTACCGATATACCGGGAGTGACCCACCTGTGCTGGAACGCATCATCAAGCACAAATGCCTGCAGACCGCTGCTGTACCTGCAAAGCTTCCCGATTCCCCTGACCCTGTTGCCATCAACAGCCACCTCCACATCCGGAAATTTTCTTTTCATCTGCAACGGCTCGTCGCCAACCTCATCAACACCCGATTCGGTTGAAACTACCGCAAACCCCCTTGTTTTCCTTTTGTAACCGCGGCTTAGCACGGCAACACCAAATTTCTCCCTGAGCAATGAAACTATATATTCAACATGAGGGGTCTTCCCCGTGCCACCAACGGTGATATTGCCCACAGAAATTACCGGAAAAGGGAACGAGCGCGATCTGAAGATACCCCATTCAAAACAGGTATTGCGTATAAGAACTCCCGCCCCGTAAAGGATTGACAGCGGTGCCAGAAGCACCCTTAAACCAGGATTAAGCGGGTATTGCATGATCAGGGTCTGTTACAGGCCGCGGTGGCCGTTAAAATTTTTCAGTATACCACCATGTCAAAAGGCATTCTTGCCTGTACTCCCTGGCTCTCGAGGGCACGCTGAAGGGTTTCGTAATGCCGGACCAGTGAACCGTGAACATTGCCGGCAAGCCTCATCCTGACCCCGCTGCCAAGGCTTTTCAGCAGCTCCTCAAACGGATCCGGCTGGGTCGGCAGTGACAGAACGCGATAATGCTCCAGTCCCCCCTCCTCTACTGCAATCTCAACAGCCCGCGCCAGTCCACCGAACTCATCAACCAGTCCAAGCTCCAGGGCATCATAACCGCTCCATACCCGTCCCTGGCCTATCTCATCAACCCTTTCCACATCCATCCCTCTGCCATCAGCTACCCTTTTTGTAAATGCACGGTAAACATCCTCCACACCCTCCTGCAGGATATCTCTTTCTGCAGGGGTAAGAGGCCTGTAAATACTTCCCATATCGGCAAACTCATTGGTTTTGGCAACATCAACCGTTATGCCCAGCTTGTCATTCATAAACTCGCTTGCATCAAGCAGGAGCCCGAATACACCGATCGAGCCGGTTATTGTTTGCGGGCTTGCCACTATCCTGGTAGCCGGTGCCGCTATGTAATATCCGCCCGACGCTGCCAGATCACCCATGGAGACAATAACCGGCTTCTCGTTTGCCGCAAGTTCGACCTCTCTCCAGATCACCTCAGAATCCAGCGCACTCCCACCGGGGGAGTTTACCCTGAAAACTATTGCCTTTACCGTTGTGTCCCGGCGGGCTTCACGAAGAGCTCTTGATATCCGCACCGAACCGATTGAAAGATCTGAGCCTTCTCCGGGACCTATCGCGCCCTCTGCAAACACTATCGCGAGCTTTTCGCGCGGCAGTCCCCTGAACTCACGTTTTTTGGGCACCTTTGTATATTGTGCAATGTTCACCGACCGTATATCGTCATCCTCCTCCAGGCCTGTCAGCTCCTTAAGTTTTGATAATACCTGGTCCCTGTACATAAGCCTGTCCACCAGCCCGTGCTCCAGAGCAGTCTCTGCGCTCCTGACCAGCAGCCGGTCAGCAATCTCATCCAGCCGCTCCTGGGGTATCCCCCTGGTGCGCGACACCCCGTCAGCAATAACATTCCATATAGACGAAAGGTATGTCATCACCTGCTCCCTGTTCTCCTCGCTCATACTATCGTACATGAAGGGCTCAACCGCCGATTTGAACTCACCGTGCCTTATTATCTGCGGCTCCAGTCCGAGTTTCTCAAGCGCCCCCTTAAAGAAAACTATCTCAGAGCGCAGGCCATTCCACTGCACAAGCCCTGTTGGGGTGAGATACACATGATCGGCAACTGAAGCAAGGTAGTATGCACTCTGTGTATAATTATCGGCATATGCAAGAATGAACTTGCCCGATTCTTTGAAGTCTTCCAGGGCATCCCTTATCTCTCCCAGTGTTGATATCCCTGCCTGGGGAAATGATATCTCGACAAAGATTCCTTCAATGTTATCATCATTTTTTGCCTTCTCGATATTCTCAAGAATATCATGAAGCCCTAGCCGCGAAACAGGCCTCATGTTAATAAAGTCAAACCCGTCAAAAGGATTCTTCGAGGCACGGTCAATAATCGGTTGGTCCAGCCTCATGTGGAACAGCGTATTTGGCCTCACATCCACAGTCCTGTCGGCCGAAGCTATCATCACGCCTATTATACCCATGAATATAAAGAAAACAAGCATAAAGCCTATCAGCACTCCGAGAACAGAGGCAAGAAGGTATTTCAAGAAACTCTTCATTGGTAATATGTTTTAGTTATAATACAAAGAAAACAAATTGATCAGCCATTGTTGCGGCCGGTTAAGAAGTATAAAAATATGACAAATAATCCATTTGGTTAAAATAATATGTTTGCAATTTCAATCTGCCGGTTATATATTTGCCTTCAATTTTTCGGCAGCTATGGGTGGAATATATCTTTTACTAGGGGGGAATATCGGAAACAGGGCCATGTACCTCAGCATGGCAACCGAAAAGATATCATTGCTCATCGGCAAAATAAAAGCATCTTCATCAATCTGGGAAACCGAGCCCTGGGGGTTCAAGCATGATACACCCTTTCTCAACCAGCTTCTTGTTACCGATACACGGCTCGAACCGGCTGGCGTGCTTGTGGCTTTAAGAGCCATAGAAAAAAAGCTTGGACGGATAAGACGTGGCGGAGAGGTTGCCGCCCGCACCATCGATATCGATATCCTGTTCTACAATGACAGGATAATCAGTCATAAAAACCTTGTTATACCGCACCCTGAGCTGCACAAAAGGCGTTTTGCGCTCGAGCCTCTTGTTGAGGTAAACCCCGGCCTGGTGCATCCGGTGTTCAATAAAACAGTCTCCGAGCTGCTAGCTGAATGTAACGACAGTTGCCAGGTACGAAAACTCCAGCCAGGTGAACCGGAAATAATTTGACAGAAAAGGAGTTCACTGTCCTATTCCTTGCCCCCGAAAGCAAGATCACCTGCATCGCCCAAACCTGGCACTATATATCCCTTTACTGTCAGCTCATCGTCAATGGCGCCTACCCATAGGGTAATCTTCCTTGAAGGCAGTTGTTTTTTCACATAATCGATACCCTCCCTGCTCGCGATAATGGAAACAATATGAGTGTGTGAAGGGATGCCTTTTGAAAGCAGGACCTTATAGGCAATAACCACCGATGAGCCTGAGGCCAGCATTGGATCAGTAAGGATGAGTATCTTCCCGTCAAGTTCGGGTGACGACATATGCTCGAACTTGATATCGAATGTCCCGTCTTTGTGATATTTCCGGTATGCAGATATGAAAGCATTGCCGGCATTGTCGAAGTAGTTCAGGAAGCCCTGCTGGAAAGGGAGCCCGGCGCGCAAAATGGTGGCAAGAACCGGGTCCTGCTCGGGGAGGTTCATGCATGCCACTCCGAGTGGGGTCTGGACATCGGTTTTCTTATATGTCAAATGCTTGCTTATTTCATAGGCAAATATTTCGCCTATGCGTTCCAGGTTCCTGCGAAATCTCAATCTGTCGCCCTGGATTTTCCCATCGCGCAACTCAGCAATAAACTGGCTGAGTATGGAATTATTTTCACCAAGGTTTTTGATCATACCGGCAGATTTTTGTACCCCTAAATATAACCCTTTTGATCCACTCTACAAGAGGCCCTCATCGGCAAAACTGAAATAATCACTATCGGCAAGTATTATGTGGTCCAGAACTTTTATATCCATAAGGCGGGCGGCATCATTCATCTTCCTGGTAATCTCCATATCAGCCCGGCTCGGTTTAAGGTTGCCCGACGGATGATTGTGACACAAAACCAGTGATGATGCCGAATGCAATATCGCATTTTTCAATATCATACGGATATCTGTAACCGTTCCTGAAATACCACCCTGGCTGGTTCGTATTACATCCAGGAGCCTGTTGGATCGGTTCAGCAAAAGGATCCAGAACTCCTCGTGCGACAGATCGCCCACCATAGGGAGCATTATTACATATGCATCGCGGCTGGACTTTATTGACGGTTTTTCGGCAACCTGCTCGACTTTCCTTCTTCGTCCCAACTCAAGTGCAGCAGCAATGGCCACTGCTTTTGCGGTGCCAATACCCCTGAATTGCATCAGCTCACGCACTGATAGCCTGGCCAGCCTGTTCAGGCTGTTGCCGAAAGAACCCAGTATGCGCCTTGCAAGAGCGACTGCCGTCTCATCCCTGTTTCCCGATCCAATAAGCAGGGCAATCAATTCGGCATCACTCAGTACAAGGCTCCCGCCTGCAAGCAGCTTCTCCCTGGGCCTGTCATCTTCGGCCCAGTCTCTTATACTTACTTTTTTGATCTCTTCCATTCGTTCCGGTTAATGTTTTTAATTATAAGTTACAAAATTCCGGATAACGATACAAGGGGGGAGCGGAAAGAATCAAAAAAGGGTGTCCCGTGAGATTGGGGCACCCTTAATGCTTTTTTCAGAGCTGACTTTTACAGGCTGTTCACGTGCTTCTGCAAACCTGATTTCAGGTTAGATGCCTTGTTTTTGTGTATTACACTCCTCTTTGCAAGTTTGTCAAGCATAGCCGAAACGCGGGGCAGCATCTCCGCAGCCTTCTCCTTTTCCTCTATCTCACGTAGTTTCCTTACCGCATTACGTGCTGTTCTCGCGTAATAACGGTTTTCCAGCCTTCTTTTAAGACTCTGCCTTGCCCTTTTGGCTGCTGATGGATGATTTGCCATTCTGATCTGTTAATTAGTTATTGCTTTGCAGTCCGTAGGGGAATCGAACCCCTGTTACCAGGATGAAAACCTGGCGTCCTAACCCCTAGACGAACGGACCGTGTTTTTTTATTCGGTCTGCAAAGATATATTTTTTTTTCTTTCTGCAAAAAAAAATTAAAAAATATACCTTCCCGTTATTCCTGCCTGGAAAATGTTGGGAGAAAAATGGCCCGTAATATTCAATGAAGGCATCACATGAAAGCCAAAAGCAAATGGGTAATTGCCAAAAGTTGATTCTACCCCGGCTACCATGCTTATGCCCAGGGGGATTATATTGCCGGGGCCATCATAGAAGGGAGCAGTATTATCCCACCGCCCGGCGTGGGCTCCGGCACCGAGATACCAGTGTGTGTTTCTGAACTTCGGGTTGGGAAATGCAAAGTGAAGCTCGTAAAGGGCCGTTGCCGAAATACCCCTCCAGCTCGTGGCAATAATGCCCTCGAATGCGTCACGTTCTGTAAAGAACACTTTCATGGTTGCCCCTGAGGGATTACCCAGAAGAACACCAAAGCCTGTACCGTATATTTGTGCATGAAGGCTGGATGACCCGATAAACAGGAACAAGATAAGCACAGCCCCAAAAAATATTTTCTTGCTTAGCATAAAAAAGGCTCAATTTACTAATTTCTCAACGGAAACCGGTAATAGATGTAAAAATCAAAGCCAAGGGTGCTCCCTGTCTCACCGGCCCCGAAGCCCGGAATGTACCTCTCGTTCATATGCCTGTCGCCACGGTCAAATAACAGCAGCTTACCGCGGATGTTCCATCCGATAAAAATATTGCTGAAAAGCTCGGTTTTAAGCGCCAGGACAACCTCTGCCCATTGCCTTATGAAAAACTCGCTCTCAAGGGATCCCGTGTAATCTCCCCAGTAGCCGGGTTCAACAATTATCCCGGGCGCTGCCCTCTCCCATGCCGCAACGCCCAGCCTTGCACCAACAGCTATAAGATCACCATTATACCTGTAAAGGCCCCTGTCACCTCCGGCCCGCAAAAACACCCCCCGCTCCCTGAGCTGGTAATCCGGTTCATCCAGGTCACGAAAGGAAAAACCTGCCTCCGCCACACCGAAATATTCGGGTCCGATATTGAAGTCGCCGACAGCCTCAAAGCCCATCCTTGCGGGCTCAGCAAATCTCCACAATGGCCGTGACAAATTGAATCCGAATCTCAGTCCCGTGACATGCGATTCACCGGCGCGGACATATAGGGTGTCGTCTGGCTCAGCGGCAGCTCCTTCAAGCGCAACCAGCAATAAAAATATTGCACTAATGGTAGATCCTGATATTCGTATCATCAAAACTGGTTATTTTCCTGGTGACGATAACCACCGAATCAATGCCGGCAGTGGTATAGGAGACATCGGCCAGTTCAAAATTCAGCATAAATCCGCACTCCTGCGAAAGAAAAAATGGAATTACCTCATACCTGAACCATATGGTATCGGTGTGCTCCTCAAAAACAAAGATGAACCCCGTCTCTTCAGCCATTCCGTTCATCGGAAGAGAGAGAGCCCTGATATTGGTCCTGTTTTCATAAAGTAAACTGTCCTCCCTTCCTACCCCCTTCAGCTCCAGAAGATTTACCCCGGCTTCTGCCGCAGTCCCGTCAATTATGGAGAAGAACTCCACACCGGCATGCGAACGGGGCTTGTAATGGCACTCCTCCCTGCATGCGGCCATACCCAGAAAGAGGATGGCCAGGAAGGATACAAATATTTTTATCTGTATAGTATTCTGTTTTATTTTGGCCATACAAATTACATGTTATGCTGACGGGGCAGCAACTTTTTCCTTCAGTTTCCTGTCCCATTCAATATATCCGGCTATTGCAAGAAGCAGGAAAACGGCATACTGAAAGCTTGTAAAAACCAGCCCCTTGTAAAAATAAAGGGGTATCGATATCAAATTCCCTGCCATCCAGGCGGTCCAGTGATCTATTTTTTTACGTGCCATCAACCACATTGCAACAATAAAGATTGCCGTTGTTAATGAATCCCACCAGGGCACATCACTGTCGGTGTAATTTCTCAATATGTAACTCAGCAGGAAGAACAGCAGCAGCCCTGATATTATATTGAACAACCGGCCAGGTAACCCACATCTTGTAATTTTGAGTTTTTCTCTTCTGTCATCCTTTCTGGTCCACATATACCACCCATATACACTCATCAGAAAATAGAAAAAGTTGATCCCCATATCTGCATACAGCTTTGCAAAAAAGCAGATGTATACATAGATAAGCACACTTACAATACCGGTGGGATATACAAGTATGTTTTCCTTCTTTGCAAGCCAAACGCTTGCAAGTCCGAAGCCCACAGCCGTTATCTCAAGCCATGTTGTGTTAAGTACGTTTAGCCGGAATATTTCAAAGAAGGATGCAAGGTCCATTTAATCGATGTAGCATAAAATATGAGTGCAAATATAAATGAATTTATCATCTGTTCAATATTACTGACCCGGACAGATTATCGCATGAGAAATCGGCCGCAGGCCAAATTTCTTTATCCTATTGTATATTATTTGTTATATATTGCCATCTCAAACCCAATAGCCATGTTCACATCGGTAATAATTGACGATGAAAAGCATGCCAGGCTGACCCTCAATCAGCTTATCCTGTCATTTCTAGGCAACAGGCTTAAGGTGGTCGATATGGCATCGTCGGTTGCCGAAGGGGTTTCGGCAATAAAAAATCACAACCCCGATATAGTCTTTCTTGATATTGAGATGCCCGCGCAGAACGGTTTTGCCCTGTTCCAGCATTTTGAAGAAGTACCTTTCGAGGTGGTATTCTGCACTGCATATGAACAATATGCCATTGAGGCCATAAAGGTTGCTGCATTTGACTACCTTCTCAAGCCGGTTAACCATGATGACATCGCGAAACTGATGGACCGCTTTGAAAAATCAAGATTGTCTGCCGAGACAAACAAGGCAAGGATAAATACACTGGTAAGCAATTTCTCTGCTGAAGGCAATGTGTTCAACAGTATAGCGCTTCCCACAAAAGATGGTTACCAGATGGAAAAGATACCGGAAATCATGTATTGCCGGGCTATGGAATCATATTGTGAGGTGCATCTCAAAAAGCATATAAACTACCTGGTTTCAAGAACCCTTAAAGATATGGAGCAAATACTGCCGGATGAACTTTTTTTCAGAATCCACAAGTCATTCCTGGTAAATCTAAATTATGTACAGACTTTCGTAAAAGCTGAAAACCTCATAATATTGCATAACGGTGAGCAGCTTGAGGTGGCTCACCGGCGAAGTGATGAGTTCCTCAAACGTCTTACCAGACGGTCATAATGATTATTTTTCCGGTATGGAAGCTGCCGTTAAAAATAACTCCTTTCCCCTGGCAAGTACCGCGATCAGGGTGGTATCCCAAACTGGTACTCAGGCACCGGTCCTGACACTCCTGATCCTGCTGTTTGTATTCCCGGCGGATTTATATTCAGGACATTTTGGTTACAGGAATATCGGGATGAACGAAGGGATGCCAACCAACACTGTTTACGACCTTGTTAAAGATTCCAGGGGTTTTTACTGGGCGGGCACGAATGCCGGACTGGTACAATTATACGCCGACCGGATAAGGGTATATGGCCTGGCTGAAGGACTTCCGGGAATACTGGTCAGGGCTGTTGCAGAAGACGGTGATGGAAACCTGTGGCTGGGAATTCAGGGTGAAGGGATAGTGATGTATGACGGTAAAAACTTCAATAAGGTTATCCCGGCTGATTCTCTGCCGGGCGATAGAATTCACCGCATTCATTACAGCAAAGAGAGAGAAATGCTTTTAATTGCTGGAGATAACGGTTTTGCTTCACTCAGACAAGGAGATTACCGGCTCTATTTATCTGAGCAGATGCCGGGAGAGGCCCGGATCAGGGTTTTCGATTTTCTGGAGACAGATTCTTTCATTTACTTAACTGCTTCTGTCAGCGGGCTTTTTAAATACTATCCCGGCAGGGATGAACCGATTGTACATATACCCCGCCACCACGGAATATCAAGCTTCATATCAGCATACGTTACATCGGCGGGCGACACGATCTGGGCTCCGGGCAACGTGGAGTTCATTGTTCGTCATTGCGCATCGGATATAACCAGGCTGAACGGAATATCCGAAACCGTTAATATGACAGAAGATGAAGAAGGGAACCTTTATCTTGCTGCTAAAACATCGCCATTCAGTGAACTGGGAGGGGTTTTCATGGTTAAGGGCGACACTCTGCTGTCGGTCAACAAACTCTATGGACTGCAGGCCACATCAGTCAACAGGGTTATTTATGATCCG
>SLMM01000161.1 GCA_007133565.1 Bacteroidales bacterium
AAAAGATATATGCAAACAACCCCTCCCTCCTGCTGAATGCCTCAGCACTGCTTGCAAAATGCAGCTTCACGTTTAACAGATCGGCGCCAAAGAACAAACGGACCTTTACCGGGAGCCGCTACGACGACAAGCTGCTGCTGGAGAAACTGGCCGGTGACGGATTGAAGTACAGGTACGGCAACGATAAAAAGGCGGCCCAGAGGGTGCGGGAGGAGCTGGAGGTGATCGACAGGCTGGGCTTCTCATCATATTTCCTTATAACGTGGGACATAATACGGTATGCCATGTACCGTGGCTTCTACCATGTAGGCAGAGGCAGCGGCGGCAACAGCATCGTGGCATACTGCCTCAGGATTACCGATATAGATCCCGTTGAGCTGAATCTCTACTTTGAGCGGTTCATAAATCCCCAGCGTACGAGTCCCCCGGACTTCGACATTGATTTCTCGTGGAAGGAGCGGGACGAGGTGATCGACTACATATTCAAGCGCTACGGCAGGGAGCATACAGCACTGCTTGGCACCATCAACACCTTCCGCGACAGCTCAATAATACGTGAACTGGGCAAGGTTTACGGCATTCCGAAGGCCGATATAGACCAGCTCGTGGACAGGCCCGGCGACCCGCTGCTGCAGAATGACCTGACAAAAAAGATCTTTGACTATGGCAGGCAGATCATCGATTTCCCGCACTACCGGAGCATACATGCAGGAGGGGTGCTGATATCCGAGGAGCCGATAACCTGCTACACCGCCCTTGATATGCCGCCAAAGGGGTTTCCCACCACGCAATGGGACATGTACGTGGCCGAGGAGATAGGTTTTGAAAAGCTTGATATACTGAGCCAGCGCGGCATTGCGCATATCGGCGAGTGTGTCGGCATCGTAAGGGAAAACCGCAACCAGAAGATAGATGTGCACAGGGTCAGTGAGTTCAAGAGAGACCCGGAGATAAACGAAAGGCTTTACCAGGGTGAAGCGATCGGCTGCTTCTACATTGAGTCTCCGGCTATGAGGGGATTGCTCAAGAAGCTCAGGTGCAGGGATTACCTGAGGCTGGTGGCGGCGAGCTCGATCATCCGGCCGGGGGTCGCGAAGAGCGGGATGATGAAGGAGTATATACACCGGTTCCATAACCCGGCATCGTTCAGCTACCTCCACCCGGTATTTGAGCAGCAGCTTGGCGAGACCTTCGGGATAATGGTGTACCAGGAGGATGTGATAAAGATAGCCCACCATTTCGCGGGACTCGACCTGGCCGATGCCGACATACTGCGCCGGGCCATGTCGGGCAAGTTTCGCTCGCGAAAAGAGTTTGAGCGGATAGAGAACAGCTTCTTCGATAACTGCCGTGAAAGGGGCTATCCAATAGAGCTTACGGCCGAGGTGTGGCGGCAGATAGCATCCTTCTCCGGCTATGCCTTCTGCAAGGCGCATTCGGCTTCATATGCGGTGGAGAGCTACCAGAGCCTTTACCTTAAAACCCATTTTCCACATGAGTTCCATGTGGCGGTTATCAATAATTTCGGGGGGTTCTACCGCACGTGGGTCTATGTGAACGAAGCCAGGCGTTACGGCGCCAACATAGAGCTGCCATGCGTGAACAGGGGGAGGTACATGACCAGCATCAGGGGGGATGTTATTTACCTGGGGTTTGTGCACCTTAAAAGCCTGGAGGTACAGGTGGGAAAACAGGTGGAGGATGAAAGGGAGCGGTACGGGGAGTATCGGGGACTGGCCGATTTCATGGAGCGGGCGCCGGCCGGAATAGAACAGGTTAAGATACTGATTCGCTGCGGGGCTTTGCGTTTTACCGGTAAAACCAAAAAGGAGCTGCTTTGGGAGGCCCACTTCCTGACAACAAAGGAGAAAAAGGTTAAGTTTGGCAGGAAGCTTTTCAGCGAGGCAGCAAAAACATATACCCTCCCTCCCATGAACGACACCCTGCTGGAAGATGCATGGGATGAGACCGAGCTGCTGGGTTTTCCCGTCACCATGTCACGCTTCGACATGTTGCAAACCTCCTACCGCGGCAACACCATGGCAGCCGATCTTCACGCCAGCAACGACAGGACGATGCAGATGACAAACAGCACTCCACCAGGCAACCGCAGGGCCGCGCAAACAGCAGACAATACCGCGGCTGATACCGCCGCCAGGGCCATGCGAGTGGCTGCCAACACACCGGCAGGCAGAGGCAGTGCGACGCGGCAGGCTGCCAACACACCGGCAGGCAAAGGCAAAACTGTGCGAATGGTGGGTGATCTGGTAACAACCAAGTATGTTCGCACAGTCAGAAAAGAGATCATGCAGTTCGGCTGCTTCCTTGATGAAAAGGGTGAATTCTTTGATACGGTGAACTTTCCTCCGGTGCTCAAAAAGTACCCCTTCACAGGACCCGGTGTCTATCTTATCGAGGGACGGGTAACAGAGGAGTTTGACTTCCCTTCAGTCGAGGTAAGCAAGATGGCACGTCTCCCCTCCCGCCCTGATCCAAGGTCTGAATAAAGAGGAGGTAACAATATCAGGTGTTTTTGGAAACCTGCCCGTCCCAGTTTTTCCTTACCTTAGGAAGTTTCCACCACTGAACGTAAGGGAATTCATGGTGCTCAAGATGGTAGCCGAAATGATAGCAGGTAAGGAAAGACATAAGTACAGGATAATCGTTGCTTGTTGAGTTGTGCCTGTTGCTGTGGCCTCCTCCGGGCTCCCTGTGAGGCAGGAATGTGCCGAAGTAAAAAAGTTGCCATGTGCTGGCAATGGCTGGCAGTGCCCAGAACAGCAGCAGATTGATTACTCCTACGTTAAGTGCCAGGTGCAGAATATTGAAAATAACCGCCATTCCCAGTATCTGCCACCATTTCAGGTAACCAGTCATGAATTTGAAATACCAGCTGAAAAAGCCCGGGTTCCTGCCATCATGATAATCGGGGTCCTTTTCGGTGGCCGGGTACCTGTGATGATCCCAGTGCTTGGTATGGAGCATGTCATAGGAGAACAGGGCATAAAGGAAGACTGCCGTTCTCCCGATAAAGTTGTTGATTCTTAGATTTGAAGGGTACACAACTCCATGCATAGCGTCATGTGCCGTTATGAACAGGCCTGTATAGAGGAAGGTCTGGATCAGTATTGCACCTACAATAACATACCATGGCACAGTAGCTGTGTCAAGCTGCAGAAATATCACCAGTCCCCCGAACCACAATCCGATTATCAGGAATGCTGCAGCAATTCCCCGAAACCCATCTCCTTTTCCCGGATCGTACATATTCTATTATTTGCAACACATGCCGGGGCTTCAGCCGCCGCATGGATGTGCACCGCCACCCTGGTGCACATGGCCGTGACTGACCTCTTCTTCAGTTGCTTTCCTGATATTGCAAACCTCGCCTTCAAAGAAGAGAGTGTCTCCTGCCAGGGGATGGTTGAAATCCATTTTTACCGCATCATCTCCAATTTCAAGCACTATGCCGTTCAGCCTGTTTCCGCTGTTGTCCTGCATAGGAATGTTGTTTCCAACCTTAAGTAGATTTTCGTCAATTTTACCTTCTACCTCAAAAATGTTCTTTGGAAGGTCGACGATTGCCTCTTCTGAAACCTGTCCGTATGCCTTTTCAGGTTCAAGCATAAAGCTGAAAGGATCCCCTTTTTTCAGTCCGTTAATATTTGCTTCAAAATCAGGAAGAAGGTTGCCCCTTCCAAACAAAAAAGTCAAAGGGGCATTCTGTTCGACTTTCTCAACTACCTCTCCTTTTTCGTCGTTAACCCTGAGTTCATAAGTAAGTGATACAACCTTGTTCTCTTTAATAGTCATCATAAATATGTTTTAATTAAAATAAACCGGGGGACATCCCGCTTCGGGCAAAGCTGTGCCTGATAATTAAGGATTCCCCCTTGTTTTAAACCTGGTTTCAGAATACAAAGTAAGTGTTAATAAAGGGAATAACCAAATCAGAAAAAGGTAAAATGGATCTCTTAGGGTTCACAGTTTATTACTGTTATGAACAAATATCGGGTGGATTTGTTGTCTTGAGCGGAGATTATTGATAGGGCTTGTAAAGGTTATACACCGGCTTGTATCAATTAGTTTTAAAATATGTAATTATGTTGATTTATTGCAAAATAATTGATAAGCTGAAAAAAAAAACTGATATTTGCAAGGTGTTTCACTATTAACTATTTTTTAATTTAATTCTTTTTATCATGAAAGGCAAAGTAAAATGGTTTGATTCAGCCAAAGGCTATGGGTTTATTCAAACCGAAGAAGGTAACGACGTATTTGTTCATTACACCGGTATCGAGCGTGAAGGCTTCCGGGTCCTGGAGGAAGGCCAGGAGGTTGAGTTCGACATTTCCGAAGGAAAACGAGGCCCCCAGGCAACAAATGTAAAGACTGCAGAATAGAATTGATACGGCCTAACCATATCAGAAATAACAGAGCCCCTGAAAAGGGGCTCTTGCTTTTTGTGCATTACAGTAATATACCTTCTTCTGAAAAACATTTCAGAAAAAATAACCTATTCTGAGTGCCGGTCTTTCGTATATTCTCCTTTCATGCCCGGAGAGGTCGAATATCATCATTATATGCAGATGCCTGCCGCCTACCCCGACTGAACGAATACCGATACCTGTCACCCAGGTCGGCCTGAAAAACCGGTTCTGGCCCGTATAACGGTTATCCTCATCAAAATGCTCGACCGGAAGATTAAACATATTGACTTCTCCGTGCACATAGAGACCTGCCTCGAGAAATCTGAAAGGCAACACATCATTGAGATTTTGTACCGGAATAATATCGGTAAAGATCAGGGGGCCAAAGATATGTGCCCTGAACACATTATCCAATCTCTTATCATAATAATACTGATATTTTGCCCCTGCCCCGGCATGCAACCATGGAGTTATACGATAACCAGCTAATGGTGAAGCCTCGAATTGATTTACAAGGTTTGCCATGCTCAGGTCAATTCCAATATACCCGCCATAAAAATGCCGTCTTCCGTGGTCCGATGCTTTCAATGCACCTGATATAACCGGGATAAATGCCAATAAAAGCACTGTTATAATTTTCAGCATGTTTGATTTCAGAATATTATTCATAGTCATTTAGAATCTATCATTAATTATTACAATCATCTGTATTCCTTTGGTTCTATCTTTCCCGTGAGAACCATAAGGACATTCATGGCCAGAGCTTTCATTTCATCTTCTCCGGGATAAATGAAAACAGGAGCTATGTAAGAAACCATGTCCTTCACATAGGATACCAGTACGGGGTTGTGTGCAATCCCTCCGGTAAGAATGATTGCGTGAACTCTACCTTTAAGAACAGCTGACATGGCACCTATCTCTTTGCCTATCTGATAGGCCATTGCATCCTGAATCAGGATGGCCTTCGGGTCTCCGTCCCTGGCCCTGAGTTCAATTTCGTAGGCGTCATTGGTATTGAAATATGCCATAAAACCTCCCTTGCCTGTGATCATTTTCCTGACATCATCTAATGAGTATTTTTTGCTGAAGCACAGCCTTGCAAGGCAACCGGATGGGAGAGATCCGGTCCTTTCCGGTGAGAATGGCCCTTCACCGTCAAGGGCATTGTTAACATCAATAACTTTGCCTTTCTTATGCGCACCTACAGATATTCCGCCACCAAGATGGGCTATAATTAGGTTGAGGTCCTTGTAATCGCTGTCAATTGATTCTGCGTGAATCCTGCCGATAGCTTTGTGGTTCAGAGCGTGAAAAATTGAGCGCTTTTCAAACAACGGATGACCGGTGATGCGTGCAACATCCTGCATCTCATCAACAACGACCGGGTCTGCAATAAAAGCGCGTGCTGACGGAACGGAGGCAGCAATATCATGAGCTATTAAACCGCCAAGATTGCTGGCATGTTCCCCCAGAATTCCTTTTTTGAGATCTTCGAGCATTCTGCCGTTTACTTCGTAGACACCTGAAGAGATGGGTTTTACAAGTCCACCCCGCCCGATTACCGCATTGAGGCTGTCTGTCCCGATCCCTGCATTGTTTAATTCGTCGATAATAAAGTTTTTCCTGAATTCATACTGGTCGGATATGCTTTTAAAACCAGCGAGTTCATCTGCTGAATGCTTTATGTTTTTCAGGAATGCAGATTTCGTGTTGTTATAAACAGCAATCTTTGTTGAGGTTGATCCCGGATTAATTGCCAGTATTCTGATGTTTTCCATGTGTTGGTAGTTTCCTGATAACCGCCGGATTTCATTAGCCGGCCAGCGATGCTGCGAGAGCTATGGAATAAAGCTTGGTTTCCGTGCTGTCACCCCTTGAAGAAAGAACTGCCGGAACCCTTGCTCCGACGAGGATTGCAGCCTGTCCGGCTGAACCTGTCTGGGAAATCATTTTGTAAAACACATTACCTGACTCGATGTTAGGAAAAAGCAAACAGTCAGCATCACCAGCAACTTCACTGTTTATTCCTTTTATTCTGACAGCTTCTTTATTTATAGACAGATCGAGTGAAAGAGGTCCGTCTACCAATGCACCACGTATCTGTTGACGGTCAGCCATTTTGCTTAATATTGCAGCATCAACACAAGCCTGCATTCCCGGAAGTACCTGCTCTGTTGCAGCAATGACCGCAAGCTTTGGCTTTGTTATACCAAGGGCATTTGCCGTTTTTATAAGATAATTGGCAATTGCAATTTTCTGCTTAAGGTCAGGTAAGGGTATTATTGCCACATCTCCTATAACCAGTAATTTATGGTATGCCGGCATTTTGACTGCCGTTACGTGACTTAGTACAGCCCCGGGTTCCATGAGCCCCTTTTCCTTGTTGAGTATAGCACGCATGTATTTATCCGTGCTCAGGTTGCCTTTCATAAGCAGGCTTCCGCGTTGTGTACCTATAAGCCTGACGGACTCTTCCATTGCTGATGTGTCATCGGGCTTATGCACAATAGAAATTGTTCCTGCATCAATGCTGTTATTCAGGATCACCTTCTCTATTATCTTTTCATCTCCAACAATTGTGGCATCAACAACACCCCGTTTCACTGCTCTTGATATGGCTGTAATTGAGTGCTCATCAACCGCCCAGGCTGCAACAAGGTGCTGTTTTGACTTTGACCCGGCAAGTTCAACTAACTGTTCAGGATCGGTTAGTGCCATGATGTCAGCTCATCTCGTTAATTATGCGTCTTGTGTCTTCAGCAATGACCAGTTCTTCATCTGTCGTAACAACAATAATTGTCCCTTGTGAATCTTTTTTGCTGATAACTTTTGTTGTTTCTCGCAAACCGGTATTTATTGAATCATCAAGTTCCAGTCCGAGGAACCCAAGATCTGAAGCCACACCTCTTCGGGTTGTGTCGGCATTCTCACCAATGCCGCCGGTAAAAATCAGAATATCAACTCCTCCCAGTACTGCAGCATAAGCCCCGATGTATTTTTTCACCCTGTAATCATACATCTGTAATCCCATAATTGCTCTTTTATTACCTTTTTCCGCTTCCAGCTCTATTTCACGCATGTCTGATGAAATACCGGTCACACCGAGCATACCACTCTGTTTGTTTATCAGTGTATTGACGGAAGTGAGTGGTATCTCTTCCTTGTCAAGTATATAGGTTAAAACACCAAGATCAAGATCACCTGTACGGGTACCCATAATTAATCCTTCAACTGGTGTAAAACCCATTGAGGTATCGACTGATTTTCCTTTGTCAATAGCAGTTACCGATGCACCGTTCCCCAGATGGCATGATATTATCTTCTTTGTTTTGATATCAACACCAAGGAAATCACACGCTTTTTTGGCGACGAACCTGTGGCTGGTTCCGTGGTACCCGTATCGTCTTATCCCGTATTTGGTATAAAGCGAATAGGGTATGCCATACATGTATGCATAGTCAGGCATTGTCTGATGATAGGAGGTATCAAAAACAGCTACCTGCCTTATGCCGGGTATCAGTGTTTTCATGGCTACAATACCTTTGATATTTGCAGGGTTGTGTAATGGAGCAAGATCGCAGTACTTTTCTATTTCACCAAAAACCACATCATCTATAAACACGCTGTCAGTAAACTTCTCACCGCCCTGTACTACCCTGTGGCCCACAGCATCTATTTCATCAAGGTTTTTTATGCAACCATGATTTTTACTGGTAAGTACCCCCAGGATGTATTCTATACCTATTTGATGATCAATTATTTCGCCTTCAAATCTAAATTTTTCGCCCGATTGTTTTTCCAGTTTCATAAAGGACCCTTTAAGTCCTATTTTCTCAACAATTCCTTTTGCGAGGATTTCTTTGCTCTCCATATTGAAAAGCTGGTATTTGATAGATGAACTTCCGCAGTTCAAAACCATTATCTTCATTTGGTGTAACTTTTAGATTTTATATATGAGTATTTTAAATTCAGGTTCTTATCCGGTTTCCGTTCACATCATAGTCATAAAAACCCCTGCCAGTTTTCCTTCCCAGCTGATTAGCCCTGACCAGCCTCTTAATTATGGGGTTGGCTTTATACTTTATGTCGCCGAATTCATTATACAGGTTATCCATATAACGTAGCACCCTGTCAAGGCCGATACGATCGGCCATCTCAAAAGGACCCTGTTTCGTGGCAAGGCTGCTGCTTAGAGTCAAGTCTATATCCTCTTTGGTTGCCACATTTTCTACAAGTATCTGACAGGCCTCATTAATCAGAACCACCAGAAGCCTTACCGAGATCAGCCCGGGAGATTCCTCTACAGGAATTACCACTTTGCTTAAAAGCTTCCCGAAGGTAAGCACTTTTTCATATGCCTCGTCAGAGGTGTGCAGTCCCCTTGCAACTTCGAGAATTCCAGAATCAGGCGAAGTTGTTGAAAAATGGAGACTTACGCAGCGCTCATTATGTTCCAGCTCTGCTGATAACTCTGTAATAACAAGGGTTGTTGAGTTTGTTGCAATTATGGTCTCGGGGCTGACATGCTTCTCTATTTTTCTGAAGACCTCCTTCCTCATTTCAACACTGCTGTCGCGGGATTTTGAAAGAATCGCCTCTATTACCAGGTCACAGTCAGATACCTCTTCATAATCCAATGTTCCCTTAATTCTTGACAATATGCTTCGTTTTTCACCAGGCGTCATGCCCCAGCGTTGTATCATCATGTCGAGGTGGCAGCTTATCGAATCAATTGCCTGCCTTATAAGATCCTCCGACAGTTCAATGAACACCACTTCAATTCCGCGGCAGCTGATAATGCGAGCAATCGCCTGCCCCACGCTTCCGCAACCAACTATTCCCACTTTGGAAAAAAGGGTTTTGGGTCGGTCTTTTTTGCTTAAACCGTACTGTTCTATCGGTTCAATTTTTGTTTCAGCCATTTTGAGCTCAGTTTTAATATTTTATTGGTTATTTTTCTGCAGCCTGGTTTGCCGTTATGGCAACAAGATTGACTATATCACTTATCGAACATCCCCTGGAAAGGTCATTTATCGGGGCAGCCATTCCCTGTAAGACAGGGCCTATTGCCTCAGCACCTGCGAGCCTCTGAACCAGTTTATACGCAATGTTGCCACATTCAAGATTCGGGAATATAAGAACATTGGCAGCTCCGGCTATTTTGCTTCCGGGAGCTTTACTTTTTCCTATAGATTCCACGATTGCTGCATCTGCCTGAAGCTCCCCCTCAATCTGTACATCCGGGGCCATTTCTGATGCTATACGCGTAGCATTCACTACCTTGTCGACCATGGGATGTTTTGCGCTTCCTTTGGTACTGAAACTGAGCATTGCTATTTTTGGTTCAAATCCTGCTATAGCCCTTGTAGTTGATGCGGTTGCTACAGCTATTTCTGCAAGTTCCGATTCAGTAGGGTCAGGATGTACTGCACAGTCGGCAAATACAATCAGACCTTCTTCGCCATACTCCCTGTTTTTGAGTATCATTATAAATGCTCCCGACACAACGCTTATACCTGGTTTTGTTTTGACATATTGGAAAGCCGGCCTCAGTACGTCGCCGGTCGAGTTCATGGCTCCGGCAACTTCGCCGTCTGCATCCCCGGCTTTGATCATCATCGTTGCCAGATAAAGCGGGTCTTCTATAAGTTTTTCAGCTTCAGCCAGGGTGAGGCCCTTGTTCTTTCTTATCTGGACCATCATATCGGTATATCTTTCCTTATCCGGATTATTCAGCGGATCAACTATCTTTGCATTCTTTATATTGGTTAACCCGAATTTTTCTGATTCAGACATTATTGCATCCGGGTCACCCAGCAGAGTTATCTGTGCTATTTTTTTGCTGATAAGAATATCGGCGGCCTTCAATGTTCTTTCCTCAGATCCTTCTGGTAAAACAATACGCTTGTTGTGCTTTTTAGCGCTAAGTTTGATTTGCTCAAGTAAATTCATTGTAAAACAGTGTTTTATAAAAGAAATTATTTAGACCATAAATATATGTAAATTTGACTTTTTTAGCTAAAAGTTTTAATGATATTAATCACAATTTAATAACCAGGTAGCAGTCTTAACAAGTATCAAAACTAAGCTCATCATACGCAAGGAGGATATTCGGTGGCAACTCCTTCTGCACCTCTTCGTGTAAACCCATCTGGTGGCTTATATGAGTAATAAAGCCCCGTTGCGGACCGAACTCATTAATCAGCTTAACAGCTTCAGAGAGGGTAAAATGAGAAACGTGTTTCTGTTTTCTTAAAGCATTTATAACAATATACCTGCTGCCGATAATCTTTTCCTTCTCTTCTTCGGGTATGTAATTGGCGTCGGTTATATAGGTAAAATCACCAATGCGGAAACCAAGTACCGGTAAACGGTAATGAAATGCCCTTATTGGTATAATCTTTTGTTCGGCGGCTTCAAAAACGAAATTGTCAATTTTGTGAAGGTTTACCTGGGGAATTCCGGGATATTTTTTTTCTGCAAAAATATATGAGAACTCTCTCTTTATTGCAGGTATTACACGTTCTTCAAGGTACAAGTCGACTGCTTTCTGATTTATAAAATTATATGCCCTGACATCATCGAGGCCGGCAATATGATCCTTATGGTCGTGCGTATAAAGAACAGCATCAAGCTCCTGAACATCTGCCCTGAGCATCTGTTGACGGAAATCAGGCCCGGTATCAATAACTATGGATTTGTTAACTGTCTCTATCAAAACAGATGTCCTCAGCCTTTTGTCCCTCAGGTCATCTGATCTGCAAACAGAACATTGACATGCAATAACCGGTATTCCCTGAGATGTTCCAGTGCCTAAAAACGTTATCTTCAATTTGTAATATTTTAATAGCCAGTCAAATTTAACCGGTTATGACAGGCCGTATTTAAAAAAACCAACCAAAAATTCACAGCATTGGTGTTTAATGCAAAGATGCATTATTTTGGAAAAATATTGCCATTAGTCGTGATCATTGTATGTGGGGGAGATTGATTAATTTTGCATCATTAACCATATTCCCGATATGTCAGATAATAAGGTAACGGATAAAAAACCGGGGAGCATTTATCTCATCCCGAACCTGCTTGGCGAAACAGGACCGCATGATGTGCTGCCCTCCCGGGTTTTTCAGATAATTAAAAGACTCAGGTACTACATTGCAGAAGATATACGTACTGCAAGAAGATTCCTCAAAAAGGCAGGGATTCCCTTTCAACTTGATGAGGTCTCATTTAATATCCTGAATAAACATACCCTTGAGGAGGATATTCCGGGATTTCTGTCCCCGGCATTTGAGGGCAATGATACCGGAATTATTTCCGAAGCCGGAATTCCGTGTGTTGCAGATCCCGGTTCAGAAATAGTTTCAATGGCTCATGAAAAAGGATTAAGGGTGATTCCCCTTACCGGCCCTTCGTCAATTTTCCTGGCCCTTATGGCTTCAGGGCTCAACGGTCAGTCATTTATATTCCACGGATATCTTCCGGTCAAGCCTGCCCTCAGGTATAATGCATTAAAGAAAATTGAAAATGACTCTGCCATCAATAACCGTTCACAAATCTTCATGGAAACTCCCTACCGGAATATGAAGATGGTTGAAAGCATATTATCGGTTTGTCAGCCTTCTGCCAGGTTATGTATAGCCTGTGATATTACAATGCCGACAGAATTCATTTCGACAAACACCATTCTGGGTTGGCGGAAAAAGAAACCTGATATACACAAGCGCCTTGTAATATTTATACTTCAGGCATAGAGAATATGATATTACGGATTCTGAATATTTGCAAGCTCTATCTCGAACACTAGCGGTGTATAACCTACAATCTTTTCACCCGATCCCTGTATACCATATCCCAGTTCCGAGGGCACGACAATCCTGGCTCTTCCTTCTGCCTTTAAAAGACTTACACCTTCCTCAAATCCTGGTATTGCCTCATTTTTTCCGATAGTAAATGTAAAAGCAGAGCCTCCTATGTTCGAATCGAACTCCCGGCCATCTGTTAACGTTCCCCTGTAAAATACGTTGACAATATCATCCTCCTCCGGATGTGCCTCCCCTGTTCCACTTGTAAGTTCTATAAAGTACAATCCACTCTCCCTTTCCTGAACTGATAGGTGGGTTGAGTCATTGTATTTGAGTATATAGTCACTAATGAGTTGTTGTTCATAAACCTCGGGATCGTTAATTACCTTTACCAGCTCAGTTTCGTAAATCAGCGTGGTATAAGGTGACACTCTGCCAGTTCCTTCACTTCCGTAGCCCAGGTGACTTGGTATTATCAGTGTTGCCTGCCCCCCTTCCCGCATCATTTGGATCCCTTCTCTCAAACCGGCAACAATAAAAGCCTGGAGAGGCGCCCTCCGGTCGCCATATATTACTGATCGGGAATGTATATTGTTCCTTACCGCTGTCTCTTCGTCAGTGGTGTCAAATATCCTGTCATTTATAGTTCTGGCGGTATATTTAATTATAATCCAGTCATTTCCAGCAGGTTTTTTACCATGCCCCTCTGTTTGCTGAATAAAATACAGCCCGCTGTTTTCAGGTTCGACAGTTATATTATGGGCTTCCAGATACTGCCTGAGCAGGCGCATCTCTTTTTCCCTTTGAAGGTCAGAGCTGCCGTCATTACAGGATGTAAATAAAAAAAGATATAATACAGGCAGAAATACCCCGATAAAAATATTCCTGAACATAAATCGAATCTAATAGTTATTTATACAATTTTTTTCAACCGGGCCGGTTTCAGTTGATATCTAAAATCTCAATATCAAATACAAGGGTTGAGTAAGGAGGAATGATACCTTCACCCGAACCTTCAGCTCCATATCCAAGGTCCCACGGTATGATTATCGTTGCTTTTCCTCCTTTTCTCATCAGTCTGATGCCTTCAATGAACCCCGGTATGATATTGGTGGCGGAGGTGTTTACAACCAGCGGATTTGTTGGCGTACTCTGGTCAAATACTCTGCCGTCAAGCAAATATCCCTTGTATTGTACTGTCATATCCTTGTTGTCACCTGGCAGGTTGCCATCACCTCTCTCCTCTTCAATATAATAAAGCCCGCTTGAAGTTGGCTGTATGTCTATCTCGTTATCGATCAGGTACTGATTAAGCTGATTCTTTTCATGTTCGACAGGATCTTTTATAACATCAATCAAGTCAACATCATAGATAAGAGTTGAATAAGGTGGCACAATTCCGAGGTCGGCTGCACCGAATCCAAGGTTTGAAGGGATAATGATCCTTGACGAGCCTCCTTGTTTCATCAGCATGATGCCTTCCCTTAATCCCTGGATCCCCAGGTGTTCAAGTTTGAATTTTGCGGGACCGTAGAGCTTGTCTTCACGTTCAATATTGTATAGCGCGGCAAGGCTTCTGTCACTTGTTTCAAAAAGTGTTCCGTCAACCAGCCTGGCTTCGAATTCAATATTGACGAAATCAGCCCTGTCGGGATTATCGCCTGTTCCCTCCTGCTTTACTATGTGGTACAAACCACTGCTTGTTGGCTGAACATCTGTATAGCCGTTATCCTTAAGGTACTGCTCAAGCAATACCCTCTCATCTTCAATCCTGCTGTCTTCCCTGTCACAGCTGACCAGAGACACTCCTGCAAGCAGAATCACGATCAATAGGGTTGTAATTCTTCCTTTTTGCATAATTAAATAATTGGTTAATAAGATGATAAGTTAGTTTATTGTCAAAATTTCAGTTTTCAAAAATAATATATTGTTGGCAGTCTGCTAAACTGATCCGGAATTTAATGCACCCGGGTAACCTTTATTTCATATATTATAGAGGTGTAAGGAGGCACCAGGCCTGTTGAAGAGCCAGATTTGCCAAACGCAAGTTCCGAAGGCAGCAGTACAAGTGCCTTTTCTCCTTCGTGCATTCGACCAACTGCTTTTTCAAGGCCTTTTATCAACTGCATTTCCTGTCCGTAAACAAAACGGAAAGTTTCGCCCCTTTCATATGTTGAATCAAAAAATTTGCCGTTAATGAAGCGTCCCTCGTAATGTAATTCAACCGTATCGCCTGCAGTTACTCTCTTCCCGGTTCCGGAACGAATTTGCATAAAATACAGACCGTGTTCATCAGGTACAATATCCAGCTTGTTATTCAAAATATAATTTTCAAGAACTCTCTTTTCATATTTCCCCAAATCATCGAGCCATGCTTTATCTGCCTCTTTTTTTTCATAGTAGGATTGACGTGTATGGATGTCGAGCATTTTGACCGAGATCATAATATAATCCCCTTCTTTCAAAAACCCGGGCAGCGAAGTTCCCAGAGTCAGGGTAAAAAAAGTATTTGCATCAAGAATAAAGTCGGCTTGATCTCCGGTACGCAACATGGCAAAACACTCCTCAACGGATCCGGGGATTGGCGGCTCTTCAAGCATGAATAAGCGTCTGCCGGTAAAAAACAGAGAATCGCAGGGAGTTATGTATTGCAGGTCAACTGTAATAATATCACCCGGCTTTGGATTTGTCAGACCTTCGCCAATTGAATTGAGCCTGTAGTATATTCCTGAGCCTGTCTTGCTGAATCCGGGGTGATTGCCTTCTATATTGCACCCCGGGGTAATAGAAATTACATTCAGAACCATTGCCATTATCAGGTAAGAGAACCATGCCGATTTTTTTTCTGCCATTTGTCCGGGATAATTAAATTCTATCCTGTATGTCTCAAATCTGTATCTATCTCCTGTCCACGCCAATAACCTCCACCTCATATATTACTACGGCGCGGGGTGGTATCCTGTCCTGGTCGCCGATTAGTCCGTGCGCCAGAAAAGGTGGCAGGATAAACCTTGCTTTATCACCCTTTCTAAGCATCAGGACGCCCTCCTCAAGTCCGGTCTCAACTCCACCCCGACCTACCCTGAAGGTTTTGGGGCCTTCTTCTTCAGAAGTGTAACATACTCTGCCATCGAGCAGACTCACTACATATTCAATGGTAATATCAGTTCCCCTGGTTACCTGTTCTCCGTTTCCCTGGTGATGTATCTGGAAACCAAGGCCGGTGCCGGTAAATTCAACATCCCAGTTTCTTCGTTTGGCATATGCTTCTATAAGGTCCATGTCCTTACCGGTAAGGAACTGGTTCGCCCTCAACATATCCTCACCGCTTACCGGATGTGGTTGCTGTTCTTCTCCGGAACTTCTGTTTCCGCAGTATGAGAACAGCAGTAATAAAAATAACTGTAGAATTATTATGCTACTAAAAGGTTTTGTTTGCATATCTGTGCGTTTACCCTTCAGCCTTTCTGCGTTCTTTGTATTTTGGTAACACTGAAACAAACTTATTTATTGTATCCAAAAGGCCCAGTTCTGATTCTCCGCCGGAAGCATTCAAATGCCCGCCACCTCCGAAATTTTCAACAGCAAATATATTCGTATCAAATGAACCCCTCGAACGGAAAGACAACTTGATATGATCATCGTTTTCCATAAAGAATACTGCGAAATCAATTCCTTTAATTGATAGAGGGTAATTAACAAAACCTTCAGCATCGCCCCTGACAAACCTGTATTTCTTTTTCTCATCCAGGCTCAGACTTATGTATGCGGTGCCGTATTCAGGTAATACTACCATTTTTTTATCAAGGCAAAATCCAAGCAGTCTCATACGGTTCTCTGAGAAATTGTCATAAACTCTCGAATAAATAGCATCCTTGTCAATGCCCCTTTTAAGCAGTTCCGATAAAACCCTGTATGTTTCTGGCTCAGAGGAATTGTAGCTGAAACTGCCGGTATCGGACATTATTCCGGCGTAAATACATTCAGCTACCCTGGAGTCAATACAGCTTGCCTTACCGGTTTTTTCCATATACCGGTAAACAAGCTCAGCAGTTGAGCTTGAAATAGTATCGGTAAGGATGGCATCTGCAAAGCCATCAGGATCAGGATGATGATCGATCATTATTTTGAATGCACCTGTTTCTTTTATTGATGGTCCCAATTTGCCGGCGCGCTCCGTTGAGTTGAAATCAAGCATAAAAAGTATCTCTGCTTCCATTACTATTTCTTCTGCCAGTTTCTTTTTCTTACTGTATATGATCACATCTTCACTACCGGGCATCCATTTCAGGTAGTCGGGGTATTCATTAGGCATTATTACAATACTATCAATACCGTCATTGCTAAGGAAATGACTGAGCGCAAGAGACGATCCCACGGCATCACCATCCGGATTAACGTGGCTCAATATAGCAATTTTTCTTGCCGGAGCTAATTTGTTGCCTATTGTTCTGGCAAATATATCGTGCTTGTCGGTATTCAAAATTTTATTACTTTTAACAAGTTTCATTACCTGTTATAATAATGCGAAAATACATTTTTTTACAAGAAAAATGTGTTGAGGCATAACCATTGCGAATATGAGACAAAATCAGACCCTGATTATAATCAAGCCTCATGCGGTATATGAAAATAAAGCCGGAGCTATTCTCTCGATGATTTGTGATGCAGGCTTTCGCATTTCTGCCATGAAAATGCTGAAACTTACCCGGGAGCACACTGAAGAGTTTTACGTTGAACACAAGGGTAAATATTTTTTTGGGCCTCTGGTTGATATGATGTCATCCGGACCTGTAATCGTTGCCGTACTTGAAAAAGATAATGCGGTTGCTGAACTTCGCCGTCTTGTCGGGAATACCGACCCTGAAGAAGCTGCATCGGGCACAGTGAGAAAACTCTATGGCAACTCAATGAGGGAGAATGCTATCCATGCATCAGACGGAGAAGATAATGCAACCAGAGAGTGCACCTTTTTCTTTTCTATCACAGACAGGTTTTCGTTCCGGTAACAACAGCGTCCTGAAGTTCCTTTATTCATTGCCTGTTGTAAAGTTGGCCGGATATTTTGGTGTTATTTCACGGTAATAATCCTTGACGATTTTCATATCTGTTTCGAGGTTGCCCGTAAACATGAAGAAATCTCCCGTACCGACTACCTTTTTCCTGTAGTCCAGGAAGCCAGGCAGCACAGGCACCCCGGCTCCGGCTGCTATCCTGTGGAAACCTGTTTTCCATTCACTTACCCTCTTTCTTGTTCCTTCAGGTGTAATTGTCAGTATAAAAGATTCGTTTTCATTAAACTCTCTTATAATCTGTTCAACAATGTCAGTTTTCTGTTGCCTGTGCACAGGGATGCCTCCCAGGGCTTTAAGGAGGTTGCCAAGCGGGAACCAGAAAAGCTCCTTCTTAATCAATATTCTTGACTTAATTCCCACAGAAAAACAGAATAGCATACCTATTACATAATCCCAGTTGCTTGTATGAGGAGCCACTACCAGAATGAATTTCTTATCAGACGGCAGTCTCCCGGTTTTTTTCCAGCCCCACATCTTCAGAATATAACTGCTGATTTTCCCGATCATTGAATCAATCATTATCGCATCAAGATACTGCAAAGGTATATACAAATCCAAAAAGGAGAAGCACGAAGAACCAGCCTGAAGAGTAGAAAATAAATTCCATATCAAATTCTTTTATCGAGAACGTGCCTTATTATTATTTTATAGTTTTTGTAATCGGAGTTCATGAGTTTCTCAAGCGCCATCTCCCCCTGCTCGCCCATATCGCGAAGAGCCCTTGCTGCTTCTATCTGAAGCTGAACATCCTCTTCCTTGTCAATTACCATTACAAGAAAAGTGATGGTATTTGCTTCAGCGATTTTTCCAAGTGAGATTACAATCTCCAGCTGGTTCTCATATACTTCATGCTTGTAATGTTTTTTAAGTGTTTGCACGGCCTCCCTGATCCTGAGGTCTCCCAGAACAGATAT
>SLMM01000054.1 GCA_007133565.1 Bacteroidales bacterium
AAACAAGCTTACGAGAGAATAGCCATGCCTGATCTGGGTGGAACTCCTGCAGTTAAAATCAATAAGAGGTATACCTTTGATGGTTTACATATTGAGGAGATCAGCTGGCAGCTTCCATACGGAAGGCCAACGGAAGCCATACTGCTTAAGCCTGTCGGAGCGGTTGAGCCATTACCGGGCATACTTGCTTTTCATGAGCATGGAGGAAATAAGTATTTTGGCAGGCGAAAGATAACCCGAACCGGTGATAAACTGCATCCTCATAATGAACAATCACAACAACATTATTATGATGGTTTCGCAATAGCCAATGAGATCGCTAAAAGGGGTTATGTTGTTCTCGTGCACGACGCCTTTCCCTTTGCCAGCCGCCGTGTAATGTTTCAGGATGTGCCGGAATTTCTGCGACAGGGTCTTAATGATATTAATCCTGAAGATCACGAGAATATCATTGCCTATAATAATTGGGCAAGGATGCATGAAAGTGTTATGGCCAAATCTCTTTTTTGCGCCGGAACAACCTGGCCGGGCGTATGGCTGGCAGAGGACCTGAAAGCTCTTGATATATTATGTGCCCGTGATGATGTTGATTCCGGGAGAATTGGATGTGGCGGGCTTTCGGGGGGAGGAATGAGGACAGTGTTTATGGGCGGACTTGATCCAAGGATTAAATGTGCCGTTTGTGTGGGACTTATGTCTACCTGGAAAGATTTTCTACTATATAAGTCACAAACTCATACATGGATGACTTTTGCTCCATTGCTGCCTAATGAAATGGATTTTCCTGAGATACTTGGCCTGGGTGTTCCTGTGCCAACGCTGGTTATCAATGCAGAACAAGATGGCCTGTTCACGCTTCCTGAGATGATAAAAGCGGATGAGATTCTTGGAGCTGTATATAACAAGGCAAATGCTTCAGACAAGTATAAATGCTCGTTTTATCCCGGTGGACATAGATTTAGCAAAGAGATGCAGGCAGAGGCTTTCGATTGGTTCGACCGCTGGTTAAAATAGGCCTTAAGATAAAAACTTCCCCTCCTTCATCCTGAAACTCCTGTGGGCACTGTCGCCTATGCGCCTGTCATGCGTTACTAGCAGTACGGCGCCGCCGTTCCGGGCGTAGCCTGATATGTGGTTCAACACAATCTTCGCATTCTCATCGTCAAGGTTGCCGGTGGGCTCGTCGGCAAAAAGCACCCCGGGCTTGTTTACAAGAGCCCTGGCAAGGGCAACACGCTGCCTCTCACCTGTGCTCAACTCACCAGGCTTGTGATCGGACCTGTGGCCAAGGTTGAGACGGTAGATCAGCTCCAGGGCCCTCTCCCCAAGATCGGGCGACCATCTGCCGGAGCCGGCAGCGGGAACAACAATATTTTCAAAAACAGTGAGGTAGGGAACGAGATAAAACTGCTGAAAAACAAACCCGACCCGCAAAGCCCTTTCCCT
This sequence comes from Bacteroidales bacterium, assembly GCA_007133565.1. GTDB lineage: Bacteria > Bacteroidota > Bacteroidia > Bacteroidales > PUMT01 > PXAP01. Next base: position 1,447 of record SLMM01000054.1, read on the forward strand.
GTCCCGCTCCTCAGGCGACAATGAGTAAAGGTCACGGCCCCCGAGCAGCACCTCACCCCCATCCGGCCGCATCAGTCCCCCGGCCATCAGCAGCAGGGTGGTCTTGCCGCAGCCACTCGGACCGTTTACACTTACCAGCTCGCCGGTAGCAATCTCAAGAGATACGTCGTCAACAGCCCTTACCTCCTTGTTCCTGCCCCTGCGGTAGGACTTTGTTATTCCCGATACTTTTAATTCCATTAAAAAATATTTAAACCCATGCTTCATCACTGCTCATTAAGGATATCAGCCGGATCCTGGTTTGCTGCAATAACCGAAGGAAGAAGCCCCCCTGTTACCGAAAGCAAAGGCGCCAGCAGCAACCCGGCAATCAGCACATACCCGCTTACCAGTCCCACTCCCCCGGCACCAGGTGCACTGAACAGCACACCGGCAGCAATGCCGGCAAGGCATCCGGCAACCGATGCAACAAGGCCCATCATGGCCGACTTGCCCAGAAAGATCCGGAGCACCTGGTGGCGCCTGAAACCAATGGCACGCAATATTCCTATCTCATGCTTCCTCTCCCTCACGTTATTCATAATAAGGACAAATATCCACACCGAGGCGGCAACCATAAGCACAGCTATAAGCACCGAGGCAAGCCTCTCCTTTTCGGTCCGCAGCTCCGCCTGGTGGGCCATCTCTGCATAAAGTATCTCCTCATGGAGCCGGGAAGCGCGCTGGCGAACATCGGCACGGGCGGCTATCAGTGAGCTGAACTCGAACACCTGCGTATGAGGCAGGATCGCGGCCACCTCCCTGCTCACCTGTCCCAGCTCCTCGGTGGCGCAAACACACTCAAGAGCCAGTATGCCGCTTATCTGTCCCTCCCGTCCGAGGATCGACTGCGCCCTGGCGAGCGGGATCCACACGGTAAGGTCGTCGCGGTTGCCCCGCCTGGGATAGACGCGGTTAACCTCAAAGGACTCGCCCCTGATGGTTATCTTATCGCCGGGGCGCAGGTTAAGCGAAGCGGCAACCTCCTCGCCAAGGTCGGCCTTTCCGTCAGGCACCCTCTCCATGATGGGTGAGCGGTACTCAAAATCGTCGGTCAGATGAGCCGGCTTGGCATAAACCGGTACCTGTCCCCTGATCCCCGAAAGGAAAACCTCTGCCCCCTGCTCCTCCCAGTATATCTTCTGCTGAAGCACCGGCAGCAGGTGGTTCAGGGTGTTGATGCCGCTCTCGGCCAGCACCCACACATCGTCGTAATCGATAAAGGTGGTGGCATAGCCGTTCCTCTCAAGCTCTGGTATGCTCTGGTCGGAGTTGAGTATAAGAACGTTGTAACCCATGTTCCGCATAATGATGCGGTAGTCGTCCTCAAGCTGCGCCATCTCGGCCCTCAGCTCCCTCTCCTTCTCCATCAGCAGCCTCTCGGTGGCCAGCTCATCGCCGCGCAGCAGTATCATAGCCGCAACAAAACCAGCCGTGGCGATAAGCAGCGAAAGAACCCCAGAAACAAAACCAAACTTGCGGTGCCGGAGCTCACTTCCGATTATCGTACGTATGCCCGCGCGTTTGCTAAAATTATTATTCTTAACTGTCATATAATCAATGCTTTACCTGATATTTTTCCAGTACAGAATCACTCCCCCCACCAGCACCAGTCCGATAACCGCTGCAAATATATAGATAATGGTGATATGGGGAGGGCGCTTACCGCTTTCGCGGATGGTGCCGTCTGCATGGTCCCCGGAGGATGTGCGGCGAGCTGAGAGGCCGGGTTCCTGAGGCTGCCGGGGTTGGCCGGCAGCGGGCTGGTCTGCAATGTCCTGCGAGGAAGAGCGCTGTGCAGAAAGGCCGGGTTCCTGAGGCTGCCGGGGTTGGCCGGTGACGGACTGGTCTTGCTGCAGCCGGCCTGGCCCTGCATCAGCTTCCCTGGCTGTATCGCCGACAGGCGGCCGGTCTGGCCCAGTGCCGGTCCGCGTTGCCGTTCCGGCACCTGTATCAGCGGTTGCTTCATTCCCGGGACTGGTTGCGGATGGCTGGCCGGCCTGATGATCAGCCTCCCGGGATGCCCGGGTGCCTGCCTCCTCAGACGGATCGCCTGAGCGGGTACCCGGATCGGGCACACCTTCGTAGGTACCGAAAATATCGAGATAGACAACCCTTCCGGGTTCCGCTCCCGAGTCGGCGTTTGCCCGGCCGGTTGAACCCAGCCTGTTGAGGGTAGCCTCTTCAAGCATGCGCCTTACCTCCTCCTCGCGGCCGGTAAACCCGGCCATGCCGCTCAGGGGATTGGCAAGGCTGATATCGGCAATCTTCTGAACGCTCGCATCCCAGTCCATCGCCATCAGCAGATCAACTCCGGGGTTGAGCAGCTTGGCCTGGCAGGAACAGGGTCCGGTGAGGAACTCCGCAGCCTCGCGAATGTTCCACTCATTTATCCCGGCTCCCACGATGGCCCACAAAGCGATGCCGCGGCCGTAAACAGGAAACAGAAAAGGCTCGCCTTCAAACTCGCGCAGATCCTCCTCGCTGCCCATCAGCATATCTATCAAATACTTTTCACGGTGATCAGCGGGCGACAGTGTGACAATTTCAAAACTGACCTGCGGCATATCTTCGGGGACGGGACCGCTACGGGTGTCGAGCCAAAGCTCCAGCTCGGGAAGGACCAGCGTCTGCTCAAGCCTATCCAGCACGCTTCTGGTCAGGCTGAGTGCCTCACGGTCCCTCCGCCTGTCACCGCTCTCGACAAAGACCCACACGGAGGTCGTTCCCGCTGCAAGCTTTTCTCCTATCAAAGCCCTTCCCGGCGAATGCAGAAGCATATCAACGTTGCCGGCAGTAAGCGGCCCTGACCATAAGGGCTCATTTATACCCGAAACACGGGGATAGCGTACCACCACCCAGGGAAACTCAGGCGGAGAAACCCTTTTGATATAACCCAGCGCCACCTCATCGGCGCTGTTCCGGGTATCTATAAGCCTGAACTGCAGATTTGCCTTTACACCATCACCCCGGGATGCCGCCGAAAGCTTGTCCGCCAGCAGCATGTGGCCTTCGCTTAGCGGTCCACGGTGAAACACCTCAACAATATATGGATCAGCCTCCCAGAACTCCAGGGCATACCGGTACACCGGTATGGGGCAGCCATGCGAGGGCACGGTGGCCGCCAGTCCGGCGATAATAACAACAAACCTGATAATATGCGTCCTGAATGCCTTCATCTGATCTTTGCAGCAGACGAGCCTCAGAGCGGTTTGCACGGGTCCTGATGCTCTCATCATCTGCCTTTATCCGTAAGTGAAGTGTCCTCCATCACTATTTCAATGCCCGATAGTACAGGAGCCATGGTGCCGCTGTTAAAATCAATGCGCAGCGCATCATCAACACCAACACCCCTGAACTCCTTCTTTACCGTGCGCCTTGAACCACCTGCCTCGCCTGCAACGTCAAAATTCTCGAGCACCTTCTCCCCCTGCAGGGAAACGTCAAAGATACGATCTCCCGGACTGATATCAGCGGGTTCGGTAAAATAGAGCGTTACAGTATAGAATTTCGCAGCTTCAGCAGTTTCGGGCACCAGATCGACCGTTACCGAGGAAATGCCCTCCACACCGTAGGAGGCTACCCAGTCATGCTCCCTTGACGGACCCTGGATCCATGTTGCATGGTTCCTGAAC
>SLMM01000112.1 GCA_007133565.1 Bacteroidales bacterium
GGAAAGCTGCATTATGCCAAGCCTTAATCCGGCAGGGCCTGTTCTACCCATTGGCGTCTGTGGACGTTTTTGGGCAGCAGCCTGTGTTCATTCAGTAGCCTCACCTAACAGGCTAAAACCGGGCACAAAATTAAAAAGAATCTTTTCAAAAAAAAACACCCGTCAACCAATAAATAACCGTCAAATAATTGCTTTATATCAAAAAACCTTTAATTTGCGCACATGTTATCAAAATATCAGCAATCATGAAAATATCAGATAAATTCGAGCCGGAAAAAGTCTGGAAATATTTCGGCGAAATTTGCAAAGTTCCCCGTCCTTCTAAAAAGGAGGGCAAAATCATTGACTGGCTTACCCAATTCGCTGCAGAACAGGGGCTGGAAATGAAAAAGGATACTGCAGGCAACATACTTATAAGCAAACCCGCAACAAAAGGATTTGAAAACAGGCAGGCCACAGTGCTGCAGAGCCATATGGACATGGTATGTGAAAAGAACTCAGATATTGACCATGATTTTGAAAATGACCCTATTGTTCCATTTGTTGAAGGTGACTGGGTCAGGGCAAAAGGGACCACACTGGGTGCTGATGACGGAATAGGCATGGCTGCGCAGCTTGCATTGCTTGCATCGGACGACATTGAACATGGAAAAATAGAATGCCTTTTTACCGTTGATGAAGAAACAGGCCTTACGGGTGCTTTTGCCCTGGAACCTGGATTCTTTGACGGGAATATTCTTATCAATCTCGACTCGGAAGATGAAGGTGAACTGTTTATTGGTTGCGCCGGGGGTGTTGACACACTGGCTGCGATGGAATATGACAATGAGGAGATCCCCTCATCGCACTATGGTTTCATTGTAAAAATCGGCGGGCTTGCCGGAGGCCATTCAGGAGATGACATTCACAAGGGCAGGGGTAATTCTGTCAAGATACTGAATCGTTTTATCTGGAACCTTAACAACAGGTATGACATGAAGCTGGCCTCTTTTAACGGGGGAAACCTGAGGAATGCAATTCCAAGGGAGGCTGAAGCGGTATTCTCGATACACCGTGATGATGTCCCGGCCATGAAGGAATACTTCGGATCATACAGAGAGATCATTCTTTCTGAACTGACCGGGGCAGACAACGGCTTCAGAATGTCACTCGATGAAACCAGCCTGCCGGGCAATGCAGTTGATGAGGATACACAGCTTGACCTGCTCTATTCACTTTACGCATGTCCTCACGGTGTGATAGCGTGGAGCCCGAAGATTGAGGGACTTGTTGAGACCTCCACCAACCTGGCGTCAGTAAAGTTTAACGACAACAGGATCACGATAACCACAAGTCAGCGGTCATCATCTGATTCTGCAAAAGCCGATGTGGCAGCCATGGTCGAAAGTGTTTTCAGATTGGCAAACGCAAATGTCAAAAAAACGGGGGGTTACCCCGGATGGAGCCCTAACCGCGATTCTCAGGTCCTTTACCTTACTGAAACCGCATATAAAAGGCTGTTCGGCAAAGATCCGATAGTCCGGGCAATTCATGCGGGACTGGAATGCGGGTTATTTCTGGAAAAGTACCCGGGCCTGGATATGATATCTTTCGGGCCAACGATTAAGGGGGCCCATTCTCCAGACGAAAGACTCCATATCGAATCTGTAAGCCGGTTCTGGGACCTGCTTCTTGAAGTGCTGAGGATCACCCCCTGAGTTTGCCCGTATTGCCCTGCACGGTGAACCGGACCCGGCTGCCGGCAGCAAATATTTTGTGCCGCAACCACAGCCTTCCGGTTCAACGGCCTCAGTCAACCGGCCTGAACTGCTGTGAGTCTACTCCGCATACCGGACATTTCCAGTTGTCGGGCAGATCATCAAAGTCTGTACCGGGTTCAACTCCCCCTGAGGCATCACCGTTTTCGGGATCATAAAGGTACCCGCAAACACTGCATCTGTACTTTTTCATGATAGGTCTGTTGCTGACCGCCCCGTATTGTGCATGCATGGATGCTCAGCAGGAAGCGGCAGGTTTCCGGGCAAATAAAGCTAATATTTCTTTCTAAAGCAAAAAACTTAGTAAAATACCTGCTGCAACTGCCGAGCCGATCACACCTGAGACATTGGGAGCCATGGCATGCATGAGCAGATGATTTGTAGGGTCATAACGCAGCCCCTCGTGTTGAACCACGCGTGCGCTGTCGGGTACTGCCGAAACCCCCGCCGCCCCTATCAGCGGGTTTATGCGGTCACCTCCCCTGAGGAAAAGGTTCATCGCCTTCGCAAACACCAGTCCCCCGGCAGTGGCTATCATGAAAGATACAGCCCCGAGCCCGAATATCAGCACCGAAGTGGGGGTCAGGAAAACATCCGCCTGCGTCGAGGCTCCCACAGTGAGCCCCAGCAGTATAGTGACGATATCGATCATACTCCCCCTGGCAGTTTCGGCCAGCCTCCGCGTCACACCCGATTCCTTGAGCAGGTTGCCGAAGAAGAGCATCCCCAGAAGCGGCAATGAGCTGGGTGAAATAAGTGCGGTAATGATAAGGCCTATTATAGGGAACAGTATCTTTTCAAGCCTGGAGACGGCCCTTGGGGGCTTCATACGTATGAGCCTCTCTTTCCTGGTAGTAAGCAGCCGCATAATCGGGGGCTGGATAACAGGAACAAGCGCCATATATGAATAGGCAGCAATCGCTATGGGCCCTATCAGGTTCCTGACAGTAGTGCCGTCAGGGAGCACATTTACCCCGTCAGCCAGCTTGGATGAAAGGAATATTGCAGTTGGTCCGTCAGCTCCTCCGATTATCCCTATTGCACCTGCCTCAGGCAATGCAAAACCCAGGGAAAGAGCTCCCAGAAAGGTCAGGAATATTCCCACCTGGGCCGCTGCGCCAAGAAGCATCAGGCGCGGATTGGATATCAGCGAAGAAAAATCGGTCATGGCGCCTATGCCCAGGAAGATCAGAGGAGGATAGACTCCTTTCAGCACACCGAAGTAGAGGTAATTAAGCACACTACCCTCTTCATATACACCAAGTTCCAGTCCGGCATCCTGCACAAATGGCATATTGCCGATGATTATCCCGGTGCCGATTGGTATAAGCAGGAGAGGTTCATATTCATACCTGATAGCAAGAAAAATAAAAACCAGCCCGATGATGATCATAAAAACATTGGCCCAGGTGATATTAACAAAACCCGAGAAGCTGAAGAATGTGCTCAAGCCGTCCAGTGCCTTTGAACCTGAGTTGTAAATATGTCCAGTTCCCGGTGCAGGCATGCTCCCGGAAATATTGCTGCCGGTATCTGCCATGCAATGGGTGTTGGCGGAGGCAACCGGAAATACAGGAAGTCCGGCAAAGTGCTCCATACCCGACCAGAGCAGGGCGAGCAGTGCAATTATGCCAATTACGGTAATGAACCTCTTCATTTAATACGCTTAAACCATTTCAATCAGGATATCCCCCTGAAGTACATTTTCCCCCTTGGTAACTTTGACGTTCTCCACAACCCCGTCTTTTTCTGCCCTTATCCTGTTCTCCATCTTCATGGCCTCCATAACCAGTAGCACCTGGCCCTTCTTTATTACATCACCGGGCCTGACCATAATTTCAACAATGCTTCCGGGAAGCGGTGCGGTAACAGGTTCCGGCAACCCTTTCCCCCTTTTCTCTATCTTTTCCTTGTTGCTTGGCGGTAATTCTGCCCTGACAAGAGTTGGGGTCTTGGTCTTCTTAACTTCCCGGTGTACCTCAACCGAATATAGTGTACCGTTAACCTCTATGTCTGCCATTGTACCCTCAAAATTTTTTATCTCAACCTCATAGGTATTGCCGCTGATGGTAAACTTGAAATTCTTCATATTCTAGTGCCTTGGATGTTGCCTTAATCCGTATATCTTTGAGCTCCACGGAGAATATCGTTTAGATATCTTTTTGATCGTTATCACTCCGCTCTCCTCATCGTGCATCTCGTTCAGGTACATATGCAACGCCATGCCTATGGCAGCATTCACCTCTCCCGTTACCCCCTGATCTTCAACTGTTGGTGCCTGGCCGGGTTTTTTCTGCTTACTGAAAATTTTTCTGAAATCGGCCCGGAGAAGCGAGGGAAGATTGAAGAAAACCAGGTACAACAAGACCAGGGCTACAAAAACCACTATGTATCCCACAAGTGCAATTGTACCGGCAAACCCGTCTATTTGCGACAGATCAAACATCGGTCTGATATTGTTTTAAAACTATAATGGTATGTTCGAATGTTTCCTGGGCGGATTTATATCCTTTTTTGTTACAAGGGTTTGCAGTGCCCTGATAATCCTGAACCTGGTATTGCGGGGTTCAATAATATCATCGATATAACCATGCCTGGCTGCTTCGTAGGGATTTGCAAACTTCTCAATATATTCCTTCTCCTTTTCTGCAATGTATTTTGCTTTTTCCTCGTCGTCTGTAATAGAGCCGATGTTTTTTCCTTCCAGTATCTCAATGGCACCTTGCGCACCCATGACGGCAATTTCGGCTGTCGGCCATGCATAGTTTATGTCACCTCTCAGTTGCTTGCAACCCATGACATCATGCGCCCCCCCGTACGATTTCCTGAGGGTCACCGTAACTTTCGGCACCGTAGCCTCACCATAGGCAAACAGCAGTTTTGCACCCTGAATAATTATCCCCCCGTACTCCTGGGCACTTCCGGGGAGGAAACCCGGCACATCGACAAACGTTACTATCGGTACGTTAAAGGCATCGCAAAACCTGACGAAGCGGGCGGCTTTCCTGGATGCATCAATATCGAGCACCCCGGCCAGGTAATTCGGCTGATTTGCCACGATGCCGGCAGGCATCCCATTGAACTTGGCAAACCCCACAACAATGTTCCTGGCATAGTGCCGGTGCATTTCCAGGAACTCCTTATTATCGACGACAGTATATATAATGTCCTTTACGTCATAGGCCTGATTGGACTCATCTGGTATTATCTCGTTCAGTATGTCATCCACCCTTTCGGAAGGATCGCTGCATTCTGTTACCGGCGGATCTTCCAGGTTGTTTTGCGGGAGGTATTCCAGCAGTTTCCTGATGATCAGGAGGCCCTCTTCTTCATCCTCGGCCCTGAAATGCGCTACACCCGACCTTGAGGTATGCACTTCGGCGCCACCCAGGCTCTCTGTGCTTATTGTTTCTCCCGTAACTGCCTTTGTGACTTTCGGGCCGGTAACAAACATATAGCTGGTCTTCTCACTCATTATTATTATGTCGGTGAGAGCCGGCGAATAGACCGCCCCCCCGGCACATGGCCCGAAGATTGCGGATATCTGCGGTATCACGCCTGAAGCCAGTATATTCCTCTGAAATATATCGGCATACCCGGCAAGGCTGAGAACCCCCTCCTGAATGCGCGCGCCCCCGCTGTCATTTATGCCGATCACCGGGGCGCCTACTTTCATGGCCTGATCCATTATCTTGCATATTTTCCTGGCAAAGGTTTCCGAAAGTGATCCTCCAAGCACCGTGAAGTCCTGAGAATAAACATAAACAACTCTTCCGTCGATCGTCCCGTGGCCCGTTATAACCCCGTCACCCGGAAACTTCTTGTCAGCGAGGCCGAAATCATTGCACCTGTGAGTAACAAACATGTCATACTCTTCAAAACTGCCCTCGTCAAGCAGGATCTCAAGCCTCTCCCGGGCCGTCATTTTCCCTTTGGCATGCTGTGCCTCAATCCGCTTTTTTCCTCCGCCAAGCTTTGCCTGCTCACGAAGTTCAATCAGCTTCTTTATCTTTTCCTGCTGACTCATATTATTACCTTTAAGTTACCGGTACACCCGCATGGACGACCCGGATGGGCAACCGTTTTGAAGATCATTTGCCTTTATCCTCACACAACTCTGTCAGGACACCGTGTGTAGAGCGGGGATGTAAAAATGCTATATCAAGCCCCTCTGCTCCTTTCCTTGATTGCTGATCGATCAGCTGCACACCCCGTTTTCTGGCATGCTCCAGCGCCTGATCAATATTGTTTACCGCAAATGCAATATGGTGGACGCCCTCACCCCTTTTTTCAATGAATTTTGCGACAGGGCCATCGTCAGATGTCGACTCAAGCAGCTCAACCTTGACCTGGCCGACCCTGAAAAAGGCCGTTCGCACCTTCTGGTCGGTTACCTCTTCTATATTGTAACACTTCAGCCCAAGGACCTCTTCGTAAAACCTGATTGATTCACCCAGATCCTTAACGGCAATACCGATATGCTCAATGTGTGTTGTTTGCATGACTTTGTTTTTATTTCAGCAAATGTATCTACAAATGTTGACAGAACTGTATGACTTTTATCAACTAACAGGGTAATTACAAGTGCTTTTAAACATACGGGGATGCTGCCGTAAAGGGGCTTCAGTCTATGATGGCCTCGTAGATCGCCTGCTGAATTTTTGTGCGGAGGTTCATCTGCTGCAATTTATTATTGAACTGGTCGGGATGGACCCTGTTGGAAAGGAAAATATAAACTATCTCATCTTCGGGATCTGCCCATGCCATCGTTCCCGTAAAACCACTGTGACCAAAACTTTCCGGTGATGCTGAGGGTGCTGATGGACCGTTCCTTGAAGGGTTCCTTTCGGGTTTGTCAAAGCCGATGCCCCTGCGGTTTCCGTTATCGCTGTTCGGAGCTGAGGTAAACCATTCAATTGTTCCAGGTTCAAAATACCTTACCCCCCCATACACTCCGCCCTGAAGAAAAAGCTGCATCAGCTTGGCCAGGTCATTGGCATTGGAAAAAAGTCCGGCATGTCCGCCCACACCACCAAGCATTGCAGTACCCGGATCATGTACGTGGCCATGGACAAGCTGCCGCCTGAAAATAACATCATTTTCCGTGGGAACGATCTCCGTTTCCCTGTATCTTTCCAGCGGCAGGTAGGTCATCCTGTCGGCTCCCAGGGGGTTGTAAAAATTCTTCCAGGCATACTGATCAAGGGGCTCTGAACTTATCCTTTCGATAATACTTTTCAGATAATAATAGCCGAGATCACTGTACAGATATTGATTACGAGGCCTCAAAGGAGATTCATCAACTCTTCTGTAGATGGAGTCACGCCACGCGCTGTTCATGAACATCCTGTTTGCCACCCTCACGGTATAGTCACCTCCGGCCTGATCACTGAAAAGGCTGTCAATGAACCTGTAGTTGCGGTTCATGAACATATTGGCAGCCAGCATATAGGGATATCTGGCAGACACTCTCCGGGAAAACAGTTCCTCATCGGGCACCAGGCTTTCAAACGTGTCGTAATAGAATGGTATCCATGGCTGCAGCCTGGCCTGGTGCATGAGCACATCCTTGATAACCAAATCATATTTGTTCGTTCCCTCAAGCTCGGGAAGATAAAAGCCCAGTGTTTTGCCGAGGTCCAGCCGCCCCTCCTCGATAAGTCTCATAATGGCGGGGACTGATGCGGCAATTTTTGTAACTGAGGCCAGGTCATACAGGTCTGTCTTCCTTACAGGGTTGGTTTGCCGGTAGGTATGATATCCGAAGGCTCTGTGATAAACCACGACACCTTTCCTGGCAACCAGCACCTGTGCCCCCGGCATGGCCTTATCCTCTATCGCCTTTTCTACAAGCTCATCTATCTTTTTCAGTTTTTCAGAATCAAGGCCGGCATCCTCAGGAATTGAATATCTCAACCTGCCCGTTATGAATGTATCAATGCCGTCACCCTTTACAAGCCTTACAGATGCATTTACCGGCAGCCTTCCCGAAGCGGGTATTGCACCAAATATAAGCTGGGCCGTATATTCCTGGGCAACACTATTGTCATCATATGACATAATTATGGCTTCAACCTCTGACAGGTCATCAAAGAATGACAGCGCATAAGGTGAGGTAAACACTGCCAGAACAGCATTATTTCTAAGGGCAAGCCTTCTTACAAAATAGGATGTCTGTGGAGATATTCCATACTGCCTTGACCGCCTTCCATCGGGTTCATGAATCCCGGCAACGACAAGGTCGAATTTATCGAGTTCGCCCAGCAACTGGCTGAATTGTTGAAGAGTGGCATATTTATTAATTGAAAAATGCCTTACGGGTGCGTAAAGCCCAAGTGCCTCCTGGAAAGCCGTCCGGTTACCGTTGCCGATCGATACCGCAGCAATCCGCAATGTATCGGGCCTGACAAGTGGCAGCAGTTCATTGCGGTTTTTAAGCAAAGTCAGTGACCCGCCTGTAATCTTCCTGCCAATGAGTTCATAAGAAGGTTTATTAAGGTCGCGGTAGATATTTGCAGTATCTATTTGCCGGTTAGTGTGCAAACCGAACCAGTATTTTGCCTGTAACACTCTCCTGCATTTTTCGTCAATCAGTACGCTGTCAATAATGCCGCTTTCGACAGCTTCGCTTATGGCAGCTATTGCCCTGTCTGCATCAGACGGCATAAGCAGAATATCATTCCCTGCAAGGAGAGCCTGCACCTCAAGCTGGCCAGCAGGAAAAAAGTCGCTCACACCTCTCATTACCAGTCCGTCAGTAAAAATCAAACCCCTGAAATCCAACTCATTCCTCAGCAACCCTTCAACTACTTCGGGCGACAGTGATGTCGCAAGTGACGGTGTTGGATCCAGCACGGGTATATGGAGATGAGCCGTCATCATACCACCCGCACCTTTGTCGATAAGTTCCCTGAAGGGAACAAGTTCAAGCGTGTCAAGCCTTTCACGACTATGAGAGATGACCGGAAGCGTAAAATGTGAATCCATGTCGGTATCACCGTGCCCCGGAAAGTGCTTCCCTACGGCAAGCACCCCGTTATCATGCATCCCCCTCATATAATGAAGAGCTTTATCGGTTACATTCCATTTATCCTCTCCAAACGATCGGTTTCCTATAACGGGATTCCCCGGATCAACATTGATGTCGAGTACCGGGGCGAAGTTGATGTGTGCACCGATCCGCCTCATCTGACCTGCAAGTCCGGCAGCCATATCATATATCAGCCTGTTGTCCTGAACGGCGCCCATTACAAGCTGGCGGGGCACCGACATTGTGCTGTCAAGCCTCATCCCGAGCCCCCATTCCGCATCCATTGCAATCATAAGAGGGGTGCGCGTGAGGGACTGGTACCTGTTTGTCATTTTTGCCTGCCGTACCGGCCCCCCTCTCATAAATATCAACCCCCCGATATTATATTCACTGATAAGCCTGGTTATCTCATCGTCATTGGAATACCTCTCATCAGACCAGGCCTCGACCATTATCAGCTGGGCGATTCTCTCCTCGAGCGAAAGGGAATTAAATACTGAATCGACCCAGCCTGCCTTTATTTCTGTAAAGGGAGGTGACATGACCCTGCCCGGCTGAGCCGAAAGGTTCAGAACAGGCGGATGATTTACAGGCAGAAGAAGCATAACCAGTATTACAGGAAACAAGAACCGGGATAATGAAACCATAATCCAAACCTGTTAAAAGATGAAAGCCAGTTTTCCGGGAAACACGGGCCGGTCAGCAACGCAAAGATAGTTGATTGCCCTGTACCGCCCAATATATACGGTAATTTTTGAAAAAAATTGCAGTCGTCAAAAAAAATCATCTACTTTTACATTATTAAAATCTAACTCAATCCTTTTAAGACATGATAAGAAAAGTAACCGGCATCGTGCTGCTGCTGTTCTCCTTTTACCTCGCGGCCGCACAGGAAGAAGCAAGATTGCTGAGATTTCCTGCAATCCACGGCGATCAGATCGTTTTCAGCTACGCAGGTAGCCTCTACACCGTTAACAGTTCAGGCGGTACGGCCAGGAAACTGACAGGCCACACTGGTTATGAGATGTTTCCGCGGTTTTCACCCGACGGGCAACATATAGCATTTACGGGCCAGTATGACGGAAACACGGAAGTTTTCCTGATACCCTCTGCAGGAGGGGAACCAAAGCGCCTTACCTATACTGCCACGCTCGGGCGCGACGACCTTGGCGACCGGATGGGCCCAAACAATATCGTAATGGGGTGGACACCTGACGGACAAAACATAACCTTCAGGTCAAGGAAAAGGTCATTCAACTCATTCAAGGGTCAGCTATACAATGTGCCGGTTGAAGGGGGCCTTCCGGTTCAGTTACCACTGTCGGAGGGCGGTTTCCTTTCCTATTCGCTCGACGGGCAAAAAATTGCATATAATAAGGTATTCCGCGAATTCCGCACCTGGAAATATTACGAGGGAGGAATGGCCGATGATGTATGGGTATATGACAAGGTATCGCGAACCAATACTAACATAACCAACACCGGCTCACAGGATATCATCCCCATGTGGGTGAGGGATGAGATATATTTCCTGTCAGACAGGGAGCGCACTATGAACATGTATGTGTACAATACCAACACAAACGAGACAAGCAGGGTGACCAGCTTTACCGAATATGACATAAAATTTCCCTCACTTGGAAGGAACTTCATTGTTTTCGAAAACGGAGGATATATATATAAATTTGATACACGGACAAAGGAGTATGAACGGGTACCGGTAACGATAACGGGAGACTTCGTGCATGCCCGTGCTGAGTGGAAGGATGTTTCAGGGTCGGTAAGGTCAGCCGCACTGTCGCCCAATGGTGAGAGGGTGGTCTTTTCGGCCAGGGGAGAAATATTCAATGTGCCTGTAAAAAGCGGTATTTCAAGGAATATAACCCGGTCGCCCGGAGCACACGACAGGAACGCCAGCTGGTCGCCCAACGGCGAACAGATAGCCTGGGTGTCGGATAAGGGCGGGGAGTTTGAAATATATATGCAATATCATGACGGTTCCAGGCCGCCTGTGCAGCTTACTTCAGCCGGCGACACTTATATCTTCGGCTTTCAATGGTCGCCTGACAGCAGAAAGATACTCTACCACGACAAGAAAAACAGGCTCAGGATAGTGGATGTATCCAGCAGGGTAATAACCGAGGTAGCCTACAGCGGGGTTTCGGTAATCTCAGACTACAGCTGGTCGCCCGACAGTCGCTGGATAGCATTTACAAGGCCCGAGCAGGGAATGAACGTTGTATGCCTGTATAATTTAGAAACCGGCAGCCTGCATGATGTAACCGACAAGTGGTATGCATCAGGCAGCCCCACCTTCAGCACCGATGGGAAATACCTGGTGTTCACCTCCAGAAGGGATTTTAACCCCACCTACAGTCAGACTGAATGGAACCATGCCTATACTGATATGACACGCATATACCTGGCTACACTTTCCAAAGAGACCCCAAGCCCCTTCGCCCCCGAAGACGATAAAGTCGAAACCGGCGGCAGCAGCGGACCCTCCGGACAACAGTCCCCGTCGGAATGGCAGCCCGGCAACCCCATCAGGGTTGATGTTGAAGGGATCGGAGACCGGATAATATCGCTCCCGATAAGCCCGTCAAACTATTTCGGAGTAATTGCCACCGAAGGCCGGATATATTATAATGAGAGATCCAGCGGGGCAAGTGCCACGAAAATGAAAATGTTCGACCTGAAAAGCAGTAAGGAGACAGAGCTTGGCGAGAACATCTCCTTCACCATTTCACCCAACAACAGGAAGATGCTGGTGCGGATACGCAACAATTATGCAGTCATTGACCTTCCCTCTTCGCCGGTAAACGTTTCCGAACACATCGATCTTTCGGGCATGAGGGCATGGGTTGACTATAAAGAGGAGTGGCAGCAGATATATGACGAAAGCTGGAGGCAGATGAGGGATTTCTTTTATGACCCCAACATGCATGGAGTGGACTGGAAAGCTATGTATGACAAGTACAATGTACTGGTCCCGCATGTCAGGCACCGGACCGACCTGACTTATATTATCGGCGAGCTTATTGCCGAGCTGAATGTAAGTCACGCCTATGCCCAGAACGGTGAGCGCCCCATGCCCGAAAGGATCAATATGGGCCTGCTTGGGGCCGAACTGAGTTCCGACCCATCGGGTTATGTAAGAATTGACCGCATTCTTGAAGGTGCCAACTGGAGCAGCAACCTGCGTTCACCGCTTACGGAGATTGGAATGAACATAAGCGCGGGGGACTTTATACTGGCAGTTAACGGCAAACCCGTCAATGAAGTTGACAACATTTACCGGCTGCTGGTCAACACGGCAGGCAGACTTGTTGAACTTACCGTCAACAGCAAGCCGGAGCTTGCCGGAAGCCGCAGCGTACTTGTGACCCCTGTTGCAGATGAGGCTGACCTCTACTACTACAACTGGGTCCAGGACAATATACGCAAGGTTGATGAAGCTACCGGCGGACAGGTAGGATATATCCATATACCCGACATGGGGGTTAACGGATTGAATCAGTGGGCAAGGCTATACTACCCCCAACTGCAGAAACGGGGACTGATTATAGATGACCGGGGCAACGGCGGGGGCAACGTGTCGCCCATGATCATAGAAAGACTGCAGCGAACCATGACATATGCCACCATGCATACCAACCAGACACAGGGATCGGTGAACCCCGTGGGCACGCATGTAGGACCCAAGGTAGCCCTGATAGACAGGTATTCAGCCTCTGACGGCGACCTCTTCCCATACAGGTTCAGAAAGCACAACATCGGGAAGATAATAGGTGTTACAAGCTGGGGAGGTGTTGTAGGCTACAGCGGTGCAATACCCTGCATGGACGGCGGTTCCATCATAACACCATCATATGCGCCATATGCTGCAGACGGAAGCGGCTTCATCATTGAAGGAGAAGGAGTGGAACCCGACATCTGGATTGACAACGACCCTGCAAGGGAATTCAGGGGAATCGACGACCAGCTCGACAAGGCAATAGAGGTTATCCTTCAGAAGATAGAGGATTGGGACCAGTGGGTGCCCCCAATACCCGAATTCCCTGATAAAAGCGAGTAGCCGGTTATTCTCTGCGCTGCACTGCAGCCTCAAAGCCGCTGACAAAACGACAAGAGACCTGCCCTTCCGGGCAGGTTTTTTTGTTGCACAAACCGCGAAATTCAGGAAATTACCGGATAAAGCAGAAAAAGGCCAAAGCTACCGGCTGCTGAGGTAATTCTCTATGCTCCGGTCATAAGTCCGTTCAGCCTCAGCGCTGAAATAGCATGCGGGAAGCTGCCCCATACGCCGGTGATAATGCAGGCAGTCGCAGCACATCCCCTTGCGGCTGCATGAATAGGTACAATTGCATATCTGCTTGTTCTTTTCAATCTTGCATTCCATGAGAGGTGGATTTAGATATTTGCAAATTATTGTCAGTCCGCCAATATACAAAAGATAATTGCACCGGCCAAAGGCACCTCCTGCCAGCTGCAACCTGACAGTGAGACCGGATAAATCATGAACAGGAGTTTTTACCGGCATTTAAATATCAATATCTTTGCATTACTTAACACAACAAAAAATAAATCTATGGAAATGACAATATCTTTTGAAGAGGGGAAAATAGTAAATGCCGAATACAAAGGCATGATGATCAAAACCGACCAGTCGGTCAAAGCCGGGGGAAAAGGCAGTGCTCCCGAGCCCTTTACCCTGTTTCTTGCATCAATAGGGACCTGCGCCGGCATATACGTCAAGTCATTCTGCGACCAGAGAGGCATCCCTTCAGATAATATAAAACTTGTCCAGAAAATGAGTTACAATCCGGAAAAAAAGCTTATTGACAGGATAAGCATTGAGATAATGCTGCCCGAAGGATTCCCTGAGAAATACAAGGATGCGGTAATAAAGGCAGCAGACCTGTGCACGGTAAAAAAACACCTGGCTTCACCCCCTGAGATCACCGTTCAGACAAGCAGCGCGGGTCAGCAGTCCTGACTGCACAGAGAGTTAGCAGGGCTGACCGGGAGCGGGATTTACAGGGTGTCGCCAGCGCGCAGGTCAGCAGTCCGGAATGCACAGATAGTCAGCAGTTCCGAATGGGATCAAGGGTTGTCAGACCCTATGATCTCAAACTCAATACGCCGATTCAAGGCCCTGCCCTCTTCGGTTTCGTTTGTTGCTACCGGCATAGTTTCACCATAACCCGTGGATTCGATCCTTCCCTGATCGATACCGGCCTTTATCAGGTATCCGGTTACCGACCCTGCTCTTCTTTCAGAAAGCTCCATATTATATCCGGCCCCGCCGATATTGTCGGTATGACCGTTTATACTGATCCTTATTCCGGGGTTACTGTCAAGGAATTCTACCAGGTAATCAAGTTCAACAATAGATTCGGCTTTGAGCTGATAACTGTCAAATTCAAAAAATATATTCCTGAGAACCGTCTTTTCGCCCTCTCTTATGGGATGGAGCGGTACATCCTTGAGAAAGGGATCGGTCTGGTGGGAGAACCCGCTCAGGGAAAAATGGTCGGAATAAAAGAGGTATCCCGGACCTGAGACATTGAGTGCGTAATCCCTCCCTGTTGTCAAAGGTACAAGGAACTCGCCGGTAACGGGGTCAGACCAGGATTGAACCACCGTTTCAGCCGTTTCCAGGTCAATAAGTTCAAAACTTGCAGTCAGACGCCTTCTGGTTTCAGCATCAAAGACTGTTCCCTTCATGTACGAAACCTCCAGCGGCCTCGCTTCTGGATACAGCTTGAATGTGAAGATATCCCTAACCTCTCCTGCCATCCTGTCTGAGGCAAAATACCCCCTGTCGCCCCGGGCATTGACAATCAGCCCGATCTCATCATAATGAGTATTCAGCGGGTAACCAAGATTTTCCGGGGTGGTCCAGTTACCCTCATCATCCCTTCGTGTGACAAAAATATCATATCCCCCCATCCCGGTATGGCCGTCAGATGAGAAATAGAGAGTGCGGTTGTCGGGATGTATGAAGGGCGACATCTCATTACCGCCGGTATTGATCAGTCCGCCCATATTAACAGGCGTTCCCCATCGTCCGTCTCCCAGGTAACTTGAATACCATATATCCATATTCCCCTGCCCGCCTTTACGGTTGCTGGAAAAATAGAGAGTCTTGCCGTCGGCCGACACCGAGGGCTGTGCCTCCCATAAGGAGGTATTAACCGGGGATCCCAGGTTTACAGGATCGCCCCATCTGTCTCCAACTCTTTCGGCAAAGTAGATATCACAACTGCCATGGCCATCATCACGGTTACAGCCGGTAAAGAAGATAAGCCTGCCGTCGGCTGTCACAGATGGTGCACCCTCATTAAGCTCTGAATTTAGAGGGGGTCCTATTTCTTCTGCAGGAGTCCACTTGTTATCAATGAAGTAGCTTATGAAAAAGTCTTCGCGTAAATTGGCCGGCACCCTTCTTCCCGAAGGATCACGCCTGGTCTGCCGCGTAAAGATCAGAATCTGCTCGTCGGCGGTAAGCGTGGGCCAGTATTCATCGTCAGCCGTATTTATCGCGGAGCCAATATCCACAGGCTCAAAAGGGACAGGATTTCTGATGGCATCTATGGCAAAATCACAATTCTCAATCTTCCGGTCAGCAGACCTCCGGACCACACCGGGCACACCGGGATAGGAGCCGATTTTTTTATAAGAAGCCCTGGCCTCCTCATACTTTCCAGTGGCCATCAGGGCATTGCCCTTGTTGAAATAGACAACGGGAAAAAAACCGGGATTAATCGAGACAGCTTTCCTGAAATACCCAACCGCATCGTTATACTCGCCCATTTCAAAACTGACGTCTCCGGCAAGCATCCACGCCTCATAAAAACCGGGATCGGCCGAAACAGCGCGTAAGAAATAATCAAGTGCCTCCTGATAATTGAGAAGATCAAACTGCCTTATACCGTTGTTGAATAATCTCTCAGCACGGCTGCTCCTTGTTGAAAGCTCCTGTGCCTCACCGGTCATATTAAGGGTGAAGATGATCAAGATAAGGAACAATGGTGAGGCCGTCTTCTTCCCCTTCAACAGAAGACAGGATAAGATGTGTCTGATGGCGCCGATCACTGATACACTTTTCTCCACCGCTTTATGGTATATGCATGAACTTGTGTGCCTGAAGTGAAACCATCCAGCCTGGATTCTTCTTTATGTAATCTATAACGACTGAAATTATCGTTTCGTACCTGCTCCATTCCGGCTGCAGATAGAGCAGGCATGAACTCCTGACCTTACCGGCATTATCCTCCGCCCATTCGAGGTCTGATTCATCACATACGATAACCTTCAGTTCATCTGCCCTTTCATAGATACCAGGCAGAGGGGGACTCTGTTTTTTTGGCGACAGGCATATCCAGTCCCATTCCCCGGTAAGGGGATATGAACCGGATGTTTCGAGAAAAGTTTCAACTCCCCTCTCCTTAAAACCATTGCACAGGTAGCCAAGCGGGTAGGCACAGGGTTCTCCTCCTGTCACTACCACTGAAGCAGAAGGAAAAGAGGAGGCACGCCCTATTATTTCATCTGCCGGCACGAGGGGATGAACACGCCTGTCCCATGTATATCTGGCATCACACCAGCTGCAGCCTATATCACACCCCCCCAGCCTGATGAAATAGGCAGCCTTTCCGGTATGATACCCTTCACCCTGGATAGTATAGAAATCCTCAACAAGAGGCAGTTTCCTGCCGCCTTCAAACAGGTCATCCATATGGGATATAAATATACAAATAATGGAATATCTTCATCCAGAGACAGGTCAATTAACAGGAAATCATTAAAAGCCGGCAGTTCTGTGAGATAATTAATACCGGCTTATCGCGGAAACGGAGGGATGCATTGATCTGCAGCGTCAGTTACTGCTGAACCCGAACGCGGCAAGCATCCTGTCAAACACCCCGGTATTTTCATAGATACCCATAAATGCATCGGCTCCGGGCCCCCAGGCAAATACCGGCTGCTTCAGCCCGGTATGTCCTCCTGTTGTAAACCCTGCCGTGATCTCTCCTGTGTCACTGTCAAAACCGTGCAGTGCCAAACCACCGGTATCATGGTCGCTGGTAACTATAACCAGGGTATTGCCGTCATTCCTTGCAAACTCAAGAGCTTTTCCAACAGCTCTGTCAAAATCGAGCATCTCATTAACTATGTAATCAATATCATTGTCATGTCCGCCCCAGTCTATCTGGGCGCCCTCAACCATCAGGAAAAACCCGCCGGAGTTGTTGTTGCTCAGAATGTTTATAGCAGCCTCGGTCCCATTGGGAAGCATATCTCCCCTTCCCTCCGAATACTTCGGTGGGTGGCCTGCAGCCACGAGGCCAGCCAGCCGGCCTGAACTCACCGCCATCACATCTACCATGCTGTAAGCCATCTGGTATCCCATAGCTTCGAGCTCTTCAAGCAGATTTCTCCCGTCCTGCCTGTTCTCGAAATGGTTCCTTCCCCCTCCGATGAACACATCAGCCCCAGAATCCAGAAAATCAAGTGCAATCTCCTCGGCCATATTGCGGCTTGGCTGGTGCGCTATAAAAGCAGCCGGTGTTGCATGAGTAACTGCACAACTTACGACCACACCTGTTGCAAGTCCCCTTTCTGATGCCAGGTGCAGTATGCTCTTTACCGGGTTTCCATCAGGATCCATCCCGATATAACCGTTATTGGTCTTGACGCCTGTTGCCAGTGCGGTGCCTGCAGCACCGGAATCGGTTACAAAATCATCGGCCGATGATGTGTGAATAAACCCTATGTGTTTGAACTGTTCAATATTCAGAGGGGTTTCGCTTGCAAGGATCCCGGCCTGAACATGTGCAAAGCTCATGCCGTCTCCAATGAGAAGTATAATGTTATCCGGCGTCTCTTCACGGTTGCACGATGATGCAATAGCTACCAAAATTGCAAGGCTGAAAAAAAATAATATCCGCTTCATAATAAGTGTAAGTTTATTTTAATTATTGATATATAATAATATTTAGATTGTAAAAATATATAAAAAAAGA
>SLMM01000171.1 GCA_007133565.1 Bacteroidales bacterium
GGTATCACCCTTATCCCTCCGCCGCTCCTGACCACTACACGTGAGATGATGCCGGCCGACTTATCGAGATGACCTTTAAGCTGATCAATGCCCTGTTTCTCCTTTTCACCCAGCCTCATTAAAGCCTTCTGAACGGCTTCCCTGAACCTCTCTTCTGAAAACGGCTTGAGCAGATAATCGACTGCATTTATCTCAAAGGCCTTGATAGCATATTGATCATAGGCCGTTGTGAAAATTATCACGGGAGCATCATCAAGCAGCTCCAGCATCTCGAAGCCGGTCAGCTTTGGCATCTGCACATCGAGAAATACCAGGTGGGGCTTCTGCTCTCTTATCGCCCTGAGTCCTGAGAAGCCGTCGGCATATTCACCGGCAACTTCAATTTCCGGAAAGCCCTTCAGGTATTCCCTGAGTATCTTCCTGGCCAGTTCCTCGTCCTCAACTATCAACACCTTTATCTTCATTATCAGGAATGTATAAGGTTACTATAAACTGGTTTTCCTCCTTCCGCGAAAGCAAAAGGTCATCCCTGCCATAAACAAGCCTCAGCCTCTCACGCACATTCTTCAGGCCTATGCCGGCCCCGCTCCTTGCCGGGCTCCCGCTGTCAAAATCATTAGAGATGCATATGGCAAGCATATCTCCTTCTATACGGCATTTCATGCTGATTGTTACCGTTCCGGTGCTTTCGTAAACCCCGTGTTTTATTGCATTCTCAATCAAAGGCTGCAGTATCAGGTATGGTACCGGACGGTTTTCGCATCCCTCGCCCGTATCTATCTCAAATCTCATCCTGCTGCCAAAGCGCACCTTTTCGATCTCAAGGTACCTTTGTACATTGGCAATCTCATCCTTCAGCGGATTAATTTCACTGTCGGCCAGCTTAAGCGAATACCTGAGGAACTCAGAAAGCCTGATGATCATCTCCCTTGCAGCAGGGGGATCGCTGAGCGTGAGGGCGCTGGCTGAATTAAGAGAGTTGAACAGGAAATGGGGGTTTATCTGTGACTTGAGCATGTTCAACTCAGCCTCCTTAACCATTGTCTCGAGCCTTGCCTCACTGCCGGCCTTTTCAGCCAGGTTGCGTGAGTAGACTACCAGGTAATAGACCAGCAACACCATCACGTACAGAAGAATACCAAAAACAACGCGGTAAGGCATGGATCCGGCTACAAACATGATAACCGCCTCGTTGTCGAAGAAGAGCTGCCTCATAATCAGGTAACCCGATGACATCCAGACAGCAACAACCACGGCACCCAGGGCCGTAAAGTTGAGGTAAACCCTAACAGCGCTGTGTCCGCTGAGCGGCATGTACCTTACAGGGTACCATATGAGCAGTCCGGTTACCGAAAAGATGAGATTGAAAACTATACTGTCGGCCAGCGCCGGAGCTTTATCAAGATTGAAAAAATAATTAAGCACACCTGCCTGGACAGCCATTACGAATATCCAGGCAAGTGCGTACAGCAAAAGATTTTTCCTGTTCAGAAGGATCGGGTGCATCAGCTACCGGTATAATTTGATAAGCTCAAGGGTTCGGTTATTCCGCTTTCAGCTGAAATTGACCAGCTCTCCCCCACCAAAGATAGCTACTCCTTTTATAATAAGAGTGCGTGACGGGTCTCTTGTTACTTCGGGTGATTTTATCCTCTTGTCGGAGAAGCCGCCAAAAACTGCTGCCACATCCACCTTCACATCCCATTCCTGCGGCACGATGATCTTTGACCCGCCGAATATCATCACCACCTCAAGCACGTTGTTGCCTGGCGACAAAGTGGACTGCAGCAGGTCATAATTGCCTCCGCCGAAAACATTGACTATTTCGCCGCCTTTGAAGTTGGGGGTCTCTATTATCCGGTCATGACCCCCGAAAACGTTCACATCTTCAATGGCATCGCCATTCAGTTTGCCGGCCGAATATCCTAGCCCCCGCCTGAAAGACCCTTTGAATATTATCAGCATTCCCACGACAATAAGCAGTGCCGGCCAGAACAGCCGGCCTGCGCTTACCGGCACGATTGTTAATTTGGGTAGCAGAAAAAACAGGCCTATACTCAGCAGTATGATCCCTGCAAGCCTTCCGTCCCTTTTGGTCAGAAAAACCAGTCCCAGAACGACCAGCAGCATCTGCCATGTGAAGATAATGCTCCTCACCCTGAAGGGCAACAGGTTAAGATGATCGACCAGAAGAAGAAGCCCGGCCCCTACGAGCAAAGCCCCTATAAGTGTAACAGCACTTTTGCCGGCCTCATGCCTCTTTTCGAAGTCATGCCTCCTGCTGCTTTCATGCACTTTGCCATTGTCATCTATTCTTTCCATTTTGATTTCCTCCTGTTATTCGCCCCGGACAGGATGTCGCAGGGCGATTGATTAATAATTTTTTAATTCACGCGACAAATGTATGGCATCACTGTACCCTGAAAAAGAGAAAATCGGCGAGTGGTGGGTTTTTACCGGTGAATGGCTCACTAAACATCTCCATCTGGAGAGCATAGCCTGAATGGCTCCTATTCGTTCAGGTCCTCCCTGAATTCAAGAATGTCACCGGGCTGGCATTCCAGTTCCCTGCAGATTGCCTCCAGTGTGCTGAACCGGATAGCCTTTGCCTTGCCGGTCTTCAATACAGAAAGGTTGGCCGGGGTGATTTCAACCCTTTCTGACAGCTCATTCAGGGAGATCTTTCTCCTGGCCATCATCACATCAAGATTTACTATTATAGGCATAGCCGGCAGGTTAAATTGTTAACTCCTGTTCTGATTTCATATCCAGCCCCTTTGACAGTATTTCGGCCATTATCAGAACAGCTATGCCTGCCACCAGCAATGTTGCCCCGGTGTACGATTTTGATATGGAGTAATCAGGAATACTGAACAGTATCTGGTTGATCCTGAAATTTATATTGGAACTCAGGACAGTAAAAAGGTAAACAAGTATAAGCAACACCCCTATTACCCTGGTCCTGTTGATATTCTTCCTGTGAAAAATCACCTCTTTCTTGACTGACATCACCAGTCTTGTAAACTTAACCGGAAGCACTATCAGGATAATAAAAAAACCAAACATAAGGACCCCGTGAAGGAAATCTAAAACCACCACTTCTCGTGGTCGGTCAAAGTCTTGTGGCAAGGCAACATATATTAACCTTGTTCGCGCCTTCAGCATTGAATTATCTTTAAAGTTCAAAACATCTGAGGGGAAGTCAAGGTACCCCCTCTCAGGCCTGAGGTTAACGTGGCGGGTGCTTCCCGGAACTGCTTCAACCTGCTCCTCAACTGAAACAGGTTCCTGGAGGCCCATCTGGTATCCGAGCCTGAAACTGTCCCAGCCGCCTGAAAAGGATGACACGACCATAAAACAATAAGCTGCAACTGCCAGAACTGATAAAATGGCAATCCGGTTTTGTCTGATATAGTTTCTCATAGCGGTAATATTCTGTTAATACTCCCCTGCTCCAATAAACAGGGATATTCTATTCTGTTCAGAAATCAAAATAAAAAAATATTTTCCGATTTTCAAAATATTTTTATCGTTTTTCAATAATTTTTTTGCTTTCATCAATAATTTATTTTCTTTCATCCGTAATTCCGGTTGACCAATTACCATCGACAGATACCCGAAAAACCGGTTATCTTTGCCGCATGACCATTGTGACGTGTGCAATAATTGAAAAAGATGGCCTGGTTCTCTGTGCCCAGAGGAGCGAATTGATGCACCTTCCCCTCAAATGGGAGTTTCCCGGCGGGAAGGTTGCCGGCAGCGAGAGTCCCGAAGATTGCCTCAGGCGCGAAATATCTGAAGAACTTGGCATAGAGGTTGAGATAATTGCCAGACTGCCATCCAGCAGACACAGCTACCCAGGCTGCAGTCCCTTTGAGCTTGTGCCTTTCAGGTGCCGGATAAAGGAGGGTCTGCCGGTCGCCAAAGAACACCGGCAGATAATGTGGGTCAGTGTATCTGAACTCCGGTCACTGGACTGGTCGGGGGCAGATATACCCGTGCTGGAAAATTACCTTCGTCATTTTGCAGGTGAATACCGCCACCATCCCCGAAAGTGAAATATTTCAAATATGATCTCCGGCTACTACCGGCAATCACACCAATGCATGTACCACATCTTCCAGCAGTTTAAGCGTACCTTCCACAGGATCACCGCCAGCTTCATACTCGACAGAAATGTACCCCTCATAATTGTATTTATTCAGAATTTGAGTACATCTGGCTATATCAACATCCGGAAACCTGGTCCACCTCTTGGCATGAACCATCGACGTAGCTTTGGGAATCAACATTTCCAGTCCGTGATACAACATATATTCATGCTCCCAGTTGCAATAATCAGGAGCAGCTTCGCAATAGGGGCTGTTAACTTCATTGATTATAACAAGTATGTTCTGAGGATGAGCTGCAAGCCCCCAATGGTTCTCGATTGTCACCTTCACTCCGGTTTTCTCACCATAGTCGGTAAGTTCTTTAAACGACTCTATTGCATTTCTCAAATAGGGCACAATTTCAATGTTCTGAGGATAACCTCCCTGAATGACAGATTCTGGCATTATTCTCGGACCTCCCGTATTTACACGCATCGATACTGCACCTATCTGTTTTGCTGCGTCTAACCATATCTTGCCAACACGAATACCTTCCTGCCGAAGATCTTCATCAAGATCAGCAAGATTACGTGGAGCGTTATTGGAGATATGGGCCGTATAAACACCCGTTTCAACCATCTTTGAAACAAAGCGATCAAGATAACGCATTCCTGAGGCTGATGAAGGATCAAATTCTCCGGGTCTTGACTCACCGCCTCTTTCTACGCGGGTAAACATTGTATCATCTGTAAAATCACCAAATAATGAATTCCACAGATCCATCCTTTCAACACCCGGATATGTATCTTTTGTAAACTGAGGAAAATCGAGAAGAGTAATCTCGCCATACTTTTCCTTAAGGCGGGCAACCTCAGGATTATCCTGTGACGTCCGCCTCCTGAACAATCTGTTTACTGCAAAGCTGTTCGAAGCCATGCTTTTAAGCTTTTCAGACCTTGTTCGAGGTCGGCGGTTACCTCTGAATGATTGCGCTTCAACTGAAGAAAAACC
>SLMM01000177.1 GCA_007133565.1 Bacteroidales bacterium
GCTCAGTAATAAAAGTGTTCCGGCCGTAATTCTCTGCAAGATACCATACTGTATAAAGTGCGATCTCGCTTCCCTGTATCTCATTACCGTGAATATTGCCGTCTATCCAGAACCCTGGCTTTTCGCCATGATACCTGTTGCTGTGGTTCGTAACGGTCAGCAACCAGATATCCCTCTCTTCAAATGATTTTCCTATCGATTCCAGTTTAACCAGGGAAGGGTGTGCACTCTCCAGTTCGAGGTAAAGTTCCAGCAGTCCCTCGTTCGTATAATAACGATTCCAGGCTATCTGCACCTTAGGGTTAACAGGGGTTCCTGAAGCCTTGAAAAAATGTTCGGTCACCTCCTCCTGTCCGTTACCCTTGATCGTAACAAACAGGGTGGAGAGAATTACCAGTAATCCTTTATTCAGAATTGATCGCATAATGATATTGAATATTTTGTTAATATGATTCACCTTACGGGTATGACCCGGCTACAGTCCTGCAAGCTTTAAAGCCTGACAGTCACTTCATCAAATCCGGTGTTTTCGGCCCCGGCCCTTATTTTAACTGTTCCACGCCCACGGATAAGCCAGCTTCGGGTCTCGGCCTTTCCTCCTTCAATGGCCCCAAGCACCTCTATCCGGTTTCCGCTCAGTGCCTCCTGTCCCCGATCAGTCTCGAGCCTGATCACGGTTTTCTGGACCCACCTTACCCTTTCGCCAAGTTCAGTTACAGTAGGCAGCCTGCCAGTATTTGCAACATCGGCTGTGATGCGGTAAACACCTCTTCCAAGTTCCTCTTTTTTAATATTCCTGATCTCTATTTCAGGACGCAAGCCTGCAAGTTCAACGATGAACCGGTAATGACTGCGGGCTATTTCCTCAGCCATTTCGCGGGGCGGATTAGTCATTGCAAAAGGACTTATCCCGCCAACCTCAATCTCCTTATCGGGGAATTCAGGGTGGACGACACTTTCCCATGGAATAAATATATCGTCCATACCCTGCTCGTCGGCCCATCGAAGGAAAAGCAGGGCCGGGCAGTCATCCCGTTCATCTCCGCTCCTTCTGCTTTCGTTGCCTGATGCTTCACGCGGGAAACTCCATCCCGGAGTACTGAAACTGTGCCGGCCGTAATGAAAGTAGGCCCACTGGAAAAAATCGCCGTCGCTCCCGGCCACAGCCGGTCCGGAAATATCGCCGGTCATATCAACATATTTCCGGCTCACCATCTGGTTAATCCTGGCATCGCCCTCCAGTATGCCGGTAATTATGCGGCCGGATGCATCACGCTCGTTGTAACGGAGTGGTGCGGCAAGATTATTTGCCGGCCCGAATGAAACTACCGCATATACATTCTTTGCCTCAAACAGGAAAGAGGCAATGGCGCGACTCTCCTTTTCAGATACGGCATGATCGCCTGCTCCGCTGGTGAATACGGGAAATTTGAAAGAAAAATTCATGTTGAAGTTTACCCCCGCCTCTGTCCATCTCTCACTCTTCAACAGGTCAACACCCTCGGCATATAAACTGTACTCACCCAGTTCGCCCGACGATTTGTCGGCCCTTACCATAACTCTCTTATCATCCGGATGAGGCAGCCAGTCTCCGTGCGGATCCTTGACCCTCATAAGGGTTATCATGCCGTCACCGTTGAGGTCGCGGTACGGATGCCCGATCTCATTCCCGTAACGGTCGGTATAGGAACTGTTGTCATTCCCCTTCCTCTCATACTTCAGTGGCGCAAAATACTGCGCGCCGGCATCGGGCGTCATGTCAGGAAAAACATAAAATGTGTGGTTCTCAAGCAACCTTCTTGTCTCCTCACCGGAAGATTCTTCAAGCAGCATCTCTGCAAACCTGAGCGCAAGTCCGGTACCTAGAAGATGATCACCCTCTGTGCCACCCACCACGGCAACAGCCGGACGGTCGGCCAGGTTGCCTGCCCCCAGTGACAGGAGCCATATATCCCTGCCTCCACTCGTCTGTGTAAGCGATTCAAGTGAAACATAATGCGGATAGTCTGACGCCAGCTTTTTCAGACGGGCGGTCAGCAGATCGTGGTCGGGATAGTCTCCCCCACCGAAGGCTGACAAGGGTAAGGCACAAATAAGGGAAAGTACAAGTGCCGGTAATGGGAATCTCTTCATTTCAAAACCTGTATTTATTAAAAATGTTTTAGTTGCATTATTTTGCTGAGGATAACCCGGCGTTACCCTCCCCGGAAGGGAAAAACAAAAAAAGGCGGAAATAATCCGCCCTAAAAGTAACTTTTTTTTATTAAAATCAGCCAAGGTAGCTTTTCAGAAGTTTGCTCCTTGATGTATGCCGTAACCTGCGGATGGCCTTCTCCTTTATCTGCCTCACCCTTTCACGGGTAAGCCCGAACCTGTCGCCTATCTCCTCAAGGGTCATATCCTGCACTCCTATGCCGAAGAAATACTTGACTATATCCCTCTCCCGCTCTGTCAGTGTGGCCAGTGACCTTTCAATCTCCTTGCCGAGGGATTCATTGAGCAATGCCTTGTCGGCATTGGGCGAATCGCTGTTTATCAATACATCAAGCAGAGAATTTTCCTCTCCGTCAGAAAACGGGGCATCTACGGAAACATGCCTGCCCGACACCCTGAGTGTGTCACTAACCTTTTCCTGAGGCAGTTCCAGTATGTCAGCGAGCTCTTCTGGAGAAGGAGTTCGTTCAAATTCCTGCTCGAACTTTGAAAATGCCTTGTTTATTTTGTTAAGGGAGCCGACCTGGTTCAGTGGCAGGCGGACAATACGGGATTGCTCGGCAAGCGCCTGCAGGATCGATTGCCTGATCCACCAGACCGCATAGGAAATGAACTTGAACCCCCTGGTCTCGTCAAACTTTTCAGCAGCCTTTATCAATCCAAGGTTCCCCTCGTTTATCAGGTCAGGGAGACTAAGCCCCTGGTTCTGATATTGCTTCGCAACAGAAACAACAAAACGCAGATTGGCCCTGGTAAGCTTCTCCAGAGCTTCCTTATCTCCCTGCCTTATCCTCTGGGCCAGGTCAACTTCCTCTTCTATAGTGATGAGTTCCTCCCTGCCAATCTCCTGAAGATACTTGTCGAGCGAAGCACTCTCCCTGTTTGTGATTGATTTTGTGATCTTTAGCTGTCTCATTCTCTCCTTTTAAGATAATAGCAAATTTAAAGCAATTATTAATTATTTTCAACCTCATCAGGAACATCTCTATGAATAAACGACAAAAAAGACTTGCTATTGCAAGTCTTTAATGTTGTTATACCGGTATTTCCAGGTTGTTGTTAAAGACCAAATGCATAGTAATTGACAGTACCGTCTGGATAGACACCCTCGACAATGACTCCGCCCTGGTGCCCCTCCAGTATTTTCCTGATGTCGGACGGCGAATTGACAGGTTGATTGTTTATTGAAACGATAATACAACCCTCTCTTATGCCGGCCTCCATGAACTTTCCGGGTGTAAGATCGGTTACCTGGGCTCCACCACTGATATTGAGCTGACTCATGAGCTCCTGCGGAACCTGCCTGAACCTTGCACCGAGATAAGCTTCCTGCGGCCTCACTATCTCCGTCCGGCCTTCAACATTACGTAACGTAACCGTAATTTGTTGCGTTCTGTTGTTACGGTTTATCAAAATATTCACCTTGTCATTCGGACGGTAGCGCAATATCTGCTCCTGCAGCTCGGCGGGACTGTTAACGGCAACGTTGTTGACCCTGAGGATTACATCTCCAACCCTTATCCCTGCATCTTCTGCCGCGCCTCCCTCAACAAGGTCGCTTATAAACACTCCGTCAAGCCTTTCAATATTATGCTCTCGTGCCAGTTCTGAAGTAAGATCCTGCATATAGACCCCCAGCACAGCCCTTTGTACCTCCCCAAACTCAATGAGATCTTCGACGACTTTCCCTACTATGCTTACGGGAACGGCAAACGAGTTTCCGGCAAATGCTCCCGTTGGCGACATTATCAGGGTCGGTATCCCGACCAGTTCTCCCCTGAGATTAACCAGCGCGCCCCCGCTGTTACCCCTGTTAACGGCTGCATCAGTCTGAATGAAAGATTCTACGGGCATTTCGCGGTCACCGAAAATACCTACAGTCCGCCCCTTTGCACTGACTATCCCGGCCGTTACCGTCGAGGTAAGGTTCATTGGATTACCCACGGCAAGGACCCACTGTCCCAGGCGGAGGTCATCAGAATTGCCGAACTCTATATAGTGGAGCCCTTCGGCTTCAACCTTCAGCAAGGCAATATCTGAGTCCGGGTGACTGCCTACTATCGAGGCCTCGAAGCTGCGCCGGTCATTCAGGGTGACCTCAACGGCCGTTGCGTTCTCAATCACATGGTAATTGGTTACAATGTAACCATCTTCAGATATGATTACACCCGAGCCAAAGCCTGTCACCGGTTGCGGTTCCCTTTCCCGTTCCGGACGGGGACCGAAAAACCAGTCGAAGAACGGATCCTGCCTGGGCTGCTGGAATTGCTGCTGACGCCTCATCGATGTCACTTTAACATGCACAACTCCATGGACCGTCTTCTCGGCAGCATAGGTAAAATCAAACATGTCGGCCTCAAAATCATCGGGGAGACTGGTGAACCAGGTGGGCTGAGCCTCCCTGTAGGTTACCACCTCGGTTAACGGGCCGGCTATTCTGGCATAGGCAACAACTGCAATAATTGCAGCTATCAATGCTATTGCAAAGTTTATGATAATGCTTTTCAGTTTCATAGTTACGGTTTATTTGTATTTGTATGTTCTGCAGGTCACTAAACCCGCTAATATTAATAACAATGTTTTTATAGTTTTAATATAAGTTAAAGGTATTTAATCCTTTTTTTGTAAATATCTTTACAAAAATAGTGCCTGATACCGAGAACATGTCAACACGTCGGGTTAAAAAATTTTAAAATACTGCTCTAACACGGTTTAAAAATGAGACTTGATTTCTTTAAATATCAGGGTAACGGGAATGATTTTGTTGTAATCGACAACCGAAGCAACACTTTTCCTGCCGGAGACATTGACCTGATAAGCAGCTTATGTAACAGAAATTTCGGGATAGGTGGTGACGGGTTGATGCTGCTGGAAAA
>SLMM01000010.1 GCA_007133565.1 Bacteroidales bacterium
CTGGTATATGGCTTTACATTAAAGGCTTTCAGCGAGCCAGCATGTTATCGACCGAGTATTTGCCTGCTCCGCTGAACAGAAACCCTGCAAACACAACAAGCCCCTTGAGGGGATGAAGGACAGTATTGATAGCGTCACCGGCCTGTACATGCATCAATGTGGCTATCAGCATCGTGAAAAGCATCATTGCAGCCACAGGCCTGGTGAGTACTCCAAGTACAAGGAGAAGTCCACCCACGAATTCAGCCATTGCAGCCATAAAGCCCCAGAAAGCAGGGGCAAAGCTTAGCCCTATAACACTCATATTGCCGCCAAGCCACGTCCACGTATCAACACCTCCGGTTATCTTAGGCCAACCGTGAATCATGAACATAACACCAAATCCAACACGTATTACAAACAATGCAAAATGCATTGATCCTGTAGAAGTTTTAAAAATTTTATTTGCCATGGTTTTCAGTTTAAAAATTAAAATCCCGATATGACCCATGTGGGTCAAATACATTTATAACAAACCAGCGTGTCAAAGGTTCAACAAATGGTAAAACAAGCATTTGCGGAAAAAGGAGCATTACAGCCATGTCAATTGGGTTCAGAATTATTTAACTTTGTATCATAGAATCATTTAGTTTCCAATTATGTTTACGCAACAAGTTAAGGAATTTTATGATTACAAAATGATAATTATGGGGAAAAAACTGGTATTATTTGCAGCAGTATTATTCTGCGGGCTGCTGGTACTCTCCTGCAAACCAACTCCCGTCGATATGGAACATAAAAGGTATCTTGCCAAAGGATGGCAGATGTTTTCGTCCGATTCTGTAAATGCCGGTGCAGAAGAAATTGCCTCGGCCGGGTTCGACAGGAATTTCGGATATCCTGTTGAAGTGCCCGCAACCGTGATGCACGGACTGAGACAGAACGGGTTTTTCCCTGATCTGTTCGAACCGCATGTTATCGAAGATATGGACAGGGCCCCCTATGAGGTTCCATGGTGGTACCGTAAGGTGTTCGAAATAGAAACACTGACAGAGTGGGATCACTACCAGATCACCTTCGATGGTATCAATTTCAGGGCCAATATATGGGTTAACGGAATACAGATAGCCAGGTCCGATTCGGTACAGGGATCCTACGGGGTATGGAACTTTGATATCAGCAACGTTGTCAGGCCAGGCGAAAACATCCTTGCCGTTGAGATCATACCCCCGGTTTTCGGGAAGGATATTCACAAGGGGTTCGTGGACTGGAACCCGACGCCGGCCGACCGGCTGATGGGTATATGGAGGGAAGTCTATCTCAGCCATACTGGTCCCGTATCAATGCGCCATTCGAATGTGGTGTCTGAAGTTGACAAGGGAACTCTTGACTATGCTGAATTGAGTGTATCCACAATCCTCACCAATCACACTGACAGGGAGCAGGCTGCAACGGTTAAGGCCCGTTTTGATGATGTAAATATCAGCCAGGATGTTGTGCTTGAACCAAATGAAAAGAGGGAGATCTTTTTCAGGCCCGGGAGTTACAGCGAGCTGAAAATAAACAATCCTGATCTGTGGTGGCCGAATAACATGGGCGGCCAGCCGCTCTATGACATTCATCTGGATGTGCTTGTTGACAATACCCGGAGCGACCATGACAGTTTCCGTTTTGGCATCAGGGAAATAGAGGATTTCTGGAATGAATCGGGTTTCAGGGGTTTCATGGTGAACGGCAGAAAGGTGTTGATTAAAAGTGGCGGATGGGTGGATGACATTCTGCTGGGCGATCCCGATGAAAGAGTAGAGGCTCAGATGAAATATGCTAAACATATAAACCTTAACTCAATCAGGCTGGAAAGCTTCTGGGGAAGGAACCGCACACTTATGAACAAGGCAGATGAGTACGGCCTGCTGCTGATGCTCGGCTGGTCGGCTCACTGGGAGTGGGACAGTTATATCGGCATACCACATGATGAGTATGTTACCATACGCGGTGAAGAAGAAAAAAAGCTGCACGCTGCCAACTATCGCGACCAGGTCCTCTGGCACAGGAATCATCCCAGCGTTGCAATATGGACCTACGGGAGCGATAAGCTGCCCCGGCCAAGCCTTGAAATCATGCTGAACGAGATCATGGCATGGGCAGACACCACGCGGCCCATCCTGAGTTATTGCGGTGGAGCAATGCTGATGGGGGACAGCGATCCGCGTGCAAGTACGATCAGCGGACCTACCGGGGTCAAAATGGAAGGACCGTACGACTGGGTTCCTCCTGTATACTGGTATATTGACGAACGTTATGGTGGGGCATTCGGGTTCAATACCGAAGTGGGGCCGGGTCCGCAGATCCCTCCTCTTCCGAGTATAAAAAGAATGCTCCCTGAAGATAAGCTATGGCCAATCAATAACACATGGCTCTATTACAGCGGCCGCAACAACTTCGAGAACCTTGACCGCTTCCTGGGAGCTTTTCATGCACGGTATGGTGAATCGGACAACCTTGAAGATTTCCTGTTCAAGAACCAGATAAGCAGTTATGAAGCAATAAGGCCGATGTTTGAGGCATTTGCCGTCAACAAATTTCACAGTACCGGGGTTGTTCAGTGGATGTATAATTCTGCCTGGCCAACCTTCTACTGGCAGCTTTTTGACTACTTCCTGATGCCGAACGGGGCCTTTTACGGAACACGTAAGGCAGCAGCCCCGCTTCATCCGATATATAATTATGGAGACGGGAATATATATGTCAGCAATGATTATCTCACTTCCGGCAATGATCTGACTCTGGAAGTCAAAGTCTTTGATATTAATTCCAACCTGCTGTTCGTCGACCGGAAGTCATTCAGCATCCCTGCCAACAGTGCTGAAATGATATTTGAGATGCCCGGGATAGAAGGCCTCACCACCACCTATTTCCTTGATCTGAGATTAAATAACAGCAATGGCGGTGAGATTGCGAACAATTTCTACTGGCTGTCGACAAAGGCTGACGTTCCTGATTTTGAAAGGACCACCTGGTACTGGACACCTAATAAGGAACACGCCGACCTGACTGCCTTAAACACCATGCCGGAGACCGATATCGATTATTCATTCTCGATAACAGATCATGAGGGGCACATCCGGTTCAGCGTTGAATTCAACAATCAGTCAGACCTGATTGCTTTCTTTATCGAGGCAATGCTGGTAGAAAAAGATAGTAATGAACCGGTTCTTCCGGTATTCTGGGATGACAACTATATCTCACTGTTACCGGGAGAAAAACGAACAGTAGAAGGCTATATCGATGCAGGCAGCCTGAATCCCCGTGACCTGACAATAGTGGTACAGGGCCAGAACCTTAAATAACCCATAACCACCCGGCTTACCCGCATAACGGGGCAAGCTCCCCTGTGCGATCGAATGCCGGATCCAACCCGGTGCTTTACATTAATCCCGGGATCCCTGATGGGAGCCCGGGATTTTATTGATCGGATAGCCATCTGCGTCCGGCGCCTTAAAACGTAGGAGATGCCGACGCCCCAAAACGACGGGGATGCAGGCCCGTGGTTATCTTTCCACTGCCTGCAGTGCACCCTCCACCGCATTGAACATCGGCTGGTTGCTTATCTGTTGTCCGACCGCCCTCTCCATCCAGTGATTTGGTGTCAGGTTGCCGAGAGAAAAAATTCTCAGCACCTCCCTGGCAAAGTCCCTGCCTTCAATATACTCCTCGAGCTGGAACATTATGAGCCTTCCGTAAGGGTAGTTCGAAAGGTAGAGTGGATTCTGGATCATGTGCGAGTAGATAGCCAGCAGCGGTATATCGGTCTTGCCGAAAACGGGTGCGAAATACTCGTTCCATATATCCTTTGCAATGGTTATAACTGCATCTTTAAGCTCTTCGGGTGTAGCCGCCGGATTGTCATACATCCATTTCCATACCTTCATGTCAACCAGCGAAACCCCCATCATCTCGTAGTTATTCCAGAAAAAATCAAGAATGTCAAAATGCTCTTTCATCGGGTCATCCTCCTGCATTCCGAGCAGCTCAAGGTCCCGCGCCTGGAACATGAAGGCAAGGGCCTCGGTAAATGCAGTGTTGGGAATGCCATTCACAAAGTAGTTGTCGACCATGTAGACGCTTATGGTCTGTTCAACATTATGCCCGAACTCATGTACCGCAATGTTGTAACCCTTATAATCCATGCCGTCGCTCCCTATCCGGGTCCGAAGGTGCGAGGGCTTGCCGCGCATGGAGGCCCTCCAGGCATGTCCTGAGCCCCTTGCGGCATCAACCTCGATCCTGTCACCGATATAATCTGCTGTTTCCCTGTCAAATCCAAGGTGTACAAGCATCCTGGGCAGGTCGCGGTTCATGGCCTCTGCGTCAGGATACCTTGCTTTGGTAATCCTGTCAAGATCTTCTTCGCTTATCGAGCTTCGTGCCTTAAAACCATCATACCATATATCCCATGGGCGGAGCGGCCTGCCAAGCCTTTCACTTATAAGCTCACCAACCCTTGCAACGAGGGGCGACGAAACATATTCCCTGAACAGTTCCTCCACCTCCTGCTGTGATATCTCCATCCCGAGGTCAAAGCTGCGCTTTATATATGTGTCGGCTTCGGGGTAATATGGGTCCATCTCCTTCAGCGCATTGAAAATACCATTCAGGTGGGCATACCTTACGGAGCCTTCGGGCTCGGCATCGACCGTATCGCCGTTGTCAAGCACTTCATTGGTATATGGGTTCCAGTGTACGGCGTCATTATTGATCACCAGCCCGGGGATATCCTGGTTTATGATGCGCAGCATCACATTGTATAGCATCTCCTGCTTCTCTTCTCCGTGCGGCTGTCCGTAGTTGGACTTGATCTCATCCCTTATGTTCCAGTGCGCCAGTAATCTCATCCCTTCGGGAAAGAGGGTCTCCCCGTCTTTGTTCAGCAGCCTGCCGGCCATTATGTTGTATTCAGAAATGTAAATCCCTGCCCGGCTCGAGATCTGGCTGTACTGTTGAAATAATGCGGGAGGCACCCTCGAGTTGAAATAATCACCCAGCCGGGCATAGCCCCACTGCCTGTCGTCCCAGTCCCCGCCCAGAC
>SLMM01000091.1 GCA_007133565.1 Bacteroidales bacterium
ACCTATTCAAACCTGGCGGTTATTACTCATTCGAGCTCCGAATTTGTGCTTGATTTTGTAAGAGTGATGCCCGGAATACCGAAAGCAAATGTTAAATCGCGGATAATAATCACGCCCGAACATGCAAAAAGGCTGCTGCATGCCCTGCAGGAGAACATTGCAAAGTTTGAGTCGGTGCATGGCCCGATTAAAAAGACAGACGGCAAAGGCGGGCCGGGAATGCCGATGAATTTTGGCGGACCCACAGCCCAGGCGTAACAAGGACAATCCACATAGACAGAACCCGGTATATGAACCGGGTTTTGTTATTTCTTATTGCCTGTCCGAGACCTTACAGTCTGAGCCGCTTCGTTTTAACATAAAAATTTTTTCATCCGTCTATGTGTAATCTGGATGAAAAAATTTTCATGTATATTTGTCACTTCGATTTTGGGGAATATTATTGCGATGATAACCATTGATAAAATTTACTGAATGAAGGGATTTAAAATTATTGTACTCGCAAAGCAGGTGCCCGATACAAGAAATGTGGGAAAGGATGCCATGAAAGCTGATGGTACGGTCAACAGGGCAGCCCTGTCTGCTATTTTCAACCCGGAGGACCTGAATGCGCTTGAGCTTGCGTTGAGGATCAAGGACAATAACGAAGGCACAACTGTTACTGTTCTCACAATGGGCCCGGGACGTGCAGCGGAGATAATCCGCGAGGCTATGTACCGGGGAGCGGACAATGGATATTTGCTGACCGACAGGAAGTTTGCCGGGTCTGATACCCTTGCCACCTCATATGCACTCTCGCTTGCCGTTAAAAAACTTGAACCGTTTGATCTTGTTATAGCCGGACGTCAGGCCATTGACGGTGATACAGCGCAGGTGGGTCCCCAGGTTGCCGAGAAACTGGGGCTGCCCCAGGTAACATATGCCGAGGAGATAATGTCTGTGAGCCGCGGGAAGATCACTGTGAAAAGGAGACTTGAAAGGGGTGTGGAGACTGTGGAGGCTCCGATGCCTCTTGTTGTTACCGTCCACAGTTCGGCTCCCGAATGCCGTCCCAGGCATGCTAAACATACCATAAAGTTCAAACACGCAAGGACACTTGGCGAGCTTCAGGATACCAGCGAAGATTACCTGCAGCTGCGCAAGGACAGGCCTTACCTGCTTATCGAGGAGTGGGGCGTTGGCGATGTTGGCGCCGATGTAGCCCAACTGGGGCTTTCGGGGTCGCCTACCAAGGTTAGGAAAATAGAAAACGTTGTCTTTACCGGACGGGAATCGAAAGTACTTACTGCCGATGACAACAGTCTCGAAGGCCTTATGAAGGAGTTGATTGACAACCACACATTAGGCTGATCAGTTTTCAGGATATTCCTGAGATTAACTTATGCTGCAGATATTTTAAACAGGCTTGAATTATAAATATAAAATAATTACCAGTGGACAACATATTCGTTTATTGTGAGATAGAAGACGGACACGTTGCCGAGGTCAGTCTGGAATTGCTTTCAAAGGGGCGATTTCTGGCTGACAGGCTAAAATGCAGGCTTGAGGCCGTTGTTTTAGGTAACGGACTAAAGGGTGTTGAAAAGCAGGTTTTCCCGTTTGGTGCTGACGTAATCCATATTGCCGATGACAAAAGGCTCACTCCTTACCAGACACTTCCGCATGCCTCAATAGTAAGCGGGCTGTTCAGACAGGAGAAACCCTGCATCGGTTTGTTCGGTGCTACCTCCGTAGGCCGTGACCTTGCACCCAGAATAGCTTCGGCTTTGAAATGCGGACTTACGGCTGATTGTACGGCGCTTGAAATAGGTGATCATACTGAAAGCAAGACGGGCAAAGAGTACAAGGATCTTCTTTACCAGATAAGACCCGCTTTCGGAGGGAACATAATTGCCACGATCATTAATCCCGAAACTCGTCCCCAGCTTGCCACAGTACGTGAAGGTGTAATGAAAAAGGAGGTTTATTCAGACGGTCACCAGGGTGAGGTGAAGTTACTCGATGCTGACAAATGGCTTGGTGACAGCGATTTTATAGTGAACATCATTGAGCGGCACATTGAAAAGAGAAAAGTTAATATTAAAAATGCGGGTGTAATTGTGGCTGGTGGATACGGAGTGGGTTCGAAGGAGAACTTCAGGCTCCTGTATGACCTGGCCGGGGTGCTTGGTGGTGAAGTTGCCGGTTCGAGGGCGGCGGTTGATGGAGGTTTTATCGAGCATGAGAGGCAGGTTGGTCAGACCGGGGTAACCGTGCGCCCGAAACTCTATATCGCGTGCGGTATATCGGGGCAGATACAGCACCGTGCCGGCATGGACCAGTCCGCTATCATCATATCGATAAACAACGACCCGGAAGCTCCAATCAACCAGATTGCCGATTATACGATTATAGGCGACCTTACAGAGATAATTCCCAAAATGATCAAATACTATCAAAAGAACACAAAATAATGGCAAACTTCTATAATGACAACAGCGACCTTAAATTTCACCTGGGTCATCCCCTGATGAAAAAGATAGTCCGGCTGAAAGAGCGTGACTTTGCAGAAAAGGATAGCTATGACTATGCCTTCATTGATTATGAAGATGCCATCGACAGTTACGACAAGATACTGGAAATAGTGGGTGACATTTGCGGAAACATAATTGCCCCGAATGCAGAATCGGTCGATGCCGAAGGGCCGTCTTTGGTCGATAATGAAGTAAAATATGCGCGTGGGACACAGGAAAACCATGAGGCACTTACAAAGGCCGGACTGATTGGCATGTCATTGCCCAGGAAGTATGGGGGATTGAATTTCCCAATGGTGCCCTATGTTATGGCAGCCGAACTGGTGTCAAGAGCTGATGCCGGTTTTGCCAATATCTGGGGGCTGCAGGACTGTGCGGAGACCATTCATGAGTTTGGATCCGAAGAACTTAAGGATGAATATCTGCCACGCTTCAATAAGGGGGCAACTGCAGCTATGGATCTTACCGAGCCCGATGCAGGATCAGACCTGCAGGCAGTGCAACTGAAAGCTTCTTACGATGAAAACAGTGACAGGTGGTATCTGAATGGTGTCAAGAGGTTCATAACTAACGGAGATGCTGATATATCACTTGTGCTGGCCAGGTCTGAGGAGGGTACCACCGATGGCAGGGGGTTGTCATTATTTGTGTACGACAGGAAGCACAAGGCGGTTACTATCAGGAGGATTGAGAATAAGCTCGGAATAAAGGGGTCTCCTACCTGTGAGCTGGTGTTTAAAAATGCTCCCGCAAAGCTTGTGGGGCACCGGAAATTCGGGCTTATCAAGTATGTTATGGCACTCATGAACAGTGCCCGTCTGGGTGTTGCTGCCCAGTCAGTCGGCATTTCAGAGGCAGCGTACAGGGAAGCAATTAAATATGCAGGCGAACGGACCCAGTTCGGCAGGCCGGTTATCCAGTTTCCTGCCGTATACGAGATGATAAGAAATATGGAGGTGAGGGTAAGGGCCATGCGTTCGCTGTTGTATGAAACTGCAAGGTTTGTAGATATCTACAAAAACTATAGCGCCATAGCCGAGGAGAAGAAACTAGAGGCGGAAGAACGGGCTGAGCAGAAGAAATATCAGCGTCTTGCCGATGTTTTTACACCTCTTCTTAAGCTTGTATCCAGTGAGTACTCCAATATGATCGCCTATGATGCCCTTCAGGTGCATGGCGGTGCGGGTTTTATGAAGGATTTTCCGGTCGAACGAATATATCGTGACGCCCGGATAACCTCGATATATGAGGGTACGTCGCAGCTGCAGGTTGTAGCTGCCATAAGGGGGGTGACATCAGGAACATATCTATCGGTAATAAAGGAGGTTTACGAAAAAGAACCTCTTAAGCCTGATATTGAATATCTTAGATCTCCACTGGCAGAGATGACTGCAGAATTTGAAAAGTGTTCGGCACTGGTCACAGAGACAGGAGATAATGAATATCTTGACTTTCATTCAAGAAGGCTTGTTGAGATGGCAGGAAATATCATAATGGGATATCTTCTGCTTAAAGATACCAGAAGAGATGAGAGATTCCTGCAGACTGCCGCTGTGTTTACAGGTATAGCAAGATCAGAAAACTTTCAAAAGGCAGAGTATATAAAAAGATTCAATATTAAAGATCTCGGCACGCTGAAATATAATTTTGATATCTGACTTGTATCAGGATGAGACAATAGTGATGATAGGTGCAGGGAATGTTGCCACTTTCCTTGCAGTTGAGTTGCAGGCAGCCGGCCACAGGACAGGGCTAGTTTACAGCCGTACTCTTGCAAATGCCCGAAAACTGGGGGATCGCCTGAAATGCCGGTACACAGATGACGAAGGTGAAATAGCTACCGCTGCAGGTATAAAGATAGTTGCACTGACAGATGAGGCAATTGTTGCATTTGCTGAAAAGAATATTTTAGGGCAGGGCTTGCTTGTACACACAGCCGGTAGTGTTCCGATGGATGTTTTTTCAGGTTGCTCGGAAGATTTCGGTGTGATTTATCCGCTTCAAACCTTTTCACCCGGGAGAAATCCCCGCAAGCAGGGTGTGCCGTTCTGTATAGAGGCCAGTAACCCTGGCAGCCTTAACATTATAAGGGCCCTTGCCTCAGCAGCCGGCAACCAGGTTTATGAGGTGAGTTCAGAAAGCCGGATGATGCTGCATCTGGCAGCCGTGATTGCATGTAATTTTACTAATCATATGTATGTCCTGGCCGAAGAGGCAGTTTTGAAAGCCGGTTTGCCCTTTGAAATACTGCATCCCCTTGTCAAAGAAACATCTCTGAAGGCAGTTGAACGTTCACCGGCATTGTCGCAGACCGGACCTGCCGCAAGAAATGACATGATAATTATTAGAAAGCATCTGGATTTACTATCTTTCTCCCCTGAATTAAAGGAGCTGTACCATATGATTACAGAAAGCATTATGCGAAGGTCGGCACATTCCACCCGTGAGGGAACGGGTGATTGACAGATCCTCCTCATTTGTGTCAGGTTG
>SLMM01000144.1 GCA_007133565.1 Bacteroidales bacterium
CTCAAGCTCCCGGGTATCATAGTTCCATTCTTTTACCGATTCAAAAGTCTGGTTTCCTGCCTTATCAAATTCGTATTCGTAATGATGCCGCACCAGATAATCGTCCGCCGTCAGATTGTCTTTGTCCCATTCCAGGCGCCTGTCCCATATCTTGTTCCCGGCTTCGTCCCAGTCATACTCTTCGATAAAGAAAGCGAGGTCGTAAGGTTGCTCCAGATGAATAGTACGATATAATGTTTCAACCCTTATGAGGTAATTCTTATCATTATAATGATACATTTTCTTCTCGTGAAGGTCGCTGTCAAATCTGTAGATATGCAGTGAATCCAGCACCGGGGTACCGGTGTCAGTGCCTTTAAGCAGGCGATCATATTGTTCCCGCAGCGGAAATTCACGGTTTTGAGCACTGAGGGCCAGGGGAACAATTAAAAGGATTAAAAGGGTAGAAGGTTTCATAGGAACTCAGTTTTTTAGGTTTATTTAAAAACCGCGCACTTTGCGGTAATGTCCTGTCTGGGCTTAATCCTTCAAGACATTGACCAATCCTGCAGATATTTCCGGTTTGACCCCGGAGGAAACTGACGATATTCGAAAGAACTTGGAATTCAGGATAAATTTATGGAAAATTTCCAGAACAGGATTAAGAGAAGGCCGGGAAATCTTTCTTGATTCTGCAAAATTTTTCCGGCCTCCGGCTCCTTCCTCTTGAAGATGCAGTGTTAGGGGCTGCCTCTAAGAAACCCCTATAATCTGACTGATATATGTAATTAAATATGCGTTACCTGATGAGGATTTCTCATAAAATTTTTTCATCTTGCCCGTGTTTAATTATAGATGAAAAAGTTTCTTGTTCATTTATAATATTTTGACATTAAGTGTACTGGTTATGGCCAATCTAAATGCTTTCATTGATGCTCTGTTTGACAAGCATCAGTCAATCAACGAGTACCTGCCTGATATAAGTGAGGCACATTTGTTTACCGACGAGCTGATAAAGGTTCTTTTTCCAAATAATCCCTGTGACAAGAAGGAGCAGTACCGGCTAAGATTCAGGGAGCTGGAGCTTGCCCTGGAAGGGCTTATGATCTCACTGGGCAATAATTCCGCAGGGCATCCCGGTAAAGTGACCAGCCAGTTCTTCAGTGAAGTACCCGAAGTTTATGAATTGCTTGTTAAAGATGCTGAGGCGATATACCGCTTTGATCCCGCAGCTTCAAGCATCAGGGAGGTGATTTGTGCATATCCCGGGTTCTATGCAATTGCCGTTTACCGTTTTGCGAACCGGTTATATTCAGCAGGGGTGCCGGTCCTGCCCAGAATAATGGCTGAATATGCCCATGCAAGGACAGGTGTGGACATACATCCAGGGGCGACTATTGGTAAGAGTTTTTTTATTGATCACGGTACAGGTGTGGTTATCGGAGAGACAACGATGATAGGTGACAATGTTAAGCTTTACCAGGGTGTTACACTTGGAGCATTGGTGGTAAAAAAAAGTATGTCCTCCACTAAACGCCACCCCACTATTCAGGACAATGTCATCATATATGCCGGCAGCACTGTCCTGGGTGGCGAGACAGTAATTGGCCATGATTCTGTCATTGGAGGGAATGTTTGGCTTACCGAAAGCGTACCACCTCATTCGGTGGTATATCATACCAGTACGGTCAAAATAAGGAACAGCAAGGATCAAGATTATTATACCGATTTTTCAATATAACCTCAGTTGCTGATGAAGAGTGAAAACATACTTGGCCTTATAGGGAATACTCCCGTTGTCAGGATAAACAATCTTTTCGGGAGCGATCACCATGTCTGGATCAAACTTGAAAAAAGTAATCCGGGAGCCAGCATAAAAGATCGTATAGCACTTGCAATGGTTGAGGATGCTGAAAAGAGCGGCCTCCTGAAACCTGGTGGGACAATCATTGAGCCCACATCGGGCAATACAGGAATCGGACTGGCTATCGTGGCTGCGGTAAAAAAATACAGGCTTATACTGGTAATGCCCGAGTCA
Source organism: Bacteroidales bacterium (assembly GCA_007133565.1). Classification (GTDB taxonomy): domain Bacteria; phylum Bacteroidota; class Bacteroidia; order Bacteroidales; family PUMT01; genus PXAP01. The sequence continues at coordinate 2,018 of SLMM01000144.1, forward strand.
ATGTCGGTAGAGAGGCGCAGGATTGTGGCTGCATACGGCGCTGAACTGGAATTGACGCCGCGTGAAACAGGTATGAAAGGCGCCATTGAAAGAGCAAATGAACTGGCGAGTGAAATAAAAGGGGCATGGATACCCATGCAGTTCCGTAATCCTGCCAATCCCCTTGTCCATGCAGAAACAACCGCAACAGAAATACTGCGGGATTTTCCCGAAGGCCTGGATTACCTGGTAACGGGGGTCGGTACCGGGGGACATATATCCGGTGTCGGCAAGCTGCTTAAATCGGCTTTCCCTTCTGTCAGGATATATGCGGTAGAGCCTGCGTTGTCTCCCGTACTGAGTGGGGGTGATCCGGGCCCTCACCCTATTCAGGGTATAGGGGCAGGGTTCGTTCCCGAAGTTCTTGACCGGTCAGTTATTGACGGTATTGTAACCGCCGGGAAAGAGGAAGCGTTCGAATTTGCCCGCAGGGCGGCCAGAGAGGAAGGTATTTTTGCAGGAATATCCACCGGGGCTTCACTTGCCGCTGTAGCAAAGGTGCTTGATGGTGCAGAAAAAGGTTCACGCGTTCTCACCTTTTGCTATGACACGGGTGAGAGATACCTTTCCCTGCCAGGGTTATTTGAATGATAATGAGGAGGTGCTACCAGGGCAGGGTTACAGGGAACAGCAGGTAATGATTTTGTTGAGAAATTATTATTAAGTTTGCAGGAATGTGGAAAACATATAAAAACTATTTTGTACATGTACAAAAAACTACTGATTGCCACGGCTGTTTTGTTTATGGCCCTTGCCAGTGTTGAATGCCAGGTTCCGCGTTACCGTGAGGTAACCACCGGGGCCGAAAGAGTTGAACAGTATCTGGGATTGCTGGAGAATAAAAGGGTCGGTGTAGTTGCCAACCATACTACTACGATTGGCGACACTCATCTGGTGGATAGCTTGCTGTCCCTGGGTATTGATGTTGTGCGCGTATTCGTCCCTGAACATGGCTTCAGGGGAACAGCAGATGCAGGCGAAAGGATATCGAGCGTAATGGACGAAAAGACCGGCCTGCCCCTGGTATCGCTCTACGGCGAAAGACTGAAGCCGTTGCCCGAAGATGTTAATGATCTTGATATTGTTATTTTTGACATACAGGATGTCGGTGTAAGGTTCTATACCTATATTTCGACCATGCACTATGTGATGGAGGCATGTGCAGAAAACGGCGTCCCCTTCCTTGTGCTTGACCGTCCCAATCCCAATGGTTTTTATGTTGACGGACCGGTGCTTGATATGGAACTGCGGTCGTTCGTAGGTATGCATCCTATCCCTATAGTACATGGTATGACAGTGGCTGAATTGGCCCGCATGATAAACGGTGAGGGATGGCTGGAAGGCGGCATTACGGCCGACCTGCATTATGTGCTCTGTGAAAATTACGACCATAACACTCTCTACAGGCTGCCCGTGTGGCCCTCGCCCAATCTGCAGACCCAGCTGTCGGTATATCTTTACCCTTCGGTTTGTCTTTTTGAGGGTACTGTCATGAGCCTTGGCAGGGGTACAGAGTTCCCCTTCATGGTATTCGGCCACCCCGAGATGCGTAACGGCCAGTTTCAGTTTACCCCTGTGAGCACCTTTGGGGCTCTTAATCCTCCGCTTAAGGGGTTGCTCTCAAATGGGATTGACCTTCGTAACATAGAGGCACGGCTGATTTTTGAGCGCCGCGAAATTTACCTTGAATGGCTGTTGTTTGCATATAACAACATGCCCCGCGATATTGAGTTCTTTAACGGATATTTCAATACTCTGGCAGGGAACACCCTTGTGAGGGAAATGATAGAAAACGGCGCAGGGGTTTCTGCCATCATGGCAACATGGCGCGATGATGTTGAGGATTTCAAGAAAATAAGGAGGAAATATCTTCTTTACCCCGACTTTGAATAAGCAGAAACTGTTTCACTGTTGGCCTTAACAGTTAAACTATTGTTCTCTAAGATTAACTCTTTTCTTTATTTCAAAAGCCCGTGACGGATTAACTGTCATAATAAGGTCAATATCATCTTTGGTAAAGCCTTTTTCATGCATTGCAGGAATCAGGAACCGGTGTATATCGGTATAGCTCCTGAAACCCCCTCCTCCAGGTTCGCCGGCGTCATACCACCCTGCATCGTGCGAAATAAGCACACGATCCAGCAATCCTGCTTCCTTCATCTCAGTTAACCTGGTCAGGTAAAAATCCATATTCCCCCCTTCACCAGGCACCGATGAGATATTGACCCCGTCGAGCGATATCCATACCCCCGTTCTTGCTGCTTCGATAATTTTCTCCATGCTGCCTCCCTGGGCATGTGTCCATATGAACGCTTCGGGAGAGACACCTTCTTCCATCAGGAGGTTTATCTGGTCGAACGCCGGGGCATCCCCTCCGGTATGCGATTTTATTACCAGTCCGGTTTTCCTGTGAGTGATGGCGGCAGCTCTTAGCAACTTCGTGTGAAGGTCCGACAGGAGCGTATCTTCCTTTACACCTATCTTAATAAAACCCGGTTTAATTCTGCTGTTACCGATCCCGTTCTCAAATTCATCAGTCCACCTGGCAGCCAGTTCTTCGGCGGTTTCATGGTAGGCGTGTTCCGGAATAAACCGGTTATCTACGGCACCATAGTAACCGGTATTGGTAATTATATGAATACCCGATTTTTCCGACAGTTCATGTAGTAACACCGGATCTCTGCCGAGATATGCAGGTGAGCAGTCGATGAAACCCGTTACGCCCAGTGATGATATCTCATCCAGTCGGGGTAGTACAATATCCATGACAGAATCCCTGTCCCATCTGTGGTACCCGGTTTTATCCGCACCAGCCCAGTCCACCAGAACATGTTCATGGCTGAGCGTCTGGCCCATTTCAGCGGAGGGCAGGGGCCCCTTCACGGTCATTACAAATCCATCTGCGTTTTCATCGCGACAGGATGCCAGAGTTATGACCGCAAGCATTAGCAGTAAACAAGCTCTTTCCATAATTTTAATTTTTTAAGGAGACAAACAATTGGTTTTGTTTGATGGACAATTGTGAACTATCCTTCAGTTAAATACCAATGGGCTTCGGGCTTCACAGGTTTATGCCTGAACAGGAAACGGGCAGCGGTTTTGATACCTGTGCTGCCCGTGATTTCGCTTATGCAACTTTCACCGATGCCTATTCGGCAGATTTTGTCCCCGATATGCTCTTGCTTCTTTCGATCGACTGAAGTGCAAGATAGTTTTCACCGTACTTTTGCAAATTCTCGGTTTCATCCTCAAATTGATCCTGGTGCCTCTCTTCATCCTCGACAAGATCTTCAAAAAGCTTTTTGGAAACCGAATCAGCATTTTGTGCACATTCGTTGGCCCAGTTATTGTAATCGTTGGCACTTGCCTCTTCCATCTTTGCCGCCATGTCAAGCATTTCTCTTACATCCTGAACCGGCTTTACCGGGTGCGCAAGCACCATCTCCACATCACCTCCCAGGAAGAGTATCCTTTCAGCAAGTCTTTCAACATGTATCATCTCTTCGATAGAAGTACGCTTAAACAGGTTTGCAAGAAGATCAAAGCCCTGGTCATCACAATGAAAATGGAAATACATATACTGGTGCACAGCACTCAGCTCATCGGCAACAGCCTTGTTCAGAAGTTCAATACTTTTTTTCTTCATACTTTTGTTTTTTTCAGTGTTATTAGTTGATTAAAATCAATACTTGTTTATTGCACCCACTACCCGAGTGTTCAGGATATTGAGCACTTCAACAAAGATAAGGCAACAGAGTGAACTTATCAAATCCCTGCCTGATCCCTGTTAATTACCGGGTTCTTCCCGGATATTGATCAAGTGCCTTTTTAAGGCATGTAATAGCTTTTTTCAGGTCCTCTTTTTTAAGCACGTAGGCAATTCTCACCTCGTTTTTGCCAAGCCCGGGTGTCGAATAGAACCCTGAGGCGGGAGCGAGCATAACTGTTTCGTTGTTATAGTGAAAGTCGCTCAGCAGCCATTGTGCAAAATTATCGGCATCATCGACGGGCAACCTGGTGGTTGTGTAGAATGCACCCCTGGGCATCGGACATACAACACCATCTATATCATTGAGCATTTTAACCATCAGGTTCCGTCTGTCGATATACTCCTGCTGTACCTGGTCAAAATAATCTGCCGGAGTGTCAAGGGCAGCTTCACCGACAATCTGACCGAATGAGGGGGGACTCAACCTGGCCTGTGCGAATTTGATTGCTGTTGATACCACCTCCCTGTTTTTAGTGACCATGGCACCTATCCTTACACCGCAGGCCGAGTAGCGTTTGGAAACAGAGTCAATAAGAATCACATTATCGGCGACGTCCTTGATGTGCATTGCTGAGAAATGGGTGTGCCCGTCATAGCAGAATTCGCGGTAAACCTCATCTGAAAACAGGTACAGATCATGCTTCCTTATCAGCTCGCCAAGCTGCTCCATCTCCTGCCTTGAATAGAGGTAACCGGTGGGGTTGTTAGGGTTGCATATGATTATGCCCTTTGTGCGCTGATTTATAAGTTTCTCAAATTCTGCAACGGGAGGAAGGGCAAACCCGGTCTCGATAGTTGATGTTACCGCCACTATCTTCACCCCTGCAGTCACTGTAAACCCGTTATAATTGGCGTAAAAAGGCTCGGGTATTATCACTTCATCTCCCTCGTCAAGGCATGACATCAGTGCGAAAAGAATTGCTTCTGACCCGCCGGCAGTTATGAGCATCTGGGTATGGTCGACATCAATATCAAGAGCCCTGTAGTACCCGGCAAGTTTTCTCCTGTATGATTCATTGCCTGCTGAATGGCTGTACTCAACCACCTTAAGGGTATTGTTGCGTATGGCTTCGAGTGCAACAGGGGGAGTCGGGATATCGGGCTGCCCTATGTTGAGGTGGTATATCTTTCTGCCCTGTCTTTTTGCTTCTTCGGCATAGGGTACGAGCTTTCGGATAGGCGAAGCGGGCATAAGCCTGCCTTTTTTTGATATTTCCGGCATATCGGCAAGGTTTTGAGGTTCCTGAATAATAACAAAAATAAAATTTATCGTGATAAAAAAGTATGATAATTGTTGTCTTGTGAACTACACGGCACTTATATAAATGAGCCTATACGGGGGAAATTTACCGAAGAATTGATTATTTTTGCCGGGCACCGGAAAGGGCTGCAATACAGGCTCAGGATTGAGTTTTTGCCTCCCGCGGACTTTTTCAATAAAAAAACAGTATTTTTCAGATGAACATCCCTTCGAAATACAACCCTGCAGAAACAGAAGAAAAATGGTATCAATACTGGATCGATAACGGTTATTTCAAATCGGTGCCTGATGACCGGGAACCATATACTGTTGTCATACCGCCTCCCAACGTAACGGGTGTTCTGCATATGGGGCATATGCTCAACAACACCATACAGGACATACTTGTGCGGCGTGCCAGGATGCAGGGCAGGAATGCCTGCTGGGTGCCCGGTACCGACCACGCTTCCATTGCCACGGAGGCAAGGGTTGTCGCCAAGCTTAAAGCCGGGGGGATAAACAAATCAGATCTTTCGCGTGAAGAGTTCCTGGAGCATGCCTGGGAGTGGAAGGAGAAACATGGCGGGATTATTCTTGAACAACTGAAGAAACTGGGAGCGTCATGCGACTGGTCGCGTACCGCCTTTACGATGGACCAGGGGTATTCAGACAGTGTAATAGATGTATTTATAGACCTTTACAGGAAAGGGCTTGTCTATCGTGGTGTGAGAATGGTAAACTGGGACCCGCAGGCTAAAACGGCAGTATCTGATGAAGAGGTGATATACAAGGAACTCAACTCCAAATTGTATTATGTGAGGTACAGGGTAGAGGGTGAAGATGACTGGGTTGTTATTGCAACAACCCGCCCTGAAACCATACTTGGCGATACTGCAGTAAGCGTAAACCCCAAAGACAGGCGGTTCAACCACCTTCACGGCAGGAAAGTGGTAGTGCCCATGGTTAACCGTGTGGTACCGGTTATCACCGACGACTATGTTGATATGGAATTCGGTACCGGTGCACTGAAGATAACTCCCGCTCATGATATAAATGACTATGAAATAGGAGTAAGGCATAACCTGGAGGTGATAGATATATTCAATGAGGATGGCATTCTCAATGAAAAAGCCGAGGTGTTTGTAGGAATGGACAGGTTCGATGCCAGGGAAGCTGCTGTAAAAAAACTCACGGCCGAAGGCTTTATGGTAAAGGTCGAGGATTATGTAAATAAAGTAGGCTATTCGGAACGAACCGATGCTGCCATAGAGCCCCGGCTCTCAATGCAGTGGTTCTGCAGGATGGGGGAGATGGCAGCCCCGGCGCTTGACAATGTGATGAACAACAACATCCGCTTTCACCCATTGAAGTTCAGGAATACTTACAGGCACTGGATGGAGAATATAAAGGACTGGTGCATATCCCGTCAGTTGTGGTGGGGGCACAGGATTCCTGCATGGTATATTTCGGGAGGGAATGATTTTGTGGTAGCAAAGTCAGCAGATGAGGCCCTGAAGCTTGCAATGGAAAAAACAGGCAATGCCAGTCTCGGGGCATCGGAACTGCGTCAGGATGAGGATGTGCTCGACACCTGGTTCTCATCATGGCTATGGCCAATTGCCGTATTTGACGGTATCAGGAAACCTGATAATCCTGATTACAAGTATTATTATCCGACCGATGATCTGGTAACGGCACCTGAGATACTCTTTTTCTGGGTTGCCCGGATGATCATGGCCGGTTATGAGTACCCCGGCGAAAAGCCGTTCAGTAATGTTTACCTTACAGGAATCGTGCGCGACAAGCTTGGCAGAAAAATGTCAAAATCTCTCGGGAATTCACCTGAGCCCCTGGAGCTGATAAGCAAGTATGGCGCCGACGGGGTGAGAGTCGGTATGCTTCTGTGCTCGCCGGCCGGGGGAGACCTGCTGTTTGACGAGAGCCTTACAGAGCAGGGCAGGAACTTTTCAAACAAGATCTGGAATGCATTCAGGCTGGTAAAGAGTTGTAAAACCGATAATGCCGTTCAGCAACCGGCACACTCGGCACAGGCAATAATGTGGTTTGATGCCAGGCTGAGCGAGGCTGTGTCGCAACTGGACAGGCTGTATGATCAATTCAGGCTTTCTGAGGCGTTGATGCTCCTTTACCGTTTGTTTTGGGACGATTTCTCATCCTGGTATCTTGAGATTGTCAAACCCGACTATGGAAAGCCTCTTGATACTGAAACTTATAATGCAACTACCGGTTTTTTTGACAAACTGCTCAGGTTGCTGCATCCCGTAATGCCTTTTATTACCGAGGAGTTATGGCAGAGGCTTGAAAACAGGGAAGAAGGGGAGAGTATAATGGTGGCCCTCATGCCGGAAGCAGGCAGGGTCCAGAAAAAAATGCTTACAGGGTTCAGCAATGCCATGGAAATTGTAAGCTCAATCCGGACAATAAGGTCAGAGAAAAATATGCCGCAGAAGGAACCGCTGTCACTCCTGGTCAAAAGCGAAAGTGAGGAAGGCATGCCCCGGTTTGGTGAGGTGGTGGTGAAATTGGCAAATCTTTCGGGTATAAGCATAATTGATCATAAACCCGCCAATTCTCTCTCATTCATGGTCAGGACAACCGAATTCTTTATTCCGGTTGAAGATAAGCTGGATGTTGAAGCTGAGACTGCCAGGATTAAAAAGGATCTGGAATATGCCCGGGGCTTTCTTGCCTCTGTAATGAGGAAGCTTGATAATGAACGTTTTGTTAAGAAAGCCCCGGAGAAGGTAGTTCAGAATGAAAAGGCAAAAAAGGCCGATGCTGAAAGCAGGATTGCAGCTTTGGAGGACCGGTTGAGAAGCCTTGGTGGCTGAACCATGAAAAAAATAAAACTATAATATGATGTGTGAACAGGACATTTTGCTGAATCCCAATGAGCTGGTTAGCTTCCTTAAAAAACCGGCTTACCGCTTTACCAGGGATGATATCATCAGGTTTATTGAAGAAAAAGGGATTGAGATGCTTAACCTCAGGTATGTGGCTGAAGACGGTAAGCTCAAGACTCTCAATTTTGTGATCTCCGGCAGGGATCACCTTGAAACGGTTCTCACCCAGGGAGAACGTGTTGACGGGTCAAGCCTGTTTTCTTTCATTGAGGCCGGCTCGAGCGACCTGTATGTGGTGCCCAGGTTCCGCACGGCTTTTGTGAACCCTTTTACCGACGTGCCCACCCTTGATATCCTTTGCTCTTTTTACAATAGTGAAGGCAATCCGCTGGAAAGCGATCCGCGTTACATACTCAGAAAGGCCCATCGTGACTTTACAAAAAAAACAGGGTACAGATTCCTGGCCCTGGGTGAACTCGAATACTACGTTAACAGTCCCCGTCACGACTTCTTCCCACCTGTAGACCAGAAAGGTTATCATGCATCTGAGCCGTATGCCAAATTTGAGAAGCTCCGTTCCCATGCACTGCTTTTAATTGCAAAGGCAGGTGGCAGGACCAAGTACGGGCATGCAGAGGTGGGAAGCTTTACACGCGACAATGAACTGTTTGAGCAGCATGAGATAGAGTTCCTTCCATGTGACGTGGAAGATGCGGCCGACCAGCTTATCACTGCAAAATGGATACTGCGCATGCTTGCATTCAAATATGGAGTTGAGATAAGCTTTGCGCCGAAGATTACCGTCGGTAAGGCGGGCAGTGGCATGCATGTACACGCTATGCTTGAAAAGGGCGGGGTAAATGCTATGATCCAAAACGGCATGCTGAGCGATGCTGCAAAGAAGATGATTGCCGGCTGGCTTGACTGTGCCCCGGCCCTTACGGCCTTTGGCAATACTATCCCAACGTCTTATCTGAGACTGGTTCCGCACCAGGAGGCTCCTACCAGTATATGCTGGGGCGACAGGAACCGTTCGGTGCTGGTGCGCGTCCCCCTCGGATGGCTTGGAGGCAATGATATGATCAATGATGCCAATCCCGGCGAAAAGATCGACTCCTCTGCTTACGGCGGTAAACAGACTGTGGAGTTTCGCTCACCTGACGGTTCGGCTGACATATATATGCTCATGGCCGGACTTGTGGTGGCTGCAAGGCACGGGCTTGAAATGAAAGGTGCCCTGGAGCTTGCCGGGGACCTTTATGTGGATGTAAATATTTTCAGGGAAGAGCATAAGGAAAGATATGCAAAACTTGAAAAACTACCCGCATCATGCTGGGATTCAGCGGCCGCACTTGAAGCAAAGATGCCTGTATTTGAGAAAGACGGGGTATTTCCGTCAGGGGTCCTGAGGAACATTGCTGAGCGGTTGAGAGCTTATGATGACAGTAACCTGAGCGAGCGTCTCTACGGTAATAATGAAGCCATCAGGGATCTGGTCCTGAAATATATTCATTGCATGTAACCGTTAACTGCATCGGCATGGTAATTAAAAACCCCGGACAGAGGGCCCGGGGTTTTTCAGTAAACTGTGAAGCCGGTTTTTATGGATTTTGGTTATAAAAATTTAACGTGCATACTGGCCTGTTAGTACTCCCTTATTTTAATATTTCTGAACCACACATCATCGCTGTGGTCCTGGAGCCCTATCACACCCTCCATGTATTTGCCGAACATCTCTACGTCAAACTTGCTCTCTTCCACCATCTGTTCAAATTCAGGAGTCTCCAGGTGGTACTCAAGAACATCCTCGCCATTCTGGCGGTGAAATACTGTTCCGCGGTACACTATAATTTCTGCGGTGTTCCACTCACCTGCGGGCCTGGTATTCTGTGGCACCGGCGGCAAAATGTCGTATAGGGAAGCCGCTTTCCGGTTTCCGTCAACTCCGCGCTCTGCATCAGGATGACGTTCATTGTCGAGTACCTGGAATTCGGGGGCTGTATGCCATATGGGCCTCCCGGGTATTTCCTGACCGAGATAGAATATGCCGCTGTTGCCTCCTTCAGATATTTTCCAGTCGATCTTAAGGTGAAAATCCCTGAATTTTGCATCATAGATTATGTCGCCTCCCCGGCCTTTACAGCGGAGCGTTCCATCTTCAACGACCCAGCCCTCCTCAGGGAACGCGTCGCCGTTATAGGAGCGCCATCCGGTAGTTGTTTCACCGTCAAAAAGAAGTATAAATCCCTCCTCTTTCTCCTGCTCTGAAAGAGTGTTTGGTGCAACTTCAGCTTCTGCGGTGCGGTCGGCTGCAGGTCCGCACGACCATCCCATGGCAAACACCAGGAGAATAATTGCGATAGCTGTTAAATGCATATTTTCCATGTTATTTTGTCTGAAGAGTTCTGTTGGGCGTTTCATCTGATTGAGTTTTAATTGTTGTGTCGTATTAAGGTAATTCAGATTGTGCTGTGTTGATTTAACCAAAACGACTGCCCGGGGCATCTCTTTCACCACCAGGCAGTCGCTTTATCATTATGGTATTAGAACCTCTAGGTCGGCATGGGTACAAGTTTCCAGCCATCCCTGTAGGGAGTTTTGATGAGATCAGCAGCGAACTGTTTTGCATTGACCGGATCTGTCCAGTCCCTTGCAAATGTCGGGTGGCCATCCTCGATCTTGAAGCCGTCACGTATAACGGTACGAATCCTCTCATCGTCGCCGATATTGGTGAACCTCATGTTTTCACCGTCCCACTCAAGCTCCTTGTGGAGCGACTGAAGACGTACAGCAAGTACACCCATTACAACCATTTCATTGAAAGGTCCTGCCTCATGGAAAGCGGAAGAGGTCTCGACCCTGTTCTCCGGGCTCTCCTTGCAGGCGCGTACCCAGTCCATGTAATGGTTGGTCGGCACCCTGCGCACGAATTTCGGTGCATCGGGAACCCGGCCTGAGAGCAACCAGGGATTGCGGCCATAGCAACCTGCAACAAGGATGTCTTTTGTTCCGTAGAAGATAAGGCCTCCGCCTGCATCGTTCATGTTCCTTCCGGCAGGCCAGCCGTCGGGCATTTCGGGACGGATACCTCCGTCATACCAGTTAACAACAACTTCGGGAAGATTGATCTTCATGTTGCTGCTCGGGGTCCTTGCAGGATAAACCAGCTTTACCTTTTGCGCAACGGGTGCACAGTCGACCAGGAGGAGTGTTGATGTACCCTGAACCCTTGTTGGATATGTCAGTTCCAGTCCGAGGAACACAGGATGCAGCACATGGCAGGCCATATCGCCGAGTGCGCCTGTTCCGAAATCCCACCATCCGCGGAAGTTCCAGGGAGTGTATATCTCGTTGTACGGTCGCATGGGTGCCGGTCCGACGAAGAGATCCCAGTTAAGGGTGTCGGGTATCGGATGCACCTCTTCAGGCCTGTTGAGGCCCTGCGGCCAGATCGGCCTGTCGGTAAATGAATCTACCCTTGTCACCTCTCCTATCTCGCCGTTGGCTATCCACTCGCGGCAAAGGTTAACTCCTTCATCGGAGGCACCCTGGTTACCCATCTGGGTGGCCACTTTATACTTCTCGGCAAGTTTTGTAAGAAGGCGTGATTCATAAACGGTGTGAGTAAGCGGCTTCTCAACATAAACATGCTTGCCCATGGTCATGGCATCGGCTGCGACAATAGCGTGTGTGTGGTCGGATGTGGCAACCACAACCGCGTCGATGTCCCTGCCCATTTCGTCATACATCTTGCGATAGTCCCAGTATTTCCTGGCGTTGGGATACCTGTCGAATACACCCTGGCTGTACCTCCAGTCGACGTCGCAAAGACCAATGATGTTCTCGCTTTCCATCGGTCTGAGTACTGCTGCTCCTCTTCCTCCAACACCTACTCCAACGATATTGAGCTTATCGCTGGGAGCTTTATGTCCAAGCCCGCTTACCACGTTGCTGGGAAGGATAGTAAGCCCTGCAGCTGCCATGGCAGTGTTGCCGATGAACTTCCTTCTTGAGATTTTTTTATCCATTTTAGATGAATTTAGTTAATAATTAGAATTGGTTTTAAGTGGTTTTATATCTGAAAATTTTAAAAACTCCCGCGTAAATCATTCTGCCAAAATACAAATTTATCTTAATTAGGTCAATAATAATTACAATATAAAAATGCTTATTTTACTGTTTGCTGCTGAAACCGGAAGTAAAAAAGCTGATAGTCAGTATTTATTGCTTCACACATTCAGCATAATTAAACTTTTTTAACATCCGGCCTTGTTTTTATTACCATATTTTAAATTTGGGATTGATTGCCCGGTTTTTTAAATTGCAGTGATTATAATGGCTGGCAAAAACTGTTTTTACACTATAACAAACTATTAACCATAAAAATCAACAGAAATGAATAAGAAAATCAAAATGGGACTTGTTGGCGGTGGTCCCGGGTCTTTCATCGGACCTGTACATTTCAGGGCGGCGATAATGGACGGACATATTGAGCTTGTTTGCGGGGCTTTTGATTCCGATCCTGAAAAGTCGAAGGCTTCGGCAGGGATCTATCATATCTCTTCCGACCGGGCCTATGGCACCTGGAAGGAGATGATGGAAAAGGAGGCTGCGCTACCAGATGATGTAAGGATGGATATGGTTGCCATAACAACCCCAAACCATCTTCACTTCCCCATTGCAATGGAGGCCCTTGACAAAGGATTCAATGTTGTTTGTGACAAGCCGGTTACAATTTCACATGATGAGGCGGTCAAACTGGCCAGGAAGGTTGATGAGACCGGTTTGTTGTTTGCCCTCACCCATACCTATACCGGCTACCCGATGGTCAAGGAAGCCAGGCACCTTGTCTCCAAAAACATTATTGGCCCGGTACGCAGGATTGTGGTAGAATACCCGCAAGGATGGCTCTCTACCCCACTTGAGAAAGAGGGTAATCAGCAGGCTGCCTGGCGTTCTGATCCGCGTTACAGCGGGCCCGGAGGATGCCTTGGCGATATCGGCACCCATGCTGAGAACCTGGCAGAATATATTACCGGCTTGCAGATATCGGAGCTGTGTGCAGATATAAATACATTTGTGCCCGGCCGTGCCCTTGATGATGATATAGCTGTTCTTCTCCGCTTTGACGGGGGCGCCAGGGGCGTGCTCTGGTCCACCCAGATTGCCGCCGGCGAAGAGAACGATCTCAATATAAGGGTTTACGGTGAGAAAGGAGGACTGGCCTGGAGACAGCAGGAGCCGAACTCACTGGTTATGAGAATGCATAATGAACCCGCACAGGTACTGAGGGCCGGAAAGAACCACGAATACCTTTCTGAAATAGCAAGGTGGAACCTTCGTGTCCCGGGCGGTCATCCCGAGGGATACATTGAAGCATTTGCCAATATTTACAAGAATGTGGCTCATGCCCTGAACCAAAGGAAGGAAAATCTGCCTGTTGATCCCGCATATCTTGATTTCCCCACTGTGCATGATGGTGTTCGCGGCATGCGGTTCATCGAAAAGGTAATCGAATCAGCAGGCAGCAAGGATAAGTGGCTTAAGTTCTAGTTAACCGGATGCGAAAAAGGATGTAATCCGGATTTGCGCAACAAGGTTACAAAAGAAGCAGCCGTTCTCTAAAGAGAGCGGCTGCTGAATTTTTCTGCTTACTGTTAATCCAAACCGGGGCTTTATGGCCCTGTGAGGCAACAATCCGAAAACAACTTACCGGGGGTGGACGAAGCCCCGCCGGCGTCGGCAATTCACGGCTGCCTCATGTTGAAGTTCCTCAGGTTATAGGTGAATGTCAGCATGAAGAACCTGGTAAGCTGGTTGGTGCGCAGGTCCTCTATATAAGAATCCGACACGTTCCTTACAATATTCCTGTTCTGGTCAAGTAAATCGAACACGCTCAGGGTTATCTCGCCCAGGTTGTTGTTGAACAGCTTCCTGCCGACGTTCATGTTCCACAGAAAGAATTCCTGGTTAAAATCATCACCAAGTCCGCGATACATGGTGTGGCTTATATCGCTTCGCAGCACCCAGTTATCGAATACAATGAAGCTGAACCTCGTGCCGCTGGTCTGCTGGAAATAGTTGTTGTCAAGCTGCGGCTGCAATGTGTTTTCAACTATGTTGTAGCTTGCGTTGTATGACACCGAGAAGTCGACATTGGGGCTGATGTTGCTCGACAGTATCAACCCGCCGCTGGCCGAGTAGGTATTTGCAATATTCGTGCGGTCATTGATCAGGCCTGGCGTGCGTACCCAGCCAAGTCCGCTGCTCAGGTTCAGGTTGCTTCTTATTGCCCTTACGGGGAAGCCGTAGATCAGGTTTGAGCGGATATTTGCATACCCGTCAAGGTTCACGGGCTGCGAGAACTGCGAGCCTTTCTTGAGCAGGTACCCGTTTGCAAGGGTCGTATCCTGCCTTGCAATGATGGTTGAGTTGCCTATATGGTCGCTGGCAATGTTCCCGAAAAGAAACGCCATGAAATTGGTCGATTTTTCGGTGTTGGTTGCGTTGTAACGGGTCATGAAAAAGTGGCTGTAGCTGTGGTCAAGGTTGGGGTTGCCCGATGAGAGAAGCATGGGGTTGGAGTTGTCAACAACCTCCTGTAGCTGGGTTACCGAGGGCGGGTTGGTACTGGTGCGGTAATTGAACCTCAGGCTTTTTCCCCTTTCAATATTATAGGTAAGCATTACCCGGGGAAGAAAATTCTGGAAGCTTCTCTGCAGGTCGAATTCATCGGGTAAGACCTGGTCAGCCGTAAGCGAAGCATGCTGATAGCCCAGCTCGGCCGTAAGGTTGAAATTATCACCCCTGAAAAGAATGCCTGCAGACCCTCTTTGTGTCAGGTAATTGCTTTGCAGCCTGTTTGACAGCTCAGCTTCAAAGCCGGTGTACGATCCTGTTTCGGGATCCCAGCTGTTGGTTATCCTGTCGGTCTCGTTTGCCGCCCTTGATATGTTGTAACCTAACTGCAACATTGATCTCTCGCCGAGGGGCTCGGTAAAATTGATATTTGATGAGAGGGTGTTGTTTATAGTCTCCGAGTCGGATCGCTGGTTGAGGTAATCGCTCAGGGCTGCCTCTCCCGCTGCAGGATCCCCTTCACCGGCAAAGTATTCGCTCAGTGCATCCAGGTAATAGAGGGTCTCGTTATTGTTGAAGTTGGCACCCAGGTTGGCAGATATTGTACGGCCGGTTTTGTCGAAACGGTACCTGTACACCAGCGAGCTCCCTAAATTATAGCCGCTCAGGTCTGAATCATAACCTGTAAAGGATTCGCTCAGGTTATAGCCCTCGAACAGGTTCCTTGCCTCCAGGTAGCTGTCGGCCGTGTTGCTCTGAATTGTCAGCCTTGGGGTGACGATAACAGAGTTCTTATCGTCGA
>SLMM01000157.1 GCA_007133565.1 Bacteroidales bacterium
GAATTGCTGAGCCAGACATCAAGCCTTCTGCCTGATATGTCTGCACCGACACTGTCAGCACCCATAGAACCAAGATGATGAAAGCCCTCAAAAAGGTCAGAAATATCTTCCAGCCGGTTAAGGGCCCTGTCCGCCAGCCGTCGCTCCCTGGCTTCCTGGCCATTTACCTGTGAGGTGCACAGCGGTATCACCATAAGGATTGCCAGCAGGCATTTCAGCATTCCCTGCAGGACCGGGGACGATCTGCAAACCGGGCCGATACCGGAATGTGGTACGGTGCATCCGACCGGTGAATGGCTTCTGCAAGGGAAATGACCGGTAAGACGGTTTTCCCGGTATGTGAATTTGTTTTCCGACAGGGGTCTCATTGTGCGCTAAAATAACTATTTTTTGGTGAGTAAAAAACATATGTCCTATGCCTTTGGGCATAAATGCTGTCACCTTCGGGTCACCACTGCATCAGCTTTTTTTTATCTTTGCAGTTACCGGCTTCCGGGCTGTTACAGGCCCGCCTCAGTACAGCAGCAGTCGGCACCCGTGAAGCCGGCTCCACAATTAATACTTTTCAGTATATGATACTAATAGCAGACAGCGGATCGACAAAAACAACCTGGTGCACGGCCGGCAGTAAAGATCATGCCGGCAGATCATGCACCACGGCAGGAATTAACCCGTTCCTGCAAACCCCGGATGAGATATACGTAACACTCGAAAATGAATTCACCCTGGGCCGCGGGCCCTTCAGTGACATCTATTTTTACGGTGCAGGATGCGCCAATCCCAAAAAGAACGAGGAGGTGAGACAGCCACTCTCCCGGTTCTTCAAAACAGATGAGATCCATGTCGACTCAGACCTTATGGGGGCGGCCCGGTCATTGTGCGGCAACAGCCCCGGCATAGCTGCTATACTGGGCACCGGATCAAACTCCTGTTACTACGACGGGATCAGAATAGCAAGGCATGTTTCTCCCCTTGGCTATATCCTGGGCGATGAAGGAAGCGGTACAGTGCTTGGCAGGAAACTTCTTGCCGATATCCTGAAAAACCAGCTGCCGGAATCTGTATGTGAGGCATTCTTCAAAGAATACAAACTGGAACCTGCAGATATACTTGAGCATGTATACCGCAAACCTTTCCCAAACCGTTTCATGGCACAATTCACGCATTTCCTTGCCGCACATAAGGAAAACCCTGCCGTATACCGGCTCATAAAGGAGAGCTTTACCGGGTTTTTTAACCGGAATATCAGGCAATACCCCGAGGCAGCGCGCCTGCCCGTGAACGTAACCGGCAGTATAGGCTGGCATTTCAGGGACATACTTACTGAAACCGCCTCCGAAGCGGGTTTCTCGACCGGTGCTGTAACACAGTCGCCAATGGAGGGATTGCTGAGGTACCACAATGAATTTAACCTGTGACCTTATTAACCCATGACACAAAAGATAAATAAGACAGAAGAGGAAGACCTGAAAAAGATCATAACCGAACAACCGTCAAGATACCAGGATCTGGAGAGAATGTCGGTGCGCGAACTCATCGAAGCCATCAACAGGGAAGACGCCCTGGTTCATAAAGCAGTAAGAAAGGCCCTGCCCCGGATAGAAAACCTTATAGAACAGATCCTGCCCAGGATGAAGAAGGGCGGACGCGTATTTTACATAGGTTCAGGTACCAGCGGAAGGCTGGGTGTACTCGATGCCTCTGAGCTGCCGCCTACCTTCGGGGTACCCGCCAATATGGTTATCGGACTGATTTCCGGGGGTGACGTTGCACTTAGAAAAGCTGTGGAGAAGGCTGAAGATGATCCGGACCAGGCCTGGGAGGACCTGAAGCAATTCAATATTGACAAGCCCGACACCATAATAGGCATAGCAGCATCGGGTACTACTCCCTATGTGGTGGGGGGACTGGAACGGGGGCGCAGCGAGGGGTTGCTTACCGGATGCATAACCTGCAATCCCGGCTCACCGGTAACCAGGGCTGCTGAGATAGCCATTGAGGCTTTAGTCGGGCCCGAATTCCTTACCGGCAGCACCAGGATGAAAGCGGGAACCGCCCAGAAAATGATACTGAACATGATTACGACCTCACTAATGATCAAGCTCGGCAAAGTGAAGGGCAACAGAATGATCAATATGCAGCTTACGAACAATAAGCTGGTGCGCCGCGGCACCAGGATGATCATGGAAGAGCTTAAGCTGGGTGCGGACGAAGCAAGAGAGCTGCTGCTCCGGCACGGCAGTGTAAGGCTGGCAATTGAGGCGTGGCAGAAGGACAATGCCTGAGTCAGATCAGGTTATGACTTTAACAGATCAGGAGATTTTTCTTTTCCTGAGCCTGTCAGCTGCCATGAGAACCAGCTCCCTGGTCTGATCAAAGCCCATGCATGAGTCGGTTATTGACATGCCGTATCTGAGTGTTGACCTGTCAAAACCCGTAAGGTCCTTTAATATCGATTGCCTGCCTTCCAGCAGGTTGGTTTCGGTCATAAGACCCACTATCTTTTCATTGCCGCCGCATATCTGTTCTATCACCTCTTCGAACACACCGGACTGTTTCCTGTAGTCGCCTTCTGTGTTGCCGTGACTGCAATCAATAACAAGTCCGTTAGACAACCCCCTGGCTTCCATCGTACGGAGAGCAAGGGCAACCCTGTCGCTGTTGTAATTTGGCTTAACGCCTCCCCTCAGTATAAGGTGCCCGGTATCATTTCCCGCAGTTGCAACAATGCTTGCATTGCCGTTCTGGTCTATCCCGATAAAGCATGTCTCATTCCTAAGGGCTATAAGCGAATTTATTGCAGTATCGATTTCTCCCCTTGTGCTGTTCTTGTATCCTACTGGCATAGACAGTCCCGACATCATCTCCCTGTAAAGCTGCGTCTCACTGGTCCGCGCCCCCACGGCCGTCCATGAAATCAGGTCGGAATAGTACTGCGGGGTGAACGGGTTGAGGAATTCAGTAGCAGCCGGCAATCCGCACTCATTGACGGCATGGAGGAGAACTTCCCTGGCCTGCTCAAGGCCCTTTTCAATATCCCAGGAATTATTTATATGCGGATCATAAACCAGCCCTTTCCACCCGACAACTGTCCTTGGCTTTTCGAAATAGAACCTTCCCGTTACCACGAACTGGTCGCTTACCTCCTTTGCCATTTGCGCTATCCTGCAGGCAAGCTCACCTGCCTCGCCGGTATTGTGAATTGAGCAGGGACCTGTTATCAGAAGCTTTCTTCTGTCTTCGCCTTTTATAATGGCTGTGATCTCCTGTCTTGTTTTTCTGACAAGCTCCCGGCCCTTTGCATCCAGGGGCATGCTCGTAACAAATTCAACAGGTTTGGGTAAAGTACGGTAATACTTGACCCGCTTATCGGTAACTCCGTTCAGGTTAGGCATAATAATAAAAACAGATATCAGGATGTAAAAAAGATGGGTGCGATAAACAATGCCCCGACGATCAGGCCATGGGCAGAACCCCTCTTACAATACCGCAAAGATAATAACCAAATAATTAACCTTCACGTTCCGGCTGTATTTTCTTCATATGTGCTTACACACCCGTAAAATCAATCATTGCCTTCATCACACCGTCACCGTAGGCGGCAACCAGCCTGAACGCATCATCTGCTCTTTCGAACGGGAACCTGTGCGTCACCATCGGGTCGGCATCAAATTCCCTGCAGGCAAGAAGCTCAAGTGTTTCCTCAAGTGCATGGTTCTGCCTTCTTATGTTTAGAAGGGTTATCTCTTTACGTCTGATATTGTCGACGCAGAATGACCAGCGGTCAAACTCAGGAATGCCGACAATCACGATTTTACCCCCCGGCTTGACAAGCTCAACAGCCTGGTCCATTGCCTCCTGTTTACCGCAGCATTCGTATACAATATCAAGTCCGCTATCCTCATGCCCCAAAATTATGCCGGTTATTTCCTCCCTGTCAGGATTGCCGTTCCAGGCAGCCCCTGATGCGTCTGCCATCATAAGCCTCTCATCTATCCTGTCGGTCACATAGATATTCCCGCATTTTTTGGCTTGTGCCGCAAGGAGAACACTCATGCCAATCGGACCAAAACCCAGAATTCCGGCAGTCCTGCCCTCAACCGGCATGGACTGCCTTACCGAATACAGCCCGATTGCAATGGGCTCCGACAGGGTGGCCTGATCATAGCTCATGCCGTCAGGAACCGGAAAACAACTTGTCTCGGGCATCACAAGGTACTCGGACAGGCAACCGGGTGCTTGCCCCGGGCAACCAAGAAACTTAAGTTCCCGGCATGTATGATGTCGCCCCGCCAGGCACTGATCACAAACATAACATGGCATTGCCGGTTCAATTGCCACCCTGTCGCCAACTTTCACCCGCGTGACACCGGGCCCTGTTTCAACAACCTCACCGGCGCATTCGTGCCCCACAGCAAAGGGATATTCAACAACCTGGCTTCCTATCCTCCCGTTAAGGAAGTAATGAATGTCAGAGCCGCAGACCCCCACCACTTTCATCCTGACGAGCACATCAGTGCTTCTGGCGATTATGGGGTCGGGGACTTCAAACATTTCCATTATGCGAATACCGGTAAGCATAAAAGATCTCATCACTATACTATTTAATTTCGGCATAAAGTTAATAAAATTGTACCATCCTGAACTATCCTCAATATCTGAGGGATACTCTGCCTGCCCGGCGGGTCAAATGTTTGATAGTAATTTTTGCTGGTTTTTCAATTATTATCGAGTAATTTTGGTAGTATATGTTAAATGCAATAAACAATTATGCTGAAAAGAAATATGATTTATCTGCTGCCTTTCCTGCTGGCAGCGGTTTGCCTGATCCCGGCAGGTTGCACGGATGAACCCCGGTTTGAAGAGATCATTGAGGGCGTAAAACAGGAATATGCACCCGATGCCCGCGAAAACGTTTTTGATGTGAAGGCTGAGCGGACAGGCAGAATGAGAGTGCGCCTCTCAGGAGAAGTTGACAACGCCAGGCTCAGGGAATTGCTTATGGATTCCCTTTATGCCGCGGGATTTGAGGTGACAGGAAGCCCGGATGTTCTTCCTGTTGAAGTACCATGGCCATGGGCCCTGGTAAACCTCAGTGTTGCCAATATCAGAGCCGCCCCGTCGCACCGGTCAGAGCTGGTTACCCAGGCTCTTTTGGGTAATCCGTTAAGGGTGCTAAGGGAGCTGGGTAGCTGGGTCTATGTGCAGACACCTGACCGGTACCTCGGGTGGGCCAACAAATATGCCCTCTCCGGCTTTGATGATGGCGCTTTCGATCAGTGGAAAAGCACTCCGCGGTTAATCTATACTGAAACATTCGGTTTTATATATGATACGGATAATGAAAGCATCATTTCCGATATAACGGCAGGTTCAATTTTAACGAAAGATCAGATTGCCGGCAATTATACCGGGGTAATCATGCCCGACGGCCGTACCGGAAAGGTAGCCGTCGATGCAGCAAGCTGCTTTGAAGAGTGGAGTACAGACGCCCTTCCACTCGGTGACCGGGTTGTTGCAACAGCCCTTTCAATGAGGGGTTTTCCTTACCTCTGGGGAGGGACATCTCCAAAAGGAATTGACTGCAGCGGATATACAAGGATAGTTTGGTTCATGAACGGCATGGTCATTGCCAGGGATGCATCCCTCCAGGCAAGGCATGGTTTGCCGGTCGAAACCGGTAACCCGGAGGGGTTGGAAGCAGGGGACCTGCTTTTTTTCCGTACCAACCCGGAAGGGCCCCCGGATTCGCCTGTGACGCATGTTGCTATCTACAAAGGCGGACTGGAGTATATACACGCATCAGGCATGGTGTCGGTAAACAGCCTGGACAGTGCGATGGACAACTACAGTGACTACAGGGCCTCAACGCTGCAAAGCGCCAGGAGAACAGATCCCGGTGCTGCGGGACCCGGGATGGTGCCAGTAAAAGAGCACCCATGGTACTGGAATAATAATTAACACTAAACCATAAAAATTATGATATCCCGAAGAAACTTTCTGAAAAAAACAGGATTATTTGCAGGATCGGCGCTTGCGGCCCCGGCACTGGCAGGTTCAGTTTATGCGGGGGCCGGGCACACAAAACCCGGAAAAAGGATGACATTCGATTTCAGGCCCTATGAAGTGAGGCTTAAACATGTATTTACGCTTGCAGCAGGAAGCCGCACAACAACACCTGTTGTCTTTACGGAAATAGGTTATGACGGCCACATAGGTTATGGTGAGGCATCCATGCCCCCTTATCTTGGAGAGAGCCACGCGACGGTCACCCGGTTCCTGGAGAATGTGGATCTTTCACAGTTCAGAGATCCTTTTCATATTGAAGAGATAAACAGCTACATCGATGACATAGCTCCGGGAAACTATGCCGCAAAAGCTTCTGTCGACATAGCACTTCACGACCTCACGGGAAAACTGCTCAATCAACCATGGTACCGGCTGTGGGGCTACAATCCTGCCGATACCCCCAACACATCATACACCATTGGCATAGACACCCCTGACGTTGTAAGGGAAAAAACAAGAGAGGCCTCAATGTACCGGATACTAAAGGTCAAGCTCGGGCTGGACACTGACAGGGAGATGATAACCACCATCCGTTCGGTTACCGACACCCCTATTTGTGTCGATGTTAACCAGGGCTGGAAAGACCGGGAATTTGCCCTTGAGATGATACACTGGCTCAATGAGCATAATGTCGTATTTGTCGAACAGCCCATGCCTGTCGAGGCAATTGATGACATGGCATGGCTCACCGAGCGTAGCCCGCTGCCCACCATTGCCGATGAAGCATTGCAGGGGCCTTCGGATATAGGCAAGGTACACGGTGCATATGACGGAATTAACATTAAGCTTATGAAGTGCGGAGGCATGAGGGCGGCCCACCAGATGATCAGCACGGCACGGGCGCTTGGAATGAAGGTGATGATAGGCTGCATGATAGAAAGCTCTTGTGCAGTAACGGCTGCTGCTCAACTGTCGCCGGCGGTGGACTGGGCAGACCTTGACGGCAACCTGCTTATCAATAACGATGTTTTTGACGGCATCAAAATAATTGACGGGAAAGTGACGTTACCTGAAAGACCGGGCATAGGAGTGGTGCCTGCGTGATTTGTGAAAATCAGTGTAATCCGGAATGCAACCCAAAAACAAAAAGATATGCAAAGCAAAGCTCAAAGAACCAGACTTGGCATTTTTATTTTGATCAGCTCGGTATTCCTGCTGATCATAGTCGGCCTTTTCACTGCACGCAGGTTTTTTGAACCCAGGGATATATACTATGTGGCATACAGCGGAATTTCGGTGAGCGGACTCGAAGTGGGAAGCCCTGTCAAGTATCTTGGGATCAACGTCGGGTCAATATCAAATATAAGAATTGATCCGGAAGACGTCAGCACCATCATAGTCAGGCTTGCCCTCGATGCCGACACTCCTGTAAAGGAGGATGCTGTGGCCGATATTGTCGCTATCGGGATCACCGGACTTAAAACAATTGAAATACGTGGAGGGACAAGGGAAGCCGACTTTCTGGAACCCGAAAATTTTATACAGGCGGGTTCAACCATTGCTGCAGACCTTACGGGAAGGGCCGAAGTACTTGCTTTCAGAATGGAGGAGATACTTAACAACCTGCAATTATTCACACAACCCGACAATATGGAGAACTTCACAAGGGCTGCCGTAAATGTTTCGGAGCTTTCAGCAAAAACTGCCGTGATGGTTGAAAGCCTTGATGAGATGCTTGAAGAAAACCGGCAGTATATAAAGAATGCAACTCTGGCATTAAGCAATATCAGCAGCAGGATGGACAATTCGTCAGAAGACCTTGCAGCTGCAATCGGCCGGTTCAATGAAATCATGCAGGGAGAGGATATAACTGAGGTACTTGGTAACCTGAGGGAAATATCTCTTTCTTTAAGGGATGCCGACATGAAGGAGCTTATCGGAAGCCTTGCAGCGGCAACAACTCAGACCCAGGTGTTATTGTTAAGGCTTGACGAGGATTACGAGGTGAGCAGGAGGCACCTGAACGAAAACATGATATTGCTGCAGCACACCCTTGAAAACCTGAATGAAGCATCGCGCAAAATAAACACAGACCCCTCAATCCTCATAAGGGGACAAAGTACCAGGAATGTACCGGACAGGCACCTGAGGGGTAATTGATAATAAACATAAATGATATGCAAAGACACCTGTTATTATTATTAATACTTTCAATTATTGCAGCCGGATGCCTTACAAGAAAACCGCCTGCAATAAGGTACTATGTGCTTGAGTATCCGGGGAAAGAGGCCTTGTCCGGCTTTGATGCCGCTACTATAAAAGGTTCGTGCCTGGTTAGACCTGTTGAGGTTTCGCCAGCCTATTCAACAAACCAGATCGCCATCAGGGAAAACACACATGAGATAAGGTATTTCGCATTCAACATGTGGGCGGTCAGGCCTGAACCGGGTCTTACCGGTATAATGTTCAGATTCCTTGATGATCACCGGATCTTTGAAAATTTAAGGTCGCCGGGACTTATAGATGAAACAGACTATACTCTTGAAACAATGGTATATAACCTGGAGGTTGAAACCGACCGAAGAGATTACAGGGCAAGGCTGAACATGGTATTCAGACTCATCGACAATAAACAGAATAGGACTGTGAAAGAGCACATGGTAAACAGAAGCATGCCGGTTGAAGAAAGGGACCTGAATCTTTTTGCCGCAGCAGTAAGCACAATTTTTGTCGAAGAACTCGCTGCATTTACAGAAGCGGCCGGTGAAAAATTGCATCAGTCCGGGAAAATCCCTTAAGGTTTTATTGGACGCCAATGAGATGACGCACACTAAATGATATGAAGATCAGTTATAAAGCCCGACCAGGAGAGATCCTGAACACTGACGATATTAACTGCCGGCTTGAGGAAGATACTCTATATATTGCCGGCAGCCTTCTGGCAGCCGGGACGGGCAGCCTCTGCAAAACCATAGCAAGAAAAACACCACTCCTGAAAAAGCAGGTTTCCAGGATCAACCTTAACGGATTGACCGATATTGACAGCGCAGGGATTATTGCTGTTTTCTACATAAGAGGATTACTCAAAACAAACAGGGACATTATTATTGAAACTGATAAAACGGCAATCCAGAAAAAACTAGAACTGTTCAGCCCTGCCGGACTGGAAAAAAGTGCACCCCCTCCCCGAAAGTCTCTTTCAGAAAGTACAGGCGAAAAAACCCACCGTCTTTTTGTCGGCATCCTTTACGGGTTCGTGAAACTGGCAGCTGATGTATTCTACTGGTCAGTAACCGACCTGTTCAGGAAAAAAACATACAGGGAGGGCGAATTTATAAGGCAGTCGGTCAAAATAGGCGTCAATGCAGCCATGATTGTAGTATTTATGTCGTTTGCAATCGGACTGGTGCTGGCTGTCCATTCAGGAGGCCAGCTCAGTACCTTCGGTGCCAACATATACATTGTTGATCTTACCGTAATTGCAGTTATGAGCCAGATGGGGCCACTGATAACCGCCGTTCTTGTAGCGGGCAGAAGCGGCTCATCCATAGCAGCTGAGATAGCCACCATGAAGGTCACCTCTGAACTGGATGCCCTTAAAACAATGGGACTTGATCCAATAAGGTTCGTAGTGGTGCCCAAACTCTATGCCTGCCTCTTCACCATGCCCTTTCTGATAATACTCTCCAATGTATCCGGAATTGCGGGGGGGGCTACTGCCGCATACCTGAATCTTGACATCACACCCGAAATCTTTATCAGCCGGATGGGTCAAATAATGCAGAACAAGGACCTGCTGACAGGTTTTGTTAAGAGCCAGGTGTATGCGGCTCTTATTGTGCTGACAGGCAGCTTCTATGGCTTCAGCGTTGACAGGGGGGCCGAGGGCGTGGGCAGGATGACCACACTTGCAGTGGTTGTTTCCATTTCGCTAGTAATTCTGGCTGACAGCGTAATGGGACTTTTGTTCTACTAACGTAACCGTAATATGGATAAAGTTATAGATGTGCAAAGGCTTTACGCATCAATTGACAGTTCAGAGATCCTGAGCGATGTTTCTTTTTCTGCCCTTAGCGGGGAGGTTACCGCCATCATAGGAGGCAGTGGTTCCGGAAAAACCACCATACTCAGGCACCTCCTTGGCCTTTATCCCGTAACTAGGGGATACGTATCGGTTCTTGGACGCAATCTTTCCGATATAACCGAAGAAGAACAGAGAAGGCTCTACCTCGAGATGGGTGTATTCTACCAGGACGGAGCCCTTCTTAACTCGATGACGGTTGCAGAGAATGTTGCGCTGCCGCTCAAGCATCAGGGTAACCTGCCGGATGAGCTGACCGATGATATTGTAAGGATGAAGCTGAGGCTGGTGAACCTTGAAGAAGCCTATTACCTCTACCCTTCCCAGCTCAGCGGAGGCATGCTCAAGAGGGCCGCCCTGGCCAGGTCGATCGCAATGGATCCGCCTTTGCTCTTTTGTGATGAGCCGGGAGCGGGGCTGGACCCGGTATCACTTGAATCTCTCGACAGGCTGATACTTAACCTGAAGACCCTTCTCGGAATGTCTATAATCCTCGTCACCCATGAGGTTTCAAGCATTGTTCGCACGGCAAACCGTGTAATATACCTCGACAGGGGAACGGTACTTTTTGAAGGGACCGTCAATCAGGCACTGGATTCTGACATTCCCGAAATAGCTGATTTCTTTTCGGTAATAAGAAAAAAACAGAAAGGTACCGTGTAGCGATCCCGAACCTGTGCCCATCATTTATCTGTACTGGTATTTTTATTATATTGTCGCAGTTTTTGCCCTCCTGGCGGACAAGGTTCATTTGGACCGCGAAAAACGGCAAATATCATACGATTATCAACCGTATCAAACCTTTATATATGACTCTAAATTATATCTGGATAGGCTTTTTTCTTGTTGCAATGATAGTGGCACTTCTGAGGGTTCTCGGCTATATATTCGGAGGCACGCTTGAGCCGCTCCTGGGTTATGTGTTTACTGAAGCAGACAGGGATGTATTCATTGCCATTGTCGAGAGTACGTTTGAAATGGCCAAAATAAGTGTCGACATAGCAATATACCTGATCGGGGTTATGGCACTCTGGCTCGGGATCATGAGAATTGGTGAAAAGGGAGGAGCGGTGAGGGGACTTACACGGCTGGTAATGCCTTTTTTCAGGCGGATATTCCCCGAGCTTCCGGCAAAGCACCCGGCTTTCGGTTCGATGACCATGAATATCTGTGCCAATATGCTGGGACTCGACAATGCGGCAACTCCTCTTGGCATAAAGGCAATGCAGGAGCTTCAGGAGGCCAGCACCGACAAATCCAAAGCCTCCAATTCACAGATAATGTTTATAGTGCTTAATACCAGCGGACTGACCCTTATACCAGTGTCGGTAATGGCCATCAGGGCAGCCATGGGGGCAGCCAACCCGGCCGATATATTCCTGCCGATAATGCTTACCACCTTTTTTTCCACCATCGCGGGACTGCTTATCGTGTCGGCAATACAGCGCATAAACCTATTTAACAAAGTGGTTCTGGCATACCTTGGAGGACTCTCACTTATCATAGGGCTTATAATATGGGTATTCAGCAATATGGCCTCGGCAACCATCGGGGTGGTATCAACCTTTGCCGGCAATATGATGCTGTTCCTGGTTATCATACTTTTCATTCTTCTGGCATGGAGAAAAAAAGTTAATGTCTATGAGCAGTTTATCGAAGGAGCAAAGGAGGGATTCCAGGTTGCTGTCAAAATTATCCCGTACCTGGTTGCTATGCTTGTTGCAATAGGGGTGCTCAGGGCGTCAGGGGCACTTGACATGGTGGTATCTGCCATTGGCTGGCTGGTGGGGCTTACCGGTGCCGACACCGAGTTTGTCGGAGCGCTGCCGACAGCCTTTATGAAGCCCCTTAGCGGAAGCGGTGCAAGAGGTATGATGATTGAGGCTTTCAACCACTATGGTGTAGATTCATTTGTAGGTCGTATGGCGGCAACTTTCCAGGGATCAACCGAGACAACCTTCTATACAATAGCCGTTTACTTTGGGGCTATAGGTGTCCGGAATATCAGATATACCGTGGGATGCGGACTGTTTGCAGATCTTACCGCGGTAGTTGCCGGTATCTTCATAGCAACATTGTTTTTTGGCTGATAATGACATAAATTTTACCGTGACGATCGCAATTCAGATATACAAAAACTACCTAATACCTTATTAACATGGTTACAAGAAAACTGTTATCACTCATTTGTGCAGTATTGATGGCTTCATCAATCACTGCCCAGGAAACAACTGACCAGGTAAAGCCTGGTTTTTTCCCTTTTTCTGTATGGTACAGCGGAGGTAAAGCCCGCGCACCCATGCTGTCGGAAATCACCCCGCTTTCAGAGGAGGAGTGGCGACGGGACCTTAAGCAGATAAAAGCACTTGGGTTTAACACCGTACGAACATGGGTCGAGTGGGCCAAATGTGAGCCTGTAAGAGGTGAATATAACTTCGAAAACCTGCATCTTCTCATGAGGCTGGCAGAGGAGGCTGGATTGCGAGTATTTATTCAGATGTATGTCGATTCGGCGCCGGACTGGGTAGCTGAAGCTTTCCCCCATGCACTCTTCGAGACCCAAAGCGGGATAAAGGTCTACCCACAATCCGCTCCAGGAGCCTGCACCGACAATGCAGATGTTGAAGAAGCTGTCTTGAATTTTTACACTGAAACGGCAAAAGTGGCATCATCCTATTCCAATTTTTTCGGATGGGACCTCTGGAGCGAGCCCCATATCATCAACTGGGCCCACCTTGACTATGTGCCAAATGTGCAGTTCTGTTTCTGTCCGGGTACACGGGCCAGGTTCAGGGAATGGCTCATGGAAAAATACGAGGAATTAGATGAACTTAACAGGGCCTGGTACCGCAACTTCACCTCATGGGAGCAGGTTGACCCGCCCCGGTTCAGCACCATTCTGAGCTATACAGATTTTATAGACTGGAAGATGTTCATATACGAAAAGCTGGTTGAGGACATGCGCGCCCGCTATAGTGCTATCCGAAAAGGCGATCCGCACAACCTGATAACCGCTCATGCGGTTGGAGCATCCCTTTTCCAGTCACCTTACGTAGGCGCAGGGGCAACTGACGATTTCATGATGGCAGAACCTCTTGATTTTTATGGTGTTTCAATATATCCCAAGCATAACCACCCCGACCGCCACTGGTCCGTTACCACCCTTCGTACTGTAATGGACTTCACCCGCAGCGCCAATCGCGAAAAAGGCGGGTGGTATGTAGGAGAGTTGCAGGCCGGGCACGGGACAATTGCCCTGCTCTTAAGCGACCCGGTGGTGCCTGACGACCATCGCATATGGGCATGGTCAGCTATCGCGAAGGGAGCCAGGGGAGTAAATATATATGCATATTATCCCATGTCGTCAGGATATGAGGCCGGCGGCTACGGGCTTATCAACCTTGACGGCACACTTACAGAAAGAGCCATACATGCAGGAGAGATTGCATCAATAGTGGACAGCAACCAGGAGTTGTTCCTGTCATCCACTCCGGTAAAAGCTGAGATAGGTATTGTTTACAACCCCCTCTCCCAAATGGTAGGCGGTATGCAGCGGCGGGACTACCCGGGCGCCCATACCAATTCACTGATAGGGTACTTCAGGGCCTATGCCGACAATAACGTTCCGGTAGATTTCATTCACCGCGAGCACCTTGAGAAGCAGGAGCTTTCGCAATACAAACTGGTGATCATACCCTGGCCGATAATGATAACCAGGGAGGCTGCCGAAGGGATCAGGGCATATGTAGAAAACGGGGGACATGTGCTTGCCGAGGCGCGAATCGGCTGGAATGACGACCGTGGCTATGCATCTGAAATAATTCCGGGGCTGGGGTTGCACGAGGTGTTCGGAGTGCGCGAGCATGAGGTCCGGCTGCGGGAGAATACCCCGATTGAGCTGGAGATTGTCAATAACCTTCACCCGGCAACATCGGATCTTGAAACCGGACATATCCTTAACGGATCTCTTTATAAGAAATCAGTACTCCCCCTTGAAAACCGGGATATTGAGATCCTGGCAACACTTGATGACGGGCATCCGGCACTGGTTAGTGCAAAATTCGGGAACGGTGAAGCGATGCTGGTTGGTTCATACCTTGGTATGGCAAACCATCCTGACCCTGTTCCGGGAAACGAGCAGTTCTTTATGAACCTCCTTAACTGGGCAGGGGTTGAGAGGCCTTTTACCAGCTCGCATGATGGAAACACTGAGAACTATGTAGAAGTGAGGCTGCAGGAAAATGAATACGGCTTTGTACTCTATTTAATTAACCACAGCAACTCCATTGAAGATGTGTCGGTCCGGCTCCGGACACCCCGGAACGGCAACCACCGTGTAAGAAATGTTATTACGGGGGCTGAAGGTCGTGTCAGGGCCCGTAACAATATCCTCAGCCTGGAAACAAGAATTGATGCAAAACAGGTGACTGTATGGGAGATAAGGTTTTGAACACATCAAACAGAGAGGAAAAATATGGCTGTAATAGGAATGGATCTTGGCGGCACAAAGCTTTCGGCCGCCATATTCAGTAATGAAGGAGTTATAATTAAAGAAACAAACTCCCTGCTTGAAGGAAGGTTTGGCGATC
Source organism: Bacteroidales bacterium (assembly GCA_007133565.1). Taxonomy (GTDB): domain Bacteria; phylum Bacteroidota; class Bacteroidia; order Bacteroidales; family PUMT01; genus PXAP01. Next base: position 14,680 of record SLMM01000157.1, read on the forward strand.
AGGCAGGGGAGATGATTGCCGGATCAGCCAGGGAGCTTTACGACAACTACAGGGATATCCGTGATGTGATCATCTCGGCAGGAATTTGCGTGCCGGGCATTTACCATGCCTCCACAGGCAGGGTATGGGCTCCCAATATACGCGGGTGGGATGATTATCCACTGAAGCAGAAGATGGAAGAGGCACTGGAGGGTACAAATATTGAAATCAGCATTGACAGCGACAGGGCCTGCTGCATACTTGGCGAAACCTGGAAAGGAACGGCAAGGAACAGCAAAAATGCGATTTTCCTTGCTGTAGGCACCGGAATTGGCGCAGGCATAATCTGTGACGGCAGAATAATACGCGGCCATGCAGACATTGCGGGAGCGGCGGGATGGCTTGCGTTGAACCCGTCATTCAGCGAAAAGTACCGCTCCTGCGGCTTCTTTGAGTACCACACCTCAGGCGAGGGACTTGTCAGGATAGCTAATGAATATGCAGATAAAACCAGGAGCAGCGATTTACCAGGAGCCGGCAATGATATACCGGCAGGCAACATGTTCAGGAGTTCAAGGGATGTTTTTGAAGCTTACGAACAGAGTGAGCCGGCAGCGGTACGAACCATCGACGAGGCGGTTGTCTACTGGGGAATGACAGCCGCCAACCTGGTAAGCCTCTTTAACCCTGAAGTACTTGTTTTTGGAGGGGGTGTATTCGGACCGGCCTCGCGTTTCCTGAAAAGGATCAGGGAAGAAGCCGAAAAGTGGGCACAGCCTGTAAGCATCAGGCAGGTTAAGTTCGAAACATCATCCCTCGGTGGAGGTGCCGGACTTGCCGGGGCGGGAAGGCTGGCACTCTCAGCACTTGAAGGGTGACACTCTGCAATTAGTCCGCCCCGCCAACTGAATAGCAATACTGTAATTTCTTATAAAATGATATTATGATAAACAAAAAACAATACAGCAACAGATCCCTGTTCGTTGCCGGCTGCATGGGAATGCTTATATTCGGCATAGTGATGGCCGTGCTGGGATCAGTGCTGCCGTCTGTAATTGAAAAATACGGAATTGACAAGGTAGATGCCGGGACGCTGTTCCTGGTTCTGAACCTGGGTATGCTTATAGGATCAGTGGTTTTTGGCCCTGTAGTGGACAGGTACGGGTACAAGGGCCTCCTGGTAATGTGTGCCGCCCTGGTTTTTGTCAGCATTGAAGGTATAGCGCTTGCCCCCGGGGTAAACATCCTTCGAGTATCCCTGTTTTTTGTGGGCTTTGCAGGCGGAGCAATAAACGGGGGAACAAATGCCCTTATTTCGGATATATCGGACGGTCAAAGAGGTGCAAGGCTCAGTCTGCTCGGAGTATTCTTCGGTATCGGCGCCCTCGGGGTGCCCCTTCTCCTTGGAACGCTGCTTGACAGGTTTGCCTGGGAAAGCCTTATCGGGTTCGTGGGTGTCCTGATCCTTATCCCGCTGATCTTTTTTATCATTCTTAAATTCCCTTCTCCCAAACATGAGCAGGGCTTCCCGGTATCGGAAGGCCTGAAGCTGACCAGAGAGGTCCCTCTCCTGCTGTTCGGACTGATTCTTTTCATACAAAGTGGCATGGAGATGACGGTGAGCGGATGGTCAGCAACCTACATGAATGAGTACCTGGCAATTTCGGCAAGGCAGGCCGTACTGTTCCTCTCATTCTACTGGATTGGCATGATATTTACAAGGATAGCTATCACGTCACTACTGCAGAAGGCTGAAAGGAGGATGGTGGTTTTGATATCACTCCTCGTATCGGTTGCAGGCACAATGCTCATCCTGGTGTCAAGCAGCGTCATGATGGTTGTAGCGGGACTGCTGCTGACGGGGATAGGATTTGCGGCAATATTCCCCCTGGTGTTCTCATACGTCGGCGATCTCTACCCCAAACTGTCGGGTACAGCTTTCAGCGTCATCCTTGCCATTGCACTGATTGGGGGCATGACATTCCCCTCGGTGGTAGGTGTGCTGGCTGACAGCCTTGATCTAAGGTCAGCGCTTGTAATCGCCCCGTTAAGCCTTGTTATCTCAGCCATAATCTTCATGGTGCTGTCGAAAAAAACAGCTCATTTGAAATAGAGGACAGGAAACCATGTGGAGCATATTAAATATTGCGAAACAGCCGGAACCTGCAATCCGTAAGGGCCAATGCAGACAATTTCTTCAGTCTGTCACGGCATAACACAAATACATCAGTCAATTCATTAAAATAATTCTAAAACTGAGGAAAATATGCTTGCAAAACAATGGCTCTCCAATGCCCGTGGCATAATGGACAAAATCGAACAGACACAGATCGAAAACATCAACATGGCCGCCGGTGTGATGGCCGATTCCATTGCTGCCGGACGGTGGGTTCACACATTCGGATGCGGTCACGCGACCCTGCCCATAGAGGAGATGTACCCGCGCATTGGCGGTTTCGTGGGCTTCCACCCCATGATAGAACTGCCGCTCTCATTCTTCACACATATCGTCGGTGAGATGGGTGTACATCAGTTCGTCTTCCTTGAAAGGGTTGAGGGGTACGGGAACCAGATCATGAAAAGCTACAATTTCGATAAGCGCGACACCATGTGGCTCTTCTCCC
>SLMM01000129.1 GCA_007133565.1 Bacteroidales bacterium
CAGACAGGGGCTTATTTGAATAGTTCAAATATATAAATCTTTTTTCTAAAATTTTTATGTATTTTGTCATGAATTTGTGTTAATTGTACACTTTTTATACTATATGATATGATTTACAGGTTTTTAACAGTTTTTACATCTCTATGTTTATTAATTACTTTGATGCTGAATGGATGCCAGGGTGCGGGACAGAAAGGCTCCGGCGATAGCATTACCCTTCCTGAACGGGGATTGTGTGCACACCGTGGGGCAATGGCAACCCATCCGGAGAACACCATTCCCGCTTTCCAGGCGGCTATTGATGCCGGGGCCCACATGATAGAGTTTGATGTTGCACTTACAGCCGATAATGAACTGGTGGTTATTCATGATGCCACGGTTGACCGCACAACAGACGGAACCGGGAGGGTTAATGATCTGACTTTTCAGGAAATACGCCGATTGGATGCCGGAGGCTGGAAATCGGAGGAGTTTGCCGGTGAACGTATACCGACACTTGATGAGGTGCTGGAAATGATGCCTGTCAATATCTGGCTTAATGTCCATTTAAAGGGCGATGATATACTTGGTTCAATGGTAGCGGAAAAGATACGCGACCACAACCGGCTTCACCAGGCATTCATTGCCTGCGGGGCCGGCGCTGCAGAAAAGGCCCGCAATGCGGTTCCGGGCATCATGATTTGCAATATGGACCGCAGGGAGAGGAATATTGACTATGTTAGGGAAACAATTGAGATGGAAGCTGAATTTATTCAGTTGCGTGGCACTGTTTACCCGGAATTTGACCAATACAGAAGTATGCTGAGAGAAAACGGAGTGAGGATAAACTACTTCGGGACCGATGATCCGGATCTGATCCGTACCTTGTTTGAGCTAGGTGTAGATTACCCCCTTGCTGACGATATTGTTAATTCCGTTGAGATTGCATTAGAGCTGGGGATTGAGCCTGTTGTTCCTGTATACGGACATTCCAGGTGACATTAATGCCTTCCGGGCTCTCCCGTCCATCTGGATAAGAAGTCATAAAAAAGCGAACGAAACAGATTAAATGAGCTATCATGAAAGAAAAGTTAAATGAATTTGAGTATCTAAATAAACAAAATATTCCAAATACCCTTCGAACATGAATAAACTAACCTCCGGAGCTCTGGCAATGACAGGCGTACTATCTTTCGGGATAGTAAGCCAGAAGTGCTCAATTGCAGATGATAACGATAAGCCTGTTAAACCCAATTTCATAGTGATCTTTGCCGATGATATGGGATATGGGGATATAGGTGTCTTTGGCCATCCCACAATAAGAACTCCTAATCTTGACAGGATGGCAGCCGAGGGCCAGAAATGGACACAGTTTTATGTTGCTGCTTCGGTGAGCACCCCATCACGGGCCGGATTGCTGACGGGCAGGTTACCGGTACGGTCAGGAATGGCAAGCAGCAGAAGGCGGGTCCTTTTTCCCGATTCAAATGGAGGCCTGCCACAGGAAGAGATCTCTCTGGCAAGAATTCTTAGAGATAACGGTTATCGCACAGCAATGTCCGGTAAATGGCATTTAGGACATAAATCTCCCTTCCTGCCTACAGATCACGGATTTGAAACCTATTTCGGTATTCCATATTCCAATGACATGGACAGACTGGAGTCTATACCAGGTGGACATTGGATAACGGACCAGATTATTTTTGCAGAGCAAGAAAATTTTCACGCTTATAATGTGCCACTCATGAGGGATGACCGGATCATTGAAAGACCAGCTGATCAGAGGACCATCACAAAGCGTTACACAGAAGAAGCTGTTGACAGGATAAGGGAATTTAAAGATGAACCTTTCTTTATTTACCTGGCCCATTCCATGCCCCACATCCCTCTTTTCAGGGCCGAAGAGTTCAAGGATCGTTCTCTGGCAGGAATTTACGGTGACGTAATTGAGGAGATTGACTGGTCTGTGGGGCGTATACTAGAGACACTGAAAGAGGAGGGAATAGCCGAAAACACGCTGGTAATTTTTACCTCTGATAACGGACACTGGCACATATTTGATACTCACGGCGGACTTGGAGGGGTGTTAAGAGGCGCAAAAGGTGGTACCTTTGAGGGAGGTATGCGTGTGCCGACTATTGTCCGTTGGTCCGGCAAAATCGAGCCGGGAGTTATTATGGATCTGGGAACAACATTGGATCTGATGCCGACCTTCTGTAAACTTGCTGATATTGAGCTGCCTGACGACAGGATATATGATGGTTATGATTTGTCTCCGCTCTTGTTGGGATCCGGGAATGGTGTGCGGGATATTGTCTGGTATTACTGGGGAACAGAAGTTTATGCGGTCCGTAAGGGAGATTATAAGGTTCACTTCATTACCCAGCTTGAATATGGGACCAAAACCGCACATTTTGTAACCAAACCCGATTCTGATGTTGAGATCGGCAGGACGATTCACGATACGCCGCTGCTCTTTAACCTTAATATCGATCCGTCGGAGAGACATAATATTGCCGCTGATCATCCGGAGATCATTGAAGAGATAAGGAGCTTGAAGGAAGATCATCTTGCTTCTGTTAAACCTGTTGAAAATCAGTTGGAAAAATGATCTGACAACCGAGCAGGCAGCCTATCAGTCAGGGCAAAAGGTATGAATTAAACATCTGACTAATATGGTACTGAATATTGACATACCCTCAACTATTCTGGATTATACCGGAATTGTAACTCCGGTAAGCCGGCATGGCCAAAGCCTTGTCCCACTGGTTTCGGGAGAAAAGGGTAACCGGCAGCGCGATACTGTTTTAATGACCTGCAATTCATGGTTACTTTTGCCTCGTTGCGCAACAAATTAATCAGAATGATCACGGAATATTCAGTCACCTTGACGGACAATAAATTATAAATCACAACAATCCCTGAAACTCATGACCGAAGGACCTCTCTTACTTATCATCCTGCTTTTAAGCGTTCTGTTCATAGTGATAATGACCTCAAAGCTCCGTGTTCACCCTTTCCTGGTGCTGCTTCTTGCAGCGATAGGGGTGGGAATATCGACAGGGTTGCCCATGCCGGAAATAACCGGTGCTCTGAAGAGCGGGTTTGGCAACACCCTTGGAGGAATTGGGATCGTGATCATTGCCGGTACCATTATCGGTGTGATACTTGAAAAAACAGGCGCTTCGCTCAGCATGGCAAACTTTATACTGCGCCTGGTAGGCAAGGAGAGAAGTCCGCTTGCCATATCCATTGCCGGATATATAGTCGGCATACCGATATTCTGCGATTCGGGCTTCGTGGTGCTCAGCCCGCTGAACAACGCCCTTGCGCGGATATCGAAAACATCAATGACGGTCATGGCATTTGCCCTTGCCGGTCCGCTCTACGTCATTCACTGCCTTATTCCCCCGCATCCCGGCCCCACTGCTGCTGCCGGTGTCCTTGGCGGGGATCTTGGACTGATCATTTTCTGGGGCATTATTGCAGGCATACCCGCGGTTTTCATTGGCCTTTACTGGGCGTTGAAGTTTGCTTCGAGGTACTATGCAGAACCTCCATCAGGCGAGAGCTTCGAGGAGATAGTTTCAAGGTTCAAATCACTTCCTTCGCCGGCTGTGTCTTTTGCCCCGATAGTTATACCGATAGTGCTGATCGGACTTGGCTCTTTTGCAAGCCTCGATACACAACCCTTCGGTACCGGACGGCTGCAGGAGATACTCGCTTTTCTTGGTGATCCGGGTATTGCATTGCTGGCAGGGGTATTCATCTCTCTTATCCTGGTGAAAAAGTGGAACCCTGATGTGCTTGGGGAGTGGACAGGCCAGGCCATCAAGTCGGCAGGCCCGATAATTGCCATAACAGGCGCTGGCGGTGCTTTCGGTTACATGCTGCGTGTAACGCCCATCGGCGATTATCTCGGCAACGCACTTCTTGGATGGGAAACCGGACTACTCCTGCCGTTCATCCTTGCAGCCGCCCTCAAGACGGCGCAAGGCTCATCCACAGTTTCGGTCATCACCACCTCATCGCTTATGGTGCCGATCCTGCCCCAGCTCGGACTGGACAGCACCATGGGAATAGTTTTTGTCATTCTTGCAATGGGCGCAGGTTCGATGGTGGTGTCACATGCCAATGACAGCTATTTCTGGGTTGTCTCGAAATTCTCAAACCTTGACGTAGGCACTGCATACAAAACATTTTCCACCGGCACTATAATCCTGGGCGTGGTAACTATGATAGTGCTTTACCTGTTGTCAATTGTTGCCGGGGTTTAGCCTTTGTACGCTGCATACTTGTGTTGACCAGGCAGGATCCAACCCGGAATATCAGAATAAGAACCAATTCAGTTAACTATAAACATCCAAAAATGTCGGCCAGTAAAAACATCAGCAAAATACTAATAGCACCCGATTCCTTCAAGGATTGCCTTCCGGCGGAAGATATTGCCCGCTACATAGGAGAGGGTATTAAGGAGAAGCTCCCTGAAGCGAAGATCAGTCTCTTTCCTGTGGCTGACGGCGGCGAAGGAACGGCATCCTGTATTGCTTTTAACCGGGGAGGCAGATGGAAAGAGTTGACGGTGAGCGACCCCCTGCACCGGCCTGCCGGCTCCCGTTACCTTATCCTGGAGGATGAGAGCACGGCTGTTATCGAGCTGGCCAGTGCTTCAGGGCTTGAGATGCTTGCACCTGACGAGCGCAATGCCCTTAAAACATCGACCCTCGGCACTGGCGAGCTAATCAAGGATGTACTTGACAGTGGGATACAGCGCATAATTCTTACCATTGGCGGCAGCGCAACGGTGGATGGTGGTGTGGGGATTGCATCTGCGCTTGGTTTAAGGTTTTATGATGAGCAGGGTAATAATTTGTCCCCTTCCGGGGAAATTACCGCCAGGATCAGCAGGATAGACAGCAGCAA
>SLMM01000020.1 GCA_007133565.1 Bacteroidales bacterium
ATGGTGTAGTCAAATTCGCCTACACTCGTTAGGGCAGGTTCATTTTGAAAAAGAATGCCCAGAAACGGTATTGCCATAGTTACTGAGAACAATGCAAACAGTGCTGAAAGAAGGTTAAGGGCTATGTTCAGAGACCCTTTTTTCCAGTATGGAACAAGAAAAACCAGTATTTTGCCTATATTTTTCATTTCCAGCGAACAGATCTGCCTTATAAGATTATTCCTGTATAATTAAAAGGTGTGATGTTTTTAAGCTCTTTTTTCACTTCGTCGTTAATATCGAGCGAATCCACAAACATGAAGAAATCATTGCTTGAGAGTTTTTTATTGTTCCTTGTCAGATTTTTCAGCGCCTCATAGGGTTCCGGATACCCTTCCCTTCTGAGTATTGTCTGCACTGCTTCGGAAATTACTATCCAGTTATTCTCAAGGTCGGCATCAATCATTGCCCTGTTGACCGACAATTTGCCAAGTCCCTTCAGAATTGCCTTTACCGCAATAACTGTATGTGCAAGCGGCACTCCGATATTTCTCAGAACCGTTGAGTCGGTAAGGTCTCTCTGGAGTCTTGATACCGGAAGCTTTGAGGAAAGATGTTCAAAAAGGGCATTTGCAATGCCCAGGTTTCCTTCGGCATTTTCGAAATCAATCGGATTTACCTTATGGGGCATGGCCGACGAGCCCACTTCATTGGGGCTGATCTCCTGAATGAAATACTCCATTGATATATAACTCCATAGGTCCCTGCACAGATCGACAAGTATAGTGTTTATTCTCTTGAGGTTGTCAAAAATTGCAGCAAGATTATCATAATGCTCAATTTGCGTTGTCACAAGTGACCTGTCAAGACCCAGTCTTTCATTTACAAAGTTGTTTGCAAAAGCTGCCCAGTCAACATCAGGGTAGGCAACATGGTGGGCATTGAAATTTCCTGTTGCACCACCAAATTTGGCGGAGCATGGTATGGCCCTGAGCAGCCCCGTCTGTTTGGCAACCCTTTCGTGAAAGACCTTTATCTCCTTTCCCAGTATGGTAGGTGAGGCAGGTTGCCCGTGAGTCCTCGCCAGCATGGGTATGTCATTCCAGCTTGTCATGAGTTTGTGCAGTTTATCCAGAAGCTTTTCAATAAGCGGGTAATAGACTGCATTCACAGCATTGCGGAGTGACAGGGGAACGGCTGTGTTATTGATATCCTGACTGGTAAGTCCGAAATGAACAAATTCGACATATCTTTCAAGTCCGCCTCCCCGAAAGGCATCCTTAATATAGTATTCAACTGCCTTAACGTCATGATTGGTGACTTTTTCAATTTCCTTGACTTTTTCTGCATCCTCAAGTTTGAAATTATCATAAATCTTCCTTATATCCTTTTTGTTCTCCGGTGTTAAATTAGCAAGGTGGGGCAGTGGTATTTCAGAAAGTGCAATGAAATACTCGACTTCAACATATATGCGATACCTTATAAGCGCATATTCGGAAAAAAAAACAGCAAGCTCATCAACCTGCTGCCTGTATCTTCCATCAACCGGCGAAAGAGCAGAAAGTTTACTGATATCCATTTACTGACAGGTTTATTGTTTCGGGCAAAGTTAAAAAAAATAAAGACTTCTGGAGAGTCAGGCCAGAATAGTGATTGGATCGGTAAAATGTAGTATTTTTGCATAGACTCCATTAATCTGTAAATTGATTAATCTACAAAAGCCGGAAATGATCACATCTGAATATTTGCGCAGGCTACTGATAGTAACTATGCTGATTGTCTGCAATACAGTTTATGCATACGATGAGGCAGAAGGAAGGAAGCTTGTTTACAAGTTTGATATGAGAACTGATGTTATGCCTGCATTGTGGCGCCAGACGCAACAGGCATTTGATGAGGCAGAAGAGCTGGGAGCGGACTATATCCTGATCCATATGAACACGTATGGGGGACTGGTCCAGGCTGCTGATTCAATAAGAACAAAAATTCTTAATACGGAAACCCCGGTTATTGTTTTTGTAGATAATAATGCCATATCAGCGGGTGCGCTCATCGCCATTGCGGCCCAGAAAATATTCATGCGGCCCGGTGCAAGCATCGGTGCAGCAACTGTTGTCGATGCAACAGGCATGGAGGTACCCGACAAGTTTCAGTCATTCATGCGGGCCGCGATGAGGGCCACTGCAGAATCTCACGGGAAGGACACCCTGGTAACCGAAAACGACACTATCATAAGATGGTTTCGTGACCCTTTGATTGCCGAGGCTATGGTAGACCCCTCCATTTCTATCCCGGGCATAATTGAAGAGGGCAAAGTGTTGACAATGACCAGTGAAGAAGCAATTGCAGCAGGTTACAGCGAGGGTATGGCTACCACAATTGCCGAGGTGCTTCAGAAAGCAGGTATTGAAGATTATGAAATTGCAGAATATGAGCTGACAACTTTGGAGTCTGTCATAGGCTTCCTGATCCATCCCATATTTCAGAGTATACTGATTATGATCATTATAGCCGGGCTTTATTTTGAGCTGCAGACCCCCGGAGTTGGTTTTCCCTTTGGGGTGGCGTTCCTTGCAGCCATTCTTTATTTTGCACCCCTGTACCTTGAAGGTATTGCACAAAACTGGGAAATAGCTCTTTTCATAGTGGGAGTAATATTGCTAGCTGTAGAAATTTTTGCGATACCCGGCTTCGGTGTAGCCGGCATTAGCGGACTTGTGCTGATGGTAACAGGACTTACACTTGCCATGATTGATAACATTGTATGGGAGTTTGAGGGAGTGGGCACCGGGCTTTTTTTCCGGTCTCTTCTACTTGTTATAGTAAGTGCATTTATTGCTCTTGTAACATCAATTTCTGTCAGCCGCAAGCTCCTTGATACAACAGTATTTTCCCACCTGGTGCTGAGTTCAACCCAGGATAAGGAGCAGGGATATATTGGTGTAGACAATCAATACCGCAGTCTCATAGGCAAATCGGGAGTTTCATCTACCAGTCTTAGGCCATCCGGAAGGGTTGAGATTGACTTTGAGCAATATGATGCAAAATCGCTCGTTGGATTTATAGACAAGGGCGAAAAGGTAAAGGTTGTAAAATTTGAAACCGGACAAGTTTATGTGGTAAAGGAATCATGACTTCCCTGTTCCTTTTTTCTGAAAAAAAATTCCTCTTAACCGACAAAATCATTAATTTTAAGAATTGGTTTATACACAATACTAACCTACTTAACAAAATGACATGACTATAACATTCAATGAACTTCGCAGGATCAAGGACAGTCTGCCCGATGGCAGCATGAAGAGAATAGCAGATGAGCTTAATCTGAGTATTGAAACAGTCAGAAATTATTTTGGAGGAGCAAATTATGAAGAGGGTGAGACTGTTGGAATCCACCTGGAAAAGGGACCTAACGGAGGGATAGTTGTATTGGATGACACCACTATACTTAATATGGCAAAGGATATACTTGCTAAAGAGGGTGTCAATTAAAATGTTTGTTTTTCAAATTAATAATGGCAGGAAAGTTGGCTTTTCTGCCATTATTTTTTTAGATCATGGAACCAGCCATTTACAGCAAAATCAGAAGTGCGGAAGAGAAGCTGCTGCCGGAACTTTACAATTATTGTAAAAACCTGTTTGCCGGGCATCATATTCCCTCGCATGACCATAATCACCACCTCAGGGTATGGCGTTATGCCAGGGAGGTCATTTTATCCCTTACCCCGGGCACATTGGAACTTACTGAAGAAGATATCGGTCAGTTGATGCTGGCTGTCTTTTTTCATGATACTGGTTTGACGGTAACTCTTGATGAAAACCACGGACTCGAAAGTGCAAAGATATGCCGGGAATATCTCTCATTAAACAAAGAATTTTTCTCATTCCGGCCCCTCGAGGCGATCAGGGCAATCGAGCTCCATGACAAGAAGGATATCTGGTCATCAGCCGGTTCTGTTAAGATTCCCGATATACCAATTATTGTATCCCTTTGCGACGACCTCGATGCATACGGCCCTGTCGGGGTCCTGAGGTATGCCGAAATATACCTGTTGCGGGGAGTTTCATTTGGTGACCTGCCGGGCAGGGTACTCAGTAATCTGGATCACAGGTTCAGGTTGCTATCCGGACAGGAATGGCTGTCCGATGACTTTGTAAGCAGGCATGAGGTAAGATATAACCTTGCACGAAATTTTTATAAAGCCCTGCAACTTTCAGACAGCACTGCCAAAAAGGATATTATATTATCATATATGGATTTTGTAAATCATCAGAGGGGTAACCTCCCTGGGTTCGTTGCTGAGCTTACTGCGGGCAAAAATAATGAAACATGCGGCTTCGGAAGGGAGTTGTTGCGTGACCTTGAGGATCCAGTTACCGGATTATCAGCAGAACCCTGACACCTCCAACAGGTGAAAAAGCCAACCTGATGGTTTAGATTGCGGGATTGTTTATATTGCAATTTAAACAGGCACAATTATGTTTGAACGGTTTCTTGAGTTTATCAGGGCTGGGGCCCTTTTCAACAGTGAAGACCGGATACTGCTCGGTGTAAGCGGCGGTATCGATTCCATGGTGTTGATGCATCTTATGGTCAGAGCCGGATTCGATGTTTCCGCAGCACACTGCAATTTCAGACTGAGGGGCGAAGAGGCAGACGATGACCAGGCGTTTGTTGCCGGTGAATGCAAAAAACTCAATGTGCGGCTTCACACCAAGGCGTTCAGCACGAGGGAATATGCAATGGAGAGAGGAATATCCCTGCAAATGGCAGCGCGTGAATTGAGGTATAGCTGGTTTTTCAGTCTTTTGCCCCGGGCTGGCTGTTCATTGCTTTCCATAGCCCACAACAAAAATGACGTTGCCGAAACGTTCCTTATCAACCTCCTGAGAGGAACCGGCCTTCGGGGGTTAACCGGTATAAGGGAGAGATCGGGAAAGGTTGTTCGTCCCCTTCTGTTTGCCGAAAGATCTGATATAAAAGAATATGCTATGCGTTACGGAGTCCCTTTCAGGGAAGATTCAAGCAACAGGGATACCAGGTACAAACGAAACAGTATAAGGCATAAGATCATACCCGAAGTTGAAAAGCTCAAACCGGATTTTATAAAAATCATTTACAGTACTGCCTTGAGGCTAAGAGAGGCAGATATCATTTTTACAGATGCCATTGAGCAGGGATTCAGCAATCTGTTCCACCTGGAGAATGATGAGTACAGGGTGAAGATATCCTCTCTTCGCGAACTTGAACCACTTCCGGCATACCTTTATGGCTTTCTTCGCAGGTGGAATTTCACCAGGGAGACAACGGAAGATGTAATTGCTGCTTTCCAGGGAACTCCGGGCAAGCAGTTTTTTTCTCAAACACACCGGCTGATAAGAGACAGGGAGCACCTGATAATAACCTCCAGGCAATCGCCAGGATTGACGCGTTATTATATTGATGAAGATGCTACAACTCTTGATGTTCCGTTGAAGATCCGTATATCAAAGCATCTGAATCATAAAGATTTTTCAATTCCGGCAGACAGAAAAATTGCATGTCTTGATATGGATATGCTGAATTTTCCGCTTCTGCTCAGAAAGTGGCAAAGCGGTGATTATTTCCAACCCCTGGGTATGGGGGGGCTGAAAAAATTGAGTGACTTCTTTATCGACAATAAGTTTTCAATTGCCGAAAAGGAGAGAACATGGATTCTTGTTTCCGGTTCACGTATAGCGTGGATTGCCGGCTATCGCATAGACGACCGGTTCAGGATTACCGACCGGACGAAAGAGATTCTTATGATTGAGATCCTGGAGTGAAAAGATTTGCAAAGATCTTCCGCTTCTTAAAGTATTCGAAAAATGTAACATTCATCAGGATCAGAAACAATCCGTATATAACATCTTCTACAGGGATAGTGAATAACCTCACAGAAAGGTTCTGTGTGTCATCATACCAGACAACCTGTTCTTCTATAAAGGAGCCGGTCAAAAGTCCGTTAATTATGAAAAATGGTATAAGCAGGACCATGTAGGAAAAATAGAACCTGCCCATATACCGGGATCTTAGCACAAGCTCATGATAAAGTATAAATGCAGCGGTAAGGATAAATGTAACAGAGGTGTATAGCCTGGAAAGGTTAAATAGCCCAACTGTCAGCAAAACAGCAGCCAGTGTGAAGGAGATAGTGCGTGAATACTTTCCGAACAAATCTTTCTTGATAAGGTAATTCAATGTATCATAAGTAAATACACATGCGAAAGGTATTGTAATGAAAAACAGCACCTCCTCAACAGGCAGATTTGCAATATATATGCCGGTGAGATATCTTTCATTAAACCCCCATATGCCCATGTTGGTGTAAAGCATGTCCCACAGGATAAATATAAGCCCCGTAATTGCAATAGAGGGGAACAGGTATTTCCATCTTGCAAAGAAATAATTTCTCTTATCAAAACTCACTGCAAAGGGGATAAGTATGGCGAAGAAATTTATCAGCAAATATGTATACATAGCTTCCTGTTTATTTAAATGCTTATCAATTCCCGGAGTTTTTCCTTTGCTTCCGGGTATGCAATCCTGAACCAGACCGTGTAGTTACCGGGGTTATTATTTAGATCTTCTGAAAGATCATCTAGGTTGATGTAACGGAACGCATCCACCTCCGACCTGTCCGGCACGGGTGTTTCATCATTTATCCCTATGAAAACGTGGTCATATTCATGTTCAGTCAGACCATTATCGAAGTCTGCCCTGTAAATGAAGCTGAAAGAGTGGTATAACCCTCCGTTCATTCCCATCTCTTCATACAACCTCCTTTGAGCTGCAGCATTTATATCCTCCCCCGGCCGTGGATGACTGCAGCAGGTATTTGTCCACAATCCCGGAGAATGATACTTCTCCCCTGCCCTTCTCTGCAGAAGCAATTCCCCTTTACTGTTAAGGATAAATACGGAGAAGGCACGGTGAAGCAAGCCTTTACGGTGGGCTTCAATTTTTTCCATTGTCCCGGTTTCCCGGTCATTTTCATCTACAAGCACAACTTTTTCCATGGTCGTTTTGCCCTTTGGTGGTTAAAAGAATGATCTGAGAAGCAACCAGTATTTTTTTATGTTGGGTATCCGTATCCTTTTACTGAGAAGTGTTGAAGTAGGTGTATTCCTGATTTTTTTGAAGAGGCTGTAATAATAGATGTAGGCAATATATACTCCGCGACGTACCGCCGGGGGCAGCTTTTCAATCCCTTCATGGCCGTGCCTGAAATCCCGTTCTATATCTTCCTCAATGCGCCTTCTCTCAGTTTCTCCAAAATTATCCAGATCAACACCGGGAAAATAGGTGCGTCCCATTGTTTCATAATCGGCTTTGAGGTCCCTCAGAAAATTAATCTTCTGAAAGGCAGACCCCAGACTCATGGCATGATCCTTCAGCTCTTCATATTTTTTATCATCCCTCTCCAGGAACACCCTGAGGCACATAAGTCCGACAACTTCAGCAGATCCAAGTATGTATCTCTCGTATCCCCGCTGGTCATAGTCTTTTCTCTCCAGGTCCATTTCCATACTCTTAAGAAAAGTGTCTACAAGTTCAGTTTCAATACCATAGTTGTTAACCACATGCTGAAAGCTGTTGAGCACGGGGTTTAGACTTATTCCATCTTTAATTGCCCGGTGAGTCTGTTTCCTGAAGTCCTCAAGTAAATATTCCTTGTCATAGGCATGAAAAGTATCCACTATTTCGTCTGCTAACCTCACAAATCCATATATCCCGTATATAGGATCATGAAACCTCCTGCTAAAAACCTTGATCCCAAGGCTGAAGGAGGTGCTGTATGCAACGGTGGTTACTTTGCTTATCCTGAATGATATTTTGTCGTACAGGTCCTTCATTTTCCGCTCATTTTAATTATTTCACCGGCAGCCACCTGGCCACTTATTATGGTGGGAGGAACCCCGGGGCCGGGAGTTGTCAGCTGTCCCGCATAAACCAGGTTTCTTATTTTTGCGGAGTTAAGCTTTGGTTTGAAAATTGCCGTTTGCATAAGTGTATTGCCGAGTCCGTAGGCATTACCCTTATAGGCATTGTAATCTTTAGAAAAATCTCTGTGGGCATAACTTTTCATGTAAACAATGTGATCTCTTATTTTATCTCCCGTAATCTTTTCCAAACGGTCCATAACCAGATTGAAATACCTTTCCCTTACATCATCATTATCATCAAGTCCGCTGGCAACCGGAATAAGAACTACAAGGTTTTCCATGCCTTCAGGAGCAACTGAAGAGTCAGTTTTGGATGTTACCGAAGTATAAAGCAGCGGACGTGTGGGCCATTTAGGGTCTTCAAATATTTCTTTTGAATGCGTTTCAAAATCTTCGTCAAATAAAAGGTTGTGATGGATCATATTTTTAAGTTTGCTGTCGAGCCCAATAAAATAAAGAAGAGATGAGGGTGCCATCTCCCTGCTGTTCCAGTATTTCTCACTGTATCTGGCTTTTCCCTCGGGCAGGAGTGCCTGTTCTATATGGTTATAGTCTGCCGCTCCTATTATGTAGTCAGCCTTATGAAAGGTGCCGTTAACAATGACACCCGTCGCCCTTTTGCCTGAAACACTGATCTTTTCAACAGGACTGTCATAAAAAACATTAACACCCAACGACCTGGCGAGGGTCTCAAAACCCTTCACCACCTCAAACATCCCTCCACGGGGATACCATGTTCCGAGCCCCATATCAGCATGATTCATAAGACTGTAAAGTGCAGGGGTCCGTTTTGGGGTGGCACCCAAAAAGATTACAGGAAACTCAAGCACCGGCCAGAGGCGTGGATCTTTGAAGTTCATTCGTACATACCTGTGAAATGATTTAAGCAGGTCAAGTTTAAAAACCCCTTTTATGACATCCCATTCAACGAACTCAAAAATCGATTTTGCAGGTTTATAAACAAGTTTGGACATGCCGACCCTGTATTTGTACTCGGCATCCTCAAGGAACCGGGAAAGTTTTTTGCCGCTCCCTTTTTCGATCTTTTCAAAAAGCCCGATGACATTCTCCTTTCCTGAAGGAATATCCAGAATTTCATCCCTGCTGTAGAAGACACGGTATGACGGATCAAGCCTTTCGAGCTTGTAGTAATCACCGGAGGTTTTGCCAAACAAGCCGAAGAATCTCTCAAATACATCAGGAAGCCAGTACCAGCTCGGACCCAGATCAAAGGTAAACCCGTTCTCTACCAGTTTTCTTGCACGCCCCCCCGGCATACTGTTCTTTTCAAATAAAGTCACGCTGAAGCCAGCTTTTGCAAGAACTGCAGAAGCTGATAAACCTGAGAACCCGGATCCGATTACAACAACTTTTTTGGACATAAAATATATTGTTAAGTATAATTTGATCGAACATTAAACAGTTTATTAACTGCTTTGTTCATAAAACTCCACTGGAAACTGCCGGGAAAATTATTCCCTTGCAATTCTGTTAAGGCATTTGCGGATAACAATGTACAGCTCACATTTGTCCCCCGGCTTAAAAGATAATAATTGCAATTCGTGTTTCAGGTTCTTTTACCGTCACCCGGTTGTGCAAAAGCGATAAGGGCGGCAGCCGGAATACCAGGATGATTTTTGATGTCCTGGTTAAACCTGTTTATATTGCAAAATATAAAATTTAGCCGGAATTATATTGTTGGTTATATATTTCTGATAAAAACTAAATTATTCTGAAGTTTTTTTTTAGCATATTTGTACAGACTCTCAAACAGCGGTAAGCCGGTCAGATAGAATTGTATAATGCACACTGCAACAAATATTTCAACCAATCAAACCAGGTAATGAAGAATATTCCCCTCCTACTCCCTCTCTTCATTATGGCCTTGATTATCTTATCTCTGATTACATGCACAAGCCCGCATCAAAACGGCCTGCCTATAATAACCGGGATCAGCGAAAACTGGCAATTCAGGCAGGCGGGTACTGACCGGTGGTACACTGCGAGTGTACCCGGCACTGTTCATGCCGACCTGCTTGAAAACGGCCAGATCGACGAGATTTTCTGGCGGACCAATGAAAACAATGTTCAGTGGGTGGAGGACGCGGACTGGGAGTACCGGACCGTGTTTCAGGTTGATGCCGGATTACTCGGAATGGATGTTATTGAATTGGAGTTCCTTGGGCTTGACACCTACGCTGATGTTTACCTGAACGGCCATCATATACTGAGCTCAGACAACATGTTTGTAGGATACAGGGTAAATTGCGGAGAGTACCTTTCAGAAGGTGAAAATGAGCTGGAGATCCAGTTCCTTTCCCCCGTAAGGGAGGGCATGAAAAAGCTGGAAAAACTGGACTACCTTATTCCTGCCACAAATGAGCAGGCACCCGAGGGTCGACATACCAGCGTTTTTACACGTAAAGCGCCTTTTCATTACGGATGGGACTGGGGGCCGCGCCTTGTTACAAGCGGCATCTGGCGCCCGGTAAACCTGATAGCCTGGAACAATGCGAAAATTGAGGATGTTTATCTTCAGACCCTTTCAATTGAGAACAATATGGCTCATATCTCGGCCGAGGTTGAGATTTATTCCCTTAACGGGGATGAGTACCTCCTGACGGTTCAAATAGACGGTCAGCCTGCCGGTACCAGTAAGCATATCACGGCACGGGACGGGATCAACAAGGTAAATCTCGACCTCAGGGTTGACAATCCCAGGTTATGGTGGACAAACGGCCTGGGCGAACCTTACCTCTATGATTTCAGCATAATTCTGCAAAAGGATGGAAGAATAACCGACAGGCTCGATCTCGGGTATGGTATCCGTACGGTTAAACTGTTGCAGGAGCCTGATGAAACTGGGCACTCATTCCTTTTTGAAGTAAACGGTGTTCCGGTGTTCATGAAGGGGGCCAACATCATACCCTCGGAAACGCTTACTCCGCTGGTGACTGATGAGATGTATCAAAACCTTGTAGAAAATGCCGTAGATGCCAATATGAACATGCTCAGGGTATGGGGCGGGGCCATCTATGAGGAGGACTATTTTTATGAACTGTGCGACCGTAACGGACTGCTCGTCTGGCAGGACTTCATGTTTGCATGCGCACTTCAGCCCGGCGACGAGGTCCACCTTGAAAACATCAGAAAAGAGGCCGAATACAACGTCCGGAGGCTGAGAAACCGTCCTTCCATAGCTCTCTGGTGCGGCAACAATGAGAATCTTCACGGCTGGCACCACTGGGGATGGCAGGATTTATACACGCCTGAGCAGCGGGATTTCATGTGGCGCACCTATGAACGGATTTTCCATGAAATACTGCCGGAAGCAGTATCGCAGCTTGACCCCGCGACCGCTTACTGGCCCTCATCTCCTTCGTCGGTTGGTAACACGCCTGCTGACCGCCGGTCGGGCGACGAACACGACTGGACCGTATGGTTCGGTCAACAGCCATTCTCCAACTACGCAAATGATGCACCCCGTTTCGTGAGCGAATGGGGAATGCAGGCATTTCCGGGAATACATACCATCGAAAGTTTTTCCCTGCCTGAAGACAGGGATATTGACTCCGAAGTTATGAGGCACAGGCAGAGGAGTGATATGTCCTGGCTGAAACCCGGTTTTGACGGTAACGACATGATCAGGTGGTATATGGAGATGTACTACAGGGTGCCTGAAGATTTTTCCGATTTCACCTATGTCAGCCAGCTGCTTCAGGCAAAGGGGTACCGGACTGCTATAGAATCGCATCGCAGGTCGATGCCACATTGCATGGGAACTCTCTACTGGCAGCTCAATGACTGCTGGCCAACAGTTTCGTGGTCGACCGTCGATTACCATAACAGGTGGAAAGCCTCCCATTACGCCGTAAGGAAAGCCTTTGAGGAGGTTATCGTTTCCCCGGTTATTGAGGGTGATTACATTAACATTTACGTGATATCTGACAGGCTGGAACCTTTTGATGCGGAGCTGACATTGACACTTATGGATTTCACCGGCAAAATACTCTGGTCATCTGCCGCGAAAACCACTGTTAATGCAAATACAAGCTCCCTTGCTTATTCTTTAACAGAAGCATCACTCCCCGGAGGCGACAGACCGGGAAACAGAGTGCTGGTAACCGATCTGACTGCCGGAGATACCATGATTACAACAAACCTCCTCTATTTTGCCGCACCCAGGTTCCTGGAACTTCCTTCTTCAGACATATGGTTTACGCTCAACGAAGCAGATGACGGATATGAAATAGAGCTCTATTCTGATAATCTTGAGAAAAATGTATTTCTAGACATTCCCGGAGGAAACAGCATTTTCAGCGATAATTTCTTTGATCTTCTGCCCGGCCACGGTAAAACGGTCCGGATCAGGACAAAGCTCACCCTTGATCCGGAATCTGACATAAAGATCCTGTCTCTTAACGAACTGCATAACAACAGGTAGGGAACGTTGTCAAAAAAGTTGCATTTGAGTTGCAGATACCATAAATTTGGAAACGTCTGCTCGTGCAGGTGACCAATGCCGGAATAATTTTTAACAGTAGAATAAATCCATAGATAATAACCTAAACCTGAGAAAATGGAAAACCAGAATCACAAAAGGGCAGCTGTTGTAGCTCTAATGGCTGTATTTACACTTGCTATCTGTTTTATCATACTGGGCTCAATTTCGACTGAGCTTATGGCTTACCTGGGTATTAATGAGGGACAGTTTGGTACGCTTGTGCTGGGCATGTTCCTTACAAGCTGCATTGTTCAGCTGTTTGTTGGTCCGATGGTCGATAAAATAGGCTATAAACCTGTGGCTTTTTTCGGATTTATAATTACAGCACTCAGCATGCTGCTTCTTTCCTTTGCAACCACTTTTGGTTTCGCGCTTTTTGCATGCATACTTATGGGTTTCGGTGCAATGTCGCTGAACACCGTAGGGAATACACTGATACCGGTTGTTCTGTTCCAGGGAAACGACCCGGCACGTGCCAGCAATTTCGGCAATGCATTTTTCGGTCTTGGTTATATAATCACACCTCTGCTTATTGTTTTCATGTTTGATTCCCTGGGTATGAGCTATAATGCTGCCCTGATCGTCATTGCCGTCCTTATGTTAATATTTCTGGGTTTCTCCGTATCTGCCACCTATCCTAAAGTATCAATCGGGTTTGAATTTACTATGGCGTTCAAAGTACTGGTCAAACCTGCAGTTGTTATAGCAGCCATTGCCCTTTTCTGTTATATCTCCCTTGAAATATCAATGGGAACATGGATAAGGTCGCTCATGAACGAGCTATTTACAGATGCCGGGGCAACAGGCGTTTCTGCCAAATCAGGGATAGTCCTCAGCCTTTTCGGTGTGGCGATGATGGTTGGACGTTTTCTCACATCGACCATCAAGAACCTGACAGCAATCGGCGGGAAGGTGATAATCCTGATGTCGGTGGTTTCGCTGGCCGCAATCCTTTTAATGGTGGTTGCAGAAAGCCCTGCGCTTGGAATAGTGGCGGTAATACTGGCGGGACTTGCATTTGCGCCAATCTTCCCTACAATTGTAGGGGTGACTTTCGGTAAATTCAACCCGAGCCTGTACGGAAGCATTTTCGGTATAATATTCTCGGTTGGATTGCTTGGCGGGACATTTGTCCCGAATATAATAGGCAACCTCAGCGTTGATGCAACGGTACAGCAAAGCTTGATGATTGCTGCTGTTATGGCAGGTCTTCTTGTGATTATATCATTATTCATAGGCCGTGTTGGCAGACCAAAAACCGGATAAGTTATATGGAGAGGAGAATTATGGACAGGAGAACTTTTATTAATAAAACTTTGGCGGGAATTATGGTGGCAGGCTTGCCTGCATCTGCTATTGCAGCATGCAGCAACACAAGACCCGCCGGAATTGGCATGTGTGACTGGAACCTGGGGCAATCAGCAGATCCCTCATACATTCCCCTGGCTGCCGAAGTGGGGCTGGAAGCAATACAGGTTAGCGTTGGAACTGCGCCTGACCGGATGCCATTAAGGGAAAGTTCAGTGCGCAAACGTTACCTTGAACTGGGAAAACAGTATAATATCTTGTTCTGTTCCGTTGCTGCAGGCAGTATACTGAACCAGATACCCCTTGCTACCGAACCGCAATCGGCCATTTACGTGGTAGATGCACTGGAAGCAGCCAGTGCACTGGGATCAACCAATATTCTTACTGCTTTCTTCGGGAACGGCGATTTGCTCGAAAGAGACGAATCGGGTAGTTATATAAACATTTCCAACGGGCCGTTTGCAGAATATAAATGGAAAGAGAAGGATGTCGAAAGGGTCATAGCGGTTATGAAGCAGATTGTGCCACGTGCAGAGGACCTTGGAGTGATAATCGGCCTGGAAAACACTCTTTCTGCGGTCCAGAACCTTCAGATCATTGATGAAATAGGTTCGCCGATGGTACAGGTATACTATGACATTGGCAACTCAACAGGCAACGGGTACGATGTGCCCGCTGAGATAAGGAATATAGGGAACCACCGTATGTGCGAGGTCCACATAAAGAATATGGGATCCCGCCTTATATTCGGAGACGAGGGTGAAGTCGACATGGAAGCTTGTGCCATTGCACTCCGGGACATAGGTTATGATAAATGGCTGGTACTGGAGACCAGCGGACGCAGGGGCATGTTTGAGGAAGATACAAGGGCTAACATAGAATATGTAAGAAAGGTATTTATGTAAATACCTCTGCCAGATCATAGTTCCGGAAGGATAATCCTGATGTCAGTGTGGCTATTGCAACACAAACTTCAGGGTGAATTTAAGGGTCTGTCCGAATATTTCCTGTATATCGCACCTCGGAAGCGACATTACAACCCTGCGGCTTTCGGCAATAAGCTCGGAATGCCGTGTTGATTCGGTGGTTTCAATACCATCAGGGGCATACCCCACTATCACTATTTCATCAACATCAACATAATCTCTTACCGGCTGAAGCTCAAGGACTTCATTCACCCTTCCCTCATTATTTATCCTTGCGTAAAGTTCAATCGTCCCGTAATGGCCCGCTTCGGCTGCATCTGCAGGATACCTGATGTTGCGGGCAATATAGCGCCTTATTGCATTCACGGAGCACAGATCATCAGCCTGCTGTTTATCGGTGCCGAATACTTCAGTAATGACCGGCGGGGAGACAGCATCTTCAACTCCGGCTCGTACCTCCTGTGCATAAATATCGTATGCCGGGAATAAAGCTGTTATCAGCACAAAGTTCATGGCCATTGCAAAACTGGTTGCAAGCAGCCGCAAAAATCCGGTATTCTTATTATCTCTCATGGCATCGTATGTTATATAAAAAGACGGAATTACATGATTATAAACGCAAACTGGCTGTTATGGTTCAATTCTTGCCAGCATCTTTCAGCCAAATGCTTTCCTGAGCATTTCAAGGCTCTTCGGCACCGCTGTTTCAGGATCCTCCTGCCCCTCAAATTCAAGAGATATATAGCCCCTGTAGTTATGCTTGCGCAATATTTCAGCATATTTATCGTAATCCAGGTCAAGTGTGTACCAGTTGCCCCCGCCATAATATGTTTTCGCCTGGACCAGCACAGCTTTTTCGGCTATCATGTCAAACTGCTCATACTTGTCCTCAAAAAAGTTGCCGGTGTCGGCTGTGACCTGCAACCAGGGTGAATTTATATCATTTACAATACGCATAACGCCTTCGGCAGTCCGGCCAAGCCCCCAGTGGTTTTCCAGCCCCAAAACAACTCCATACTCTTCTGCCATCGGAAGGAGTTGTTCGATCGAATCAATTACCCATCCAAATCCGTCCTCATCAGTATATCCTTCAAGTACGGGCTCAATACCTTTGTTGGCCATAAGGTCGTCGAAAGACCTGATAGTCCCCCAGCGCCCGGTATTGATACGTATTGTAGGTATTCCGAGCCTGTGGGCCATATCAATCTGTTTCCTTGTACGCTCAATATTCCTGTTTCGCACCTCCCTGTCCGGTGATACAAAATCCTGGTGTGTTGACAACCCCATAAGCGGCTGTCCTGCATGCAGCGCAATTCTTTTGAGTTTCTGGAGATAGGCGTTATCTTCGCTGCTCATCTGGACCTTCAGTATTTCCACACCGTCTGCTCCCATCCTGGCTGATCTCTCGATACAATTTTCGACAGTGGCATCTTCGCGTGTCCTGTCAAAATGCCAGAATGAGTAGGTAGAAACGCCAATCAGGTTTGAATATCCCCTGGGGTGGACATTATCCCGTTTTTCATCGTTAACGGCAATCTCCCTGCATGAAGCTACAGACAGAGCAGCTCCTGCAAAGGCTACATTTTTCAGAAATTTACGTCGTGATCCGGTCATATTTTTCAGAGTTAAATTATTCTGATTAAAATGGTAAAATACAAAATCCCAATTTAATAACAATAAAAATCAGGTAATTTATATAATGGAACAGAATAATACTCATCAGGTGAGACCATTACTCAGCTTTGCAGTATTCTGGTCAGCCTCGCAACCAGGTCAGCCAGGCCCTCCGGAGTGTCGCCGCCCGATTGTTCAGTAATTGCCCAGTCGTCGTAACCTGTATCATCAAGTGCCTTCATGACCTCCGGCCAGTTTACGTCACCCTCAAGCAGATCCACCCTGAATCCTGCTCCCCTTCCCTGTGTATTGGCAAGTTCCATACTGTATTCCTTGATATGGACCTTCGCTATCCGGTCTCCCAGGATCCTGATCCACTGCTCAGGCCAGCCGTACAAGCGTATGTTGCCGCAGTCGAAATAAAAACTAATGAAAGGACTGTTGAACTGGTCTACATAACGTGCCGCTTCGAGTGGACTCAGCAGGAAATTGTTCCAGACATTCTCGATCGCAATTTTTACCCTGAGCCTCCCGGCAACGGGCAGGGCCCTTCTGATGGCGGGAACCGATCTGTCCCAGCATTCATCATACGTCACATCTGCGCTAACCCTTCCCGGAACCATCAGAACAGTATCGGCTCCGTATGCAGCTGCATCTTCGAGTGAATGAACAAGCGCATCAACACCTTTTTCACGTACGGCAGGGTCGGGATGCGACAGCGGGTACTCCCAGTGCAGGGCATTGCACACGCTGGGTATCTCCAGTCCGGTCCGCCCTGCTGCCGCAAGGACCTCATCCCTGTTCATGTGGCTCATAACCTCAACTCCGTCAAACCCCGCTTCTTTTACGGCTTGAAATTTTTCGGCAATAGTGTCTCCAACCCCTATTGTGCCC
>SLMM01000117.1 GCA_007133565.1 Bacteroidales bacterium
GCATATATGACAAAGCAGAGGATTCTGAGGGGCAGGGATATAGATCCTGCACACCTGGAAGATATGACTGACTATATGGTAAACTGGGTTGATTTTCTCAGGAATGATCAGGGGTTACCAGTAAAATACCTTTCAATTCATAATGAAGGTGAATCCTGGCAGCGATGGCCGCCGGACGGAACACTCGGGCACACTCTTCAGGCCGGCCATGATTACAATTATTTCTGCACCCCTGAACTTATGAATGAACTGATAGTAAGACTCCGGAAAAGCCTTGATGAGAGGGAGCTTTCCAAAGTTGGCGTAACTAATGGAGAGCCGACAAACTGGTACAGGTTCGGGGCCTGGGGATACGCACATGCCCTGGTTTCGGACGAAGAGGCACTAAATAGCCTGGGCCTGATTACATCTCATGGCTTTTATGTTGGAAATATCCAGTCCGGCAGATGGTTCGGCCCTCACAGCAGGAACGGGACAGAAATGTTACTGCGGCACAGGCCCGGCCTTCATGTATGGACCACCTCATCGGCATGGGATTTGAAATATGACAGGTGCCCGGGCGACGGAGGGCCCCAGTACCGGGAGTATATTATGAATGCAGCTTTTCTGAAGGAAGTGCATGGCAATATCTACGAGGCAGGTGTAAATGCCTACATTCCCTGGGCCTGCATGCAGAGGGAATCACACTGGAACAGGCCTGACCCGAACCCGGGCACGGCCATCAGGGTGCATGACGACGGATCATGGGAGGTAAACAAGGGTTATTACTTCTACAAGAATGTTACAAGGGCCGGATATCCAGGTATGGCAGTAGCCTACACCCATGCAATGGATTCGGATATTGCCGTGATTGCATTCTCTTCAAACGGCACAACCAATCCCGATGCATTTGTGGTAGTGAATTTCGGGAATATTGAAAAGCACCTGAACATTGAGGTTGACGGTAGCGGGTATAATGACTATAAAACCTATATTACAACAGGTTCTCAGAGCTATTTGATTGATAAAGGTTTGCAGGAGATGACCGATCAGGAGCATAACTATGTTTCCAATGGTGGCCACACCCTTGCTGGCGGGGCAATACAGTACACCGCACCTCCAAATTCAGCCACAACCTTTATCGGCATAAAACCCTGACAGGATAAAGCTTATTCGCTCTGATCCCCGGGCTAAATCCGCAAGAAGCACCTGCCAGCTCCCCCGGACGGCCCGACGAAGACCTAGTGCCCCGGCCATCTTTCCCCAGGACAGCCCGGCAAAAAACTCCCGGAGCACCCGCACTAATTGGCGGGAGGACTGGCAAAATTTAGCCAGAACCTCACATTCGAAGGGCCCTGGAACGAAACATCAGAAATCGGGCGAAGCACAACCCGGCTGGTCTGTGATGTCCCCTACTTGCAGCCAGGGGCTGTATATGGCCGCCCCTGTAACGGGCAATGAGGACAGTCCAGAAATCAGGAAGCAGCCTCAGTAACCGTTTCGAGGAAGCCCGCCAGCCTCCTGGCCGATTCCAGCGCCTCAGTCCGATCCGGAAATATTTCATAATAATCCAGCAGTCCCGTCAGCAGAAAATCCTTTGTGATACTCGGCACATCGCCCAAGGTAATGCGGTCAATAATTTTGTCGAGCCGATAGTTGATTTCACTTTCGTGGGAGATGACGCCCTCATCAGGCCCCGGCCTGCAGGATGCCAGAACCAGGACAAAAGAGGCAGTAAGAGATAGTCTTAAAGACGTGGCAGTAGTTTTTTGTTTTTAAGCTAAAGATATGGATTATGCTACAAACGATCCACCTGGTTTTGGGAAATAAAAAATAATTCCGTTAAATTACCTCTATAAAAAATAATACTTCGTTAATAGATAGTTTGACTATTTTGGTCAGCAGATAATAACCTGATTAAAACATAATAACATGGCAGAGAAAAGTCCGGAAAAACTGCGGGTACTTATGATCGATGCCTCCAATGGCTTTTACCGCATAAACAAGTATCCCGTCGGAGCGTTCTATGGCCCGGTCGATCTGGGCATTCACCTTGCCCATAAACACAACAGCCTGAATGTAGGTGCCGGACTCCTTGCTGGTTCGGTATTTCCGGGATCAAACAGGATGATATTTACAGGTATTTCGCCCTCCTGGCACGGTTTCTTTATCTCTTCCATGGGTGGTGCAGCCCTGGTGTTCGACAACCTGGGCATTAACATGTTTTCCATACTAGGTAAGTCAGACAGTCCATCCATTCTCTATCTCAACCGGCACCACGGCGAAGAAGTTGAGGTGGAGCTGCATCCCGTGGATCCGGGGACCGTATGGCAGACAGGCAGGGGAGGTGTTTACGGGGTGATGCAGTATGCTCTTGACCGCTTCTTAACACGATACGAGAATGAACCCAGGGTGCTGGCAGTCGGGCCGGCTGCAATGTACACTGACAACGGGGCTATTGCCTCAGCACCTGTAAAGAAAGGTGAGCTGACCGCCGTCGATTGCTGGGCCGGGAGGGGCGGCTTCGGAACCAAGCTCCTGCAGCAGCATGGCATCGTGGGCATCATTTATGGGGGTACGTGGGTAGATGAGGATTTCAGGGATCGCAAGGTGGCTGACCAGTGGTTTCACGACAGGTATGAAAAGAAGATGGCGGCCAAAGACTTTGAGGTCACCACCAAATACAGGTATGATCCTGAGTTTAACACCGGAGGCACTTTCGGGGTCAACTTCGCCACGATGAATGAACGGATCATTGCTTTCAATTACCGGACTCTTTATATGTCTAAAGAGGAGCGACTGGATCTGCATAAACGGTTTATCGTCGATCATTACCTCAAGCAGTTCAATGAGGAGACCATCGAAAAGAAGCAGCAAAAAAACTGTGGAGAGCCCTGTGTGGCCGTCTGCAAGAAAATGCACAACCATTTTAAAAAAGACTACGAACCATACCAGACGATGGGACCTCTCTGCGGGGTGTTCGATCAGCGTGCCGCCGAACTGCTGAACGGCAAAGCAGATACTTACGGTTTTGACGCGATATCGGTGGGAGGTGTGCTGGCCTGGCTGATGGATTGCATGGCAGACGACCTGATCAGTCCGCGAGAGCTGGGAGTGGAGCAGAAACCGGTATTCTCACCTGAAGGTTTTGACGTGGTAAAAGACTCCATGCACAATGCCAGGATCGGAGCAGCCCTGCTGGATGAGATGGTCAGGGATGGCAGCAAAATTGACCTTTCCCATGGCGCCCGGAAGATGGCCCGTCACCTGTCGCGCGAAAAGGGAATCGGGGTCATTGATCGCTTTGTGCATCTAGGCTTTGCCAGGCAGGGGTGGATGGTGCCCAACCAGTACTGGACACCCGGTGTGCTTTCACCAATGGCTATCTCCGGGAAATATTATATGGTTTACGGTAAGGATTTCATTCCGCCGCGTGAACTGGGAAGACAGAATGCAGAACGCATGATCAGCGAACTGTTGCTTGACAACCTCGGATTCTGCCGTTTCCATCGTGCCTGGGCTGAAGACATCCTGCCTTATGTGATGGAAGAGCTTTACGGACAGCGGGATGACTTTATGCAAAAGCTTAAGCTCACAGCAACCCGCATCAACAGCCGTAATGCCTCGGTTTTCTGGGAAGCGGAGAGGAATGTGGACTTCGTCTATTCTTTTTTGAAGAAAAAAGCTGAAGAAGATGGTGTTGTTGATGAGGAGCTGAATACCTGGATCAGGGCATTTGAAGAAGACAAGTTTGAAGCAGGCCTGCAATTCTGGTTTGAAATACACAAGGGAATTCACGAGAGTCTCAGGGAGTTTCATTAGGTTGTATCCCGGATGCCTCATTCATTACCAGCACAGCACACCGGTAACCCGCAATACCAATATTCCGGCTGCAATTTGCAAAGTTATCCTTATTAATATAAATTATGGCTTTATTTGACAATCCTGGTTAAAGAAAACCATTATGCTGAAAAATAGTTTATTGATCTCCACACTGATCCCCTCTCTACTTATACTGAGCAATTGTCAGCCAACCACCGAAGCAGCAGATGCTGACATCTTCTCCCACGGGCGGCTAGTCGTGTCTGAAAACCAACGCTTCCTTGTCTTTGAGGATGGTACCCCATTTTTTTACCTGGGCGACACCGCCTGGGAACTATTCCACCGGCTGGACAGGGATCAGGCCGACTATTACCTGGAGAACCGGGCATCACTCGGGTTCACCGTGATTCAGGCAGATGTACTTGCAGAGGAAAACGGACTAATAGATCCCAACCCGTACGGTGAGGTGCCCCTGTACGATCTCGATCCGGCCCGCCCGAATGTAGCCTATTTTGAAGTAAGGATGGACGTTATCAGAGGCCCTGAAGTTGTGGCATGGTGGTACAATCCCCGTAACGGTAGTGCCGAAAAGATAGGCATGTTTTCAAATACCGGCACGCAGACCTTTTCACCTCCCGATCCGGGTGAAAACCTCAACTGGGTGCTGGTGCTGGATGACGCTTCCATAGGCTATGGCGCACCCGGCATGAATTCCATCGCAACTTTTTGATATTCCTTGTAAACCTTTTTGGGGGTGGACAATTGCGCTGTGGATATTTGTTTTTATCTGGGCATTTTTATCACTGGCATATATCGTTTTCGGCAGTTTGCTATACCGCATGAGGTGCATTTCTTCTTATTTTTATTAATATATCTTTTTTTGCTTCCCTTTCCTCTTCGATGTCAAAGTCGTCCTGTAATCCAAGCCAGAATTTAGCCGAATTACCAAAATATGAACTCAGCCTCAATGCAGTATCCGCTGTAATTCTTCGTTTCCCTTTTATTATCTGGGATATACGCGTCTGGGGTATCTCA
>SLMM01000079.1 GCA_007133565.1 Bacteroidales bacterium
GGCAAAATAACTGGCTGATGATTTGGTTTTTCCCGCAAAATAGAATGAAAGTATCAGAACGAGGGCAACGAAAACAAAGAATATTATAACAGGCAGGGTTGAAACATCATAAATCATTGTTTTTCCTCCTTGCCGTTAAGTTTGTCCTCCATTCTCGAACATGCCAGGTGGTATAGAAAGCCCATCACTATGGCAAACAGTATAAGTCCGAAGCCGTAAAAAATGGCAAGATTTAGTCCCCAGACCACCCTGACCCCCATCCAGGCCGGCCTTAACACTCCTATAAGAACAAAGCCGGCATACACCAGTCCATATACAAAAAAAAGCTTGAGGCCAAGCTTTGATTTATATGATGCAGCGTTGTCTTTTTCCAGTTTCGCAGCGGGTTCGTGCAACATTGTTATTTGAAATTTGGTTTGAGAAATAGTAAAGCTTTTAAATCGCGCTAAAAATATTACAATTATCCTTTTTTGTGCAACTTTTTAACATAAAATAATAACTATATGGTTATGCCGGGAGATTAACGAGTGTTACACAATGGAATGGCAAATCTTCTTCTCTCACTCTGCTTCTCTCAGGCAACGCACTGAATAATTGTTGTCCTTGTTTCCCACACTGGTAATTATGTTCCCGTGACGGTCCAAAATACCTTAACCATGTACAACCGGATATACCGGTAATGGTCACGGTAAATTTTTTTTTAATTCAGCGAAAATATTCCATGAAAGTACTTGACAAAGGGCTATTAATGTCTTAACTTGCTTAGGTTAAGCAGTATTTCATTTCCATAAAAAAGCAGCTATACGGGGTCCTTAGTCCTTCTCGCTCTGCAACCTGAAAAAGTCAGGTTTTCGATTCAATTTATATTCAAGGCTGGAACAGTTTCTCACATTATCAGGTGTTTTGTCTCCTTACGCACAAGGAATATCTGCATCAGGAATTTTTTGTTATTGGGTCAGTACAAATGCATATCTGTTTTATTAATTTGAGAGTAGAAGATACATTTACCAAAATGCAAATCTCCAGGGAAGAAACATATCGTCTGATTTGGAATCAAATGCAAAACTCAAAATTTAAAGAGTTTTACATAAACCTATTGCTTGAGAAATTTCAAAAAAGAGAAAGGATGATCAATATATTTTTAGTAATTATCACTTCTTCTTCAATCTCAGCATGGGCTATCTGGCAATTAGATTATCTAAAATGGCTATGGGCTGCTCTCGTTGCAGCTTCACAGATTATTATACTGGCCAGGCCATATTTAAATTTTACAAAATATGCCAAAGAGCTGAATGAAAAGTATTTGCTGCTTCAGACATTGAACGTTGAATATGAAAAACTTTGGTTAAGCTATAAGTTTGACCAAGTTTCAAATAAGCAGGCTTTTGAAAAGGCATTTGATTTAAAAAGTAATGTGGCAAAAATTTTGAATTTCAGTGAAGAGATCATTATGAGTGAGAACAAGAGAATGATTGAAAAAGCAAAAGTAAAATTAGCCAGTTACCTGAGAACAAATTTCAACCTTAAAACCAGATAATTATGGAAAAGATATCATCTGTTGTCAGCAGGTTTAAACTGGACAACCCGACTGCAGACTATCATGCAATTATTGTATATCTGAAAAGTTTAGGCTATTCAGAAAAAGAAATCAAGGACTATTTCTATAAAGAAATTAAAGAAACAATCGAATCGGCAACTAAGGAAGACATTGATGAACCTCCTGAAATGCCTCAGGCTGAGCCTGAAATTTGTCAGGCAATGCCTGACTTACCTGATCCTTTCGATCTTCCGGATGATATTAAAGACGAAATAAGTGAAAAAGAAGTATAATGCATCCGCCAGAATCGTGTTGAGAAAAAATTAAACAGATTCTCATTAACATTTTAAAACCTGAAAAAATGAGCGGACTAACAAGAAGACAGGCACGACTTGTAGAAAGACAAATTAAAAAACTTTATGGAAGGAATTATATTCCATTAAGGACAGGAGACAGCACATTGTCAATCGGAGACATATTAGCTTCAAGGAAAGACATTTTACCGATTATTGACAGTTCCGTATTTGGTCCCGGTATTACTGCACATATTGAAGGGCATAAAGTAAGTAAAAACATTACATCCAGCTCGGCAATTAACATTACTTCTAAATTGCATGGCCAGGCAGTTCTATCTGAACACTTTAAACTGGAAGAAGCAGGAATTGCTGTGAACTTTACTTCTGAAAACCAGATGTTTTTAAAGGTTAAGGGACTAAGACAACAAAGCATCAGAAACTTTGTAGAGTTCAGGAAAAAGATTCTGGATTTATATACACGAGGGGAAGTGTCTTCACGTGTTTATATAGTAAGGGGTCTACTCTATGCCGACAAATTCTATTTGCAATATAGCGGCAGTAAAGGGGGTACAATCGAATTCAAGCTTAATATTGATGCTCAGATAGTTGATGCTGAAGAAAAAGCAGATTTTTCTCTCCAATGGAAGAAAGATGTAGGATTCCATATTGACGGCTCAAATGGCGGAGTCCTGGCTTACAGAGTGTCAGGAGTCAGGCTTAAAAGACATTTACTGCCGGAAGATATACAGGCAAAAATATTGACGGGAGTATCAGAAGCTGATGTATTGAACACACTTTCTTTCAAGGTAAGAAAAGAACTGATGGACAATGATGCACTTGAGATTGTTGACCTGACTGATGAAGTATTAGTCGACGAGGAGACAGAGACAGAACCAGAACCAGAAACAGAAACAGAATAGAAAAAGCACCTGCCAGCTGTTTGGTCTGTCAACCTCCCAGTGTGTATGGCCAAATGTATGGTTAAAAAACAAAGCACTCACAAAGTAATTTTGCAAGTGCCTGATTATGTAGTGACCCCGGAGGGACTCAAACCCCCAACCTCCTGATCCGTAGTCAGGTGCTCTATTCAGTTAAGCTACGGAGTCGTTTGAGGCTGCAAATATAATCAATTTTCCTGAATTTGTTCAAAACAGAAAACCCGGCCGGCAGGAACCTCATCCTGCCATAAACCCTACAGCTCCGGCCGGCAGGAACTACATCCTGCCATAAACCCTACCGCTCCGGCCGGTAGAACCACATCCTGCCCGATACCACGTTATCAAGATCGAGCTTGCTAATGCCAACTGTGCGGCCCGAAAAGCCCGTGTTCTGGTGGGCAAGCTCAAATACGCCAGGTTCAATGACCCGGTAAACAACGGCTGTATGGTGTGCCATAGTCTCGGTATATATGGTGTTGCCCTCGCGGTAACGTACCGTAACATCCCTGAACTGTATTATATCGCCGGGATAAATATTCCTCCGGCGTGGATTGACTTCGCGCCCGAACCTGTATTGCCCGTCCCATTTCGCATCGATGCGGATCAGGGCCTGGTAGGCCAGGTCCCAGCACTCGCCGCGGTCAACCTTCTCGCCAATGACCGATTCC
Organism: Bacteroidales bacterium; assembly: GCA_007133565.1. GTDB lineage: Bacteria > Bacteroidota > Bacteroidia > Bacteroidales > PUMT01 > PXAP01. The sequence goes on from SLMM01000079.1 coordinate 3,440, forward strand.
ACATAATCGACAATTTTCCTGTTCAGCGGTGGAATGGTGTCGCCGCCGTAAACCGGCAGCCCTATCAGTGCTGTAGCTGCCAAAATCAGAATTCCGAAAAAGATGCGCTTCATCCTGCTCTGTTTTTTTTATAATACCTGCAATATTCCCTTATACCGCATTCACCGCATTTAGGTTTCCTTGCAACGCAAACATACCTGCCGTGCAGGATGAGCCAGTGGTGTGCCCTGGAAATAAGCTCCCCGGGTATGTGTTGTAAAAGCTGCATCTCGGTCTGCAAGGGTGTTTTTGCATTATGCGTCAGCCCTATCCTCGCCGAAACACGGTGAACGTGGGTGTCAACTGCAAGGGCTGGCATGTTGTAGATGACCGAAGCTATAACATTGGCAGTCTTGCGGCCCACACCGGGAAGCTTCTGCAGCATATCGACATCCGCGGGCACCTCCCCGCCGAACTCCTCAGTCAGAACTTTTGCCATCCCAACAAGGTGCTTCGATTTGTTATTGGGATAGGAGCAGCTCCTGATGATCTCAAAAACCTCCTCAACGCCGGCAGCAGCAAGTGAATACGCATCGGGAAACCTGCTGAAGAAGGCAGGGGTAATCATATTGACCCTTTTATCGGTGCACTGTGCCGACAGGATCACCGCCACAATAAGCTCGTAAGGGTCTGCATACAACAGTTCCGTTTCAGGAGCAGGCTGCTCCCTCTGAAAATAGTCCAGTACCTTTCTGAACCGCTCTTCTCTCCTCATTTAAAAGGGTTTTGCCGGGAAGACCGCAATGTAGCACTTCCGGCGAATTAAAGAAACGTTGTCCTGGCGGTAAAGATAGATCATTTTTTATTGTTTATTTTTGCAATCCAAAACAGCACGGTCATGACGCCCTGTCTCCAGGCAGAGAACATAAGCAAATCATACGGAAGCCTGACGGTATTCTCCGGCATCTCGCTTGTTATAAACCAGGGAGATAAGGTGGCCCTTGTGGCGAGGAACGGAGAGGGTAAGACTACTCTTCTTAATATCCTTTCGGGGAAGGATACGGCCGACTCCGGCACGGTGACCTCAAAACGCGGACTGTCTGTTGGTTATCTGGAGCAGGAGCCTGAACTGAACGACGGCCTTACCGTTCTTGAGCAGGTATTCTTTTCATCGGGCAAGGTCGTCAGGGCCATTCGCGAATATGAAGCGGCTGTAGCAACCGGCGATCAGGGTCAGATAGAGAGGCTGACAGCGCAGATGGACGCATTGCAGGCATGGGACCAGGAAACAAGGGCCAAACAGATCCTTACCGAACTGAATATTACCGAATTTAATAAAGTCACCAGCCATCTTTCCGGCGGACAGCGCAAGCGTGTTGCACTGGCAAAAGTCCTTATCGATGAGCCTGAACTGCTGATACTCGATGAGCCCACCAACCACCTTGACCTCGACATGATCGAATGGCTTGAGAATTACCTGGGCAGATCGGGTATGACACTCCTGATGGTAACCCATGACAGGTATTTTCTCGACAGGGTGTGCAGCAGGATTATCGAGCTGGAAAGCAGCAACATATACAACTATCAGGGAAATTACTCATATTATGTCGAAAAACGGGCCGAAAGGCTTGAAAACATCCGGGCCGGAACTGACAAGGCAAGAAACCTGCTGCGAAGGGAGCTGGAATGGATGAGAAGTACCCCGAAGGCGCGGACAGGCAAATCCAAATCACGTAAGGACGCCTTTTATGAACTGAAGGAAAAGGCATCAGGCCCGCAGGAAACAGGCACAATAAAAATAAAGGCCGGCACCCGCCGCCTCGGCAACAAGATCGTCGAGTTGAGGCATACAGGCAAGAAATTCGGTAATGAGACTGTTATTGACGATTTCTCATACATCTTCAGCCGTTTTGAAAAGGTTGGTATCATTGGCAGGAACGGTACCGGGAAATCAACATTCCTGAATATTGTCACCGGGTCGGCAAAACCCGATACGGGGGTAGTGGACAAGGGGCAGACAGTGCGTTTCGGATATTTCCGACAGGAGGGTATCATTTTTGATGACAACCAGAGAGTGATTGACGCTGTAAGGGATATTGCCGAAGTGGTAAGGATGAGCGACGGGTCTTCCATCTCCGCCCAGCAATTCCTGAACCATTTCCTCTTTCCTCCCCAAAGGCAGCACGACTATATCGGGAAACTCAGCGGTGGCGAAAAGAGAAGGCTCTACCTTGTTACCGTTCTTATGCGCAACCCCAATTTTCTGGTACTTGACGAACCTACGAATGACCTTGACATTGAAACCCTGAACGTACTCGAAGATTATCTTGCCACTGCCGGCATCTGCCTGCTGGTGGTGTCGCACGACAGGTTTTTCCTCGACAAGATATCAGATCACATCTTTGTATTCGAAGGTAACGGGGTTATCAGCAATTTCCCCGGCAATTACACCCAGTACAGGAATCACCTGAAGGAGAATCCATATGGAAAAGCCGGAGAGCCCGCCGGTGGTAAAAGTGCTTCCGGCAAACCTGCAACCACTTCCCCCGGAAGGGATAAAAAGAAGATTGGAGAAACTGAACCCCGAGGGAAAAAAAGACTTGGATTTAAGGAAAAACGTGAGCTGGAACAGCTTGAAAAAGAGATAGAAGAGCTCGAAAGGGAAAAGGCTGAGATCGAAGCTGCCCTTGCGGGAGGGAACCTGCAGGGCGATAAACTGCATGAATACTCGGCAAGGTATGCGGTTGTCGATGCAGAACTGGATGCCAGGTCCGACCGATGGCTGGAACTGGGCGAATCAGAAGAATGACCGGATGCCTGATTAAACCTTCTTCTTTAAGAAAACAAGGCCTGTAAATGGTTGTGCATACAGGCCCCGCCGGTGTAGCCGGTTATATCAGCGGTCAAAGTGCTTCCGCGGAAGCTTCTCGTCCCTCATAGCTGTATGGTAAACCAGAACCGCCACCACAGTCGCTGCCTGCATCATGTCGCCAAGTTGCATCCTTTCGAATGTATCCATGTTAGTATGGTAACTGCGGCGGTAATCCAGCCTGTCCTGGATGAACTGGAAACCCGGGAGGCCGACGGCATCGAAAGCCACATGGTCTGTACTGCCGGTGCGGCGCATGGTAACCGTGCTTACCCCGAGGTCGGCCAGTGGCTCGAACCAGGCCTCAAAAATTGGCCGTAGTGCATCATTTTCCTGAAGATATATCCCCCTTATCCTTCCCGATCCGTTGTCAACATTATAGTATGCCGAAAAATTATCATAATCTGGTTTGCGTCCCCCGCCGGCCGGATCAAAATAGTGCTGACGCACATAATTCCTCGATCCATGAAGCCCCTGTTCCTCAGCTCCCCACAAAGCAATACGGACTGTACGCCTGGGCTGTACATCGAGTTCCTTCAGGATGCGCATTACCTCCATCATCACGGCAACCCCTGCGGCATTGTCATTGGCGCCGGTAGCGGCATGCCATGAATCGAGGTGGCCGCCAATAATTACCACTTCATCTCTCAGGTTCCTGTCGGTCCCCGGGATCTCGGCAATAACATTGTACCCCATCAGGTCGTCGTACAAAAAGCGGTTACGGATGTCAAGCTCAAGCTCAACCTCGATGCCGGCTTCAAGCAGGCGGACAATCCTGCCGTAATGCTCGAAGGTCATGTCAACCACCGGCATGCCCGGCTCAATATTGGTCGCGTATCCCCTGCCATGCGACATAACGGCTCCATATGTTCCCGACGCATTGAGCAGTGCAATGGCACCCTCCTGTTCCAGAAAGTCGTTTACCTTTTGCATCAGAGCCCGCTGTGCAAACCAGTCCGATGGCTGCCTCCTGGGCTGGCCGTATGCAGGCGGCCTTATCTCCGGATATTGGGCAAGCTGCTCAAGTTCATCATCTTCCCACCTTGATGCCAGTGGCTGGAATGACAATTCAGGCTCTGATGTAACAGGAGTTACGACAACCTTTCCCTGCAACCTGCCTTTGTATTTTTCAAAATCATCTTCGCTCTGAATATTAACCAGAACGGGGGTGGCAGCAACAAGTGAGTCAGTACCCCTTGTCCACGCCCGGGGAACAGCTATAAGATGCTGATAATAGGGTTTGGTCATTGCTATGTAGAACCTTTCGTTGTCCCAGCCTCTTCCGAACTCCCCCCATGGAACTATTTCAACATTGCTCAATCCCCATTCTTCTAATTGTGAACTGGTCCATTCATAAGCATTTGTTAAACCTGTGGAGCCCGAGAGTCGTGGACCAATAACATCGGTAAGGTGAAACGAGATATCTCTTATCTGCGAATTTCTCAGGCCCTCCTGCCTTATCCTGTGGACCATATCCAGATCAACAGGTTCTGTCTGTGAGAAAAGTATTACAGGTGCCAGGAACAAAAAGACGGCAATCAGTTTTCTTATGTAACTCATGATATAAAATGTTTATAGGGTAACCTGACAGTTATTATAAATGTTCACGCAAAGTAATTAAAATATTTAATTATTGCTGTCCGGGTTTTCATCCAGGTACCGGGTTCAGTTGCAGCAGGCTGAATAAAGGCATGTTGTTTATTGCATAAACACAACGTTATATAAGGTTTGATAAAAAATGTTAATTTTGTATTTTACTCTGTTTGCATTTCAGTATCAATGCGGCATCCTCACCTTATTCAGGGGCAACACAAAAGATTATCCACAATATGATATGTACTAGTATTGGAAACACCGACTTCAGCACGGCTCTCGAAAAAGCCAGGTCAGAAGAACTTATTGAATTACGCCTGGACCTGCTGAAAGTGACCGATGAGCAGATCAAAACCCTCTGCTCCGGGAAAGCCCGGGTCATTGTTGCCTTCAGGCCCGGCAAGGTAACCGATGGCGAAAGGCTTGAAAAGCTGAAAACAGCCATTCTTGCAGGAGCAAAGCTTGTTGATACCGAATGGGATGCCGGTGAGGAATTCCTTGAAGAGCTGGTACCCTTCGCCAGGGGAAACGACTGCCGGGTAATAATTTCCTTCCACGACAGGGAAAAAACACCGGTAAAACGGGAACTTGAGCATATAGTAAAAGAATGCTCAATGAGTGGTGCCGATATTGTCAAAATTGTCTGTAAGGTTAACAGTCCCGAGGATAATGCACGGCTTCTCAGCCTTTATTCGCTTGGAAAGAATATTATCGTTATCGGGCTCGGGAACCTCGGGAAAATCACCAGGCTTGCCGCACCTCTGGCCGGGGCCGAATTCACCTATGCCTCGCTGGGTAGGGGACTTGAGACGGCTGACGGACAAATGAGCAAGCCGGCCATGGAAAAAGCATATAAATTAATCGGACAAGGTTGAGTAGAGCAATGCGCACTATTTTATTCTTTACCCTGCTTGCCGGTATCCTGACCATGGGCCAAAAAAGGCTGATGGCACAGACGGAGGTTGACGAGAGGGCAATGATCCGGTTTGACAAGGGGCTGGGGTTTCATGCACCCGATACGAGTTTCGGACTGAACCTGAGGTTCAGGATACAGAACCTGCTGGGATTTCACGGACTCACCGGCAACGGTGCGGCAATAGATGAGGTCGACGCACGTATAAGGAGGCTGCGGCTGAGGATTGACGGTTATACAAGAAATGACAGGATCACTTACTATATGCAGCTCTCATTTTCGAGGAGTGACCAGGACTGGGACGGTAGCGGTGTACCCAATATCATACGTGATGCCATGGTTTATTACACCCTGAGCGATAATTTCTACCTCGGGTTTGGCCAGGGTAAGCTCCCGGGCAACAGGCAGAGGATAAACTCTTCCGGGCAGCTTCAGTTTACCGACCGTTCCGATGTCAATGCAATGTTCAACATCGACCGCGATTTTGGAATGATGGGATATTACTCAAACAACATATCTTTCCTGCATTATAATCTGAAAACGGCAATATCAACAGGCGACGGACGGAACGCCCTCCCCTCGGGAAACGGTATGGCTTATACGGCTCGTATTGAGCTTATGCCATTGGGGCGGTTTATAGATGACGGCGACTTCTCCGAGGGGGACCTGGAAAGGGAACCCACGCCGAAATTATCAGTGGGTGCCGGATGGCATTATAACCAAAAGGCCACAAGGGCACAGGGTCAGCGGGGCAGGCAGCTTTTTGAAGAGAGGGACCTAAGGGCACTATATCTCGATGCGGTAATGAAATACCGCGGCTGGGCAATGTATGCCGAATATATGGACCGTAGCACTGACGATCCTCTTACAATGTCGGCCGACGATGAATTTTCCCACGTAATGACGGGATACGGAACCAATTTACAGATCAGCTATGTTTTTCACAACAATTTTGAGCTTGCCGGCAGGTATACCTACATAAAACCGGAAACCCTGTTTTCAACCCCCTCCGGAGAACCACCCTTTAATCCCTACATCATCAGCGCCCCAAAAACCGAAGAATACACCCTTGGTGTCACGAAATATATCGACAGGCACAAGATAAAGGCGCAGGGAAATATAGGATACAGGATCACCGAAAACATGGTTCCGGCAACAGGTATATCAACAGGCTGGATCATCCGGTTCCAGGTTGAGCTGGGAATTTAATCTGAATTTATGGCACTTATTGATAGGCAAAGCGGACTGTTTACAGATCATTATGAGCTCACCATGGCACAGGGCTATTATCTGAGCGGTATGAAAGATACGCCTGCCAGGTTTGACTACTTTTTCAGGAAAGCTCCTTTTAAAGGTTCCTATGTTGTTTTCGCGGGACTGCAGAACCTGATGGAGATGCTCGGTAATTTTATTTATGACGAAGAAGCGTGTGAGTTCCTGAATTCGAGAGGTTTTAACCCTGAATTCGTAAACTTTCTCAGCCGGCTCAGATTTTCAGGAGATGTATGGTCGGCTGCTGAAGGAGAAATTGTATTTCCTTACGAGCCTGTACTTTCGGTTGGGGGAACAATCATTGAATGCCAGCTTATCGAAAGCATGCTCCTCAATATACTGAACTTTGAATCTCTTATTGCAACCAAAGCAAGCAGGGTAAAGCATGCAGCGGGCGATAAGGAGTTTATCGATTTCGGGCTGCGCAGGGCCCAGGGAACCGGCGCTATCCAGGCAAGCAGGGCGGCTGTGATAGGTGGTGCATCAGGAACATCAAACATGCTGGCGGCTTATCAATACGGACTGGAAAGTACGGGTACGCAGGCTCATTCCTGGATACAGAGTTTCGGCAGCGAGCTGACTGCTTTCAGGGAGTTTGCAAACGCATTCCCCGACAGATGCGTCCTTCTTGTTGACACATATAACACTCTGGGAACCGGAGTTCCAAATGCGATAAAAGTTGCACAGGAAATGGAAGAGAGAGGGCACAGGCTGAAAGGTATAAGGCTTGACAGCGGCGACCTTGCCTATCTCAGCAAACAGGCGAGAAAGATGCTGGATGATGCAGGCCTGGAGTATATCAGGATAATTGCCTCAAACCAGCTTGATGAATATGTTATCAGGAGCCTTAAGGAACAGGACGCCCCCATCGACGCTTTCGGTGTCGGCACAAACCTGATAACGGGCAGGGACGATGCTGCTCTCGACGGGGTATACAAGCTGGTGTTCAGCAACGGTAAAGACAGGCTGAAAATATCCGACAATATTGAAAAAATGATATTGCCGGGAAAGAAAAGGGTTTTCAGGTTCAGCGACAGAAATGGTAATTTCTATGCCGATGGTGTCTCTCTTAACTCTGAAAATGAATTAGATATTATCTGCCATCCGTTCCACTCTGAAAAATGCAGTGATATATCGAACTTTAAGAGGGAGGAGATTGTTATGCAGGTAATGAGAAAGGGTGAAACACTGATCAGTTTTAAAAATCCCTATGAGATTGCTGCTTTTGCCGGAGAAAGAATTAAGCGATTACCGATTGAGCATAAGCGCTTTGAATTTCCGCATATCTACAAGGTGGGAATAAGCAGGAAACTGATTGAAAGGCGGGATTCACTTATCAGAGAGATAAGGAAGGATATGTAAACTGCCTGTTAAGTGTATACAATGAATACAATGAATACAATGATAACATAAACCTCTATGATCATGAAGGCACTCATTATTGTCGACGTACAGAACGATTTTTGCCCGGAAGGAGCCCTGCCTGCCCCGGAAGGGGACAAGGTTGTGCCGGTAATCAATAAGATAATCAATAAATTTGACCTTGTGGTTGCTTCGAGGGACTGGCATCCGGAGGGAACGGTGCACTTTGACAAATGGCCACCTCACTGTGTGGAGAATACAAAAGGGGCAGAATATCATCCTGATCTGCATACAGAGGACATTGACGTGCACCTTTTCAAGGGGACAGGCAACGTTGATGACGGATATTCTGCATTTGAAGCTACCAGCGACAACCTGGAGAAACTTCTCAGAAAAAAGGGTATTGACGAGGTTTATGTTGCCGGACTTACTACGGAGTACTGTGTCAGATCAACTGCAATTGACAGCCTGAAAAAGGGATTTAAAACATGGCTTGTTACCGATGCAGTTGAAGGGGTGAGGCAGAATCCCGGAGATGTCGATAAGGCAATAGGCGAGATGGCCGGACTGGGAATAAAAATGATCTCATCGTCACAGGTTTAACAAAGTACTTAACTTACATTAAAGTTTTATGGGAAACATCTCCTGTTTGAAAAATCCGGCGAGCCGCCTTATTATTCTTTTGCTGGCAGGCATTATCATTATTTCCTGTGAAAGGGAGAAGGAAGACCGGCTGCCCGACCCCGATTATCTTATTGAATATGAGTTATTAACAGAGTTCAGCACGAACGAGATAATCAACATGATCGGCGGAGCCGGCGACTTGCCCACTGGAATTGAGCTTCTTGTAAGATACGGTGTTTCTGTTTACCGTATTGTGTATGAAACAATAGATACTGAAAACAACTACATACCCGCATCAGGTGCACTGATTTTGCCGAAAACAGCCGATCCGCTGCCCCTGATGAGCTTTCATCACGGAACCATAACCCGGGAAGAGGATGCGCCCTCATATTTTATATCAGACCAGTACATGGCTGCGGCTTTCTATTCTGCAACCGGCTTTATCATTGCCCTGCCCGATTACCTTGGCTACGGCACCTCGCGGCACCTTGACCACCCATACGAGCACGGCCGGTCACTGGCAACTGCCTCCCGCGATATGCTCAGGGCTGTAAGAGAGTTTGACCTGCGAAGCGATGAATTTAATATATCAGACAAGCTTTTTCTCACCGGCTATTCACAGGGGGGATATACCACCATGGCTCTCCTGAAGCTGCTGGAGGAGGAGCATCTCACAGAGTTCAGCATAACTGCAGCAACAGCTGGAGCAGGAGCCTATAACAAAACCCTGTTTGCCGAATACCTGGTTGAACTTGATGAAGAATTGGAGTATCTGAACTATTTCCTCTGGGTACTTGATACCTATAATTCTGTCTACAGCATTGACAGGCCCTACAGTTATTACTTCAACGAACCTCATGCAACCACCATTGAACAATATGGGGTATTTGCCAATATTGAAATGAACCCCCGAAACCTGTTCACAACTCAATTCATATATGGGATCATTACAGGCGATGACACTGAATTTGCAGAAGCCCTGGCCGACAATGACAATTACGACTGGAAACCGTCAACTCCTTTGCAATTATATCACGGAACCGATGATGATTTCGTTTTCTATTTCAACTCATCAACAGCATACGAAGCAATGAAAGCAAGAGGATCCGGATCGGTTGAACTTATAACTATTGAAGGCGGCAACCATGCTACCACTATAACAGATTACCTGCTGGGCACCTTCCTTTTTTTCAGCAGTTTCTAGATAATATCAGATAGTTTATAACAACTCAAAAATACTTCAGGCTTTATAAACTCCCTGCAAAAAGGTTTTAATAACCACTACTATTACAAAAGAAATAATAACTTTTTTACAAAAATTTATTTGTCTGTTCATTTATTTTATATTTTTGGGCAATCTTTTCACGCGGAAATAAAATATATATTATATTTAACCTATGAATCGCTAAATATGCATTGGATGCAAAACCTAATTTAGTGATTATAAATTTGATTAATCTAATGTGTACGCATGAACTTATCAGAACTTTTTGAAAAGAACTCGAAGGTCTCTGCGATAAATAGCGGACAAGGGAAAAAAACATTTCTTAAAAAGAAAGTCTTCAGCATACTGTATGTTGAGGAGCAGAAAACAATAGCTGATCTTTGCATACCCATTGGAGTCAGTATTCCTACAATAACCCGTATCATGCAGGAATTGAAGGATGAAGGGTGGGTGACGGAACTAGGAACAGGAGAATCCCGCGGAGGAAGGAGGCCGGTATATTTTGGCCTGAATCCCGGGGCACGGTTTATAGTCGGTATTGAAATTACAAGCAAGTATTTAAGGATCAATATTTTCGACCTCAAAAACCGTCCCGTTGCAAAAACCGTCGAAAAAGAAACAGAACTAAAGAACACAAAAGTGTTCCTGGAAGTACTTAAAGCTGAAGTTGAGGCTTTGATTTCCCGTCAGAACATTAACAAAAGTAAAATTCTGGGGGCTGGCATAAGCATTCCGGGATTGATTGATGTAAAGACAGGTACAAGCTACAGCTATCCCAGTCTTGGAGAAAAACCCCTTTATCAGGTATTTGAAAAACTTTTAGGAATTCCCGCCTATATTGAACATGATACTAAAGTAATGGCACTGGGAGAATCATGGTTCGGGCTTGCTAAAAACAGGTCAAATGTACTTTGCCTGAACGTCGGGGCGGGAATCGGCCTTGGAATGATAATACAGGGACAACTCTACCAGGGACATTCAGGGTTTTCCGGAGAATTCGGCCATATCCAGATGGAGCCCAATGGCGAACTGTGTGATTGCGGAAAAATCGGATGTCTTGAAACCGTTGCGTCTGGCACATCTATTGTCAAAAAAGCAAAGCAAAAAATTGAGGAAGGCACAAACTCAATTATCAGGAAGGCCATAGAAGGCGAAACAGAAAAAATAAGGCTTCCCAATATCATATCTGCTGCAAAGCAGGGTGATCAGTTTGCAATAGAGTTGTTTGAAGAGGCCGGTGTATATCTTGCACGAGGACTGGCTGTTCTGATTCACCTCCTGAACCCTGAAATGATAATATTAGGAGGTGATATGGCCCAGGCCGGCAACCTCCTTTCAGACCCTATTCAGCAGAAACTCAACAAATACACAATAAACAGGATCAGGCAGGATACGGTGATCCATATAAGCGAACTGGGAGAGCAGGCTGTGCTTTTTGGCACGATCCCGATTGTAATGACACAGATACTTTCACAGGAACCTAAAATTAACAATCATAATAATTGAGTAAAAATGATACTACAACCGATCGACTGGACCATAATTGTCATTTTTTTCGTCATCCTTCTTTCTATAGGATATTTTGCATCAAGACAGGCGGGACAAAGTACAACAAACTTTTTCCTGTCAGGCCGCAATATGCCCTGGTGGCTGCTGGGTGTATCAATGGTGGCTACAACTTTTTCGGCCGACACCCCAAACCTGGTTACCGATATGGTACGTACGGGAGGAGTAGCAAGCAACTGGCTCTGGTGGGCCTTCCTCCTGACCGGAATGCTTACCGTATTTGTCTACGCCAAACTCTGGAACAGGTCAAGGGTAATGACCGACCTTGAATTTTACGAGTTGCGATACAGCGGCAAAATGGCAGCTTTTCTGAGGGGTTTCAGGGCAGTTTACCTTGGGCTCTTCTTTAACGTGATGGTTATCGCAACCGTGTCACTTGCATTTATCAAGATAGCCGGCGTGATGCTAGGCCTCCAGCCCGCACCTGCCCTGATAATTGCTGCTGTGATTGTGGTTTTCTACAGCGGGCTCGGGGGACTGAAGTCGATATTGTGGACCGACCTGTTTCAGTTCAGCTTTGCCATGTTCGGCGCGATAATAGCTGCGGTATATGTAACCAGGTCGCCCGAAGTCGGGGGGCTGTCGGCACTGTTTTCCCATCCCAATGTGGTTGACAATCTCAGTTTCGTACCCAGCATATCCCAGCCTGAACTGCTCCTGAGCATATTCATTATCCCTCTTGCAGTTCAATGGTGGTCGGTATGGTACCCGGGAGCTGAACCCGGAGGCGGAGGTTACGTGGCACAAAGGATGCTCTCTGCAAAGAGCGAGGATCATGCCGTTGGAGCAACGCTTCTTTTCAATTTCTTTCACTATGCACTCCGCCCCTGGCCCTGGATCATTGTTGCACTTGCCTCGCTGATAGTCTTCCCTGATATCCAGTCAATGGCTGACAGGTTCCCTGATGTTGCAACCAGGTATGTGCAGGAAGACTTTGCATATCCTGCCATGCTCAGGGAATATCTGCCTGCGGGATTGCTGGGACTGGTGGTTGCCTCTCTGATAGCCGCATATATGTCAACAACAGCATCCCATATCAACTGGGGATCGTCATACCTTGTAAATGACTTCTACGGACGGTTCTATAATCCCAATGCAACTGAAAAACAAAAAGTGGCCGTTGGCAGGATCAGTACTGTTACCATCATGGTGCTTTCTGTGATCCTTGCACTGATATTGCAGAGTGCTCTCCAGGCGTTCCAGTACATACTGATGATTGGTGCGGGAACCGGGCTTATATATATTCTCAGGTGGTTCTGGTGGAGAATAAACGCTTTTTCCGAAATAGCAGCGATGATAGCTGCCGTTGTCTTCTCCCTTATTTTTATCGCCATTGAGAATTTTGGCATAGTATATTTTGAAAACGGAGCGATCGAGGTGCTGGGTATTCCCTCAACAGAAACTTACTGGGCGATGATCAGGTTTGTGGGGGTGGTGGTCTTTACATCTGCCACATGGATAATCGTTACCCTGCTTACAAAACCTGTGAGTGAAGAAACTTTGCGTAGCTTCTACACCAAGATCAGGCCGGGGGGACCGGGATGGCAGCCTGTTGTTGACAGGGCCAGGGCTGAAAATGTAGAACTGGTCAAGGAGGCCGACCTCAAATGGGATGTGCCCACCGGTATTATTTGTATGATACTTGGCGCTATATCAATTTACAGCATCCTGTTCACGATCGGCAACCTGCTCTATGGCAACATTGCACAGGCGGGTGTATTCATTGTAATTGCAGTTGTTACATCATCGCTTCTGTACAGATCCTGGAACAAGCTTAAATCAATTTAATACAACCTGAAGGAGGATGACCCGCGCGGACATCCTCCCCTTCATATGTTTTATTATCAGTATGTCAAAACCTACATTGCTTATCCTGGCAGCGGGACTGGGAAGCCGTTATGGCAGCCTTAAACAGATCGAATCTATTGGGCCGAACGGTGAAGCTATTATTGATTATTCCGTATTTGATGCAATAAAGGCGGGGTTCGAAAAAGTTGTATTCGTAATAAAAAAAGATATCGAAGATGATTTCAAAGAGACCCTCCTAACCCGTTTTGAGAACAGGATAGAAACATCATATGTCTTCCAGGAGCTGGACATATTGCCCGAA
>SLMM01000121.1 GCA_007133565.1 Bacteroidales bacterium
CTTGACAAGAGGCCGGGTGATGGCGGGAATGACAGGCTGAATGGCGTGGCAGGGTGAGCTGATTACAATTTATTATTTTTGCAGGGCGGTTAGAGCTTTATGTAATGAGATTATTTAAGATATACCTGGTTTTGTCGGCGATGGGAGTTTTGCTGATGGCGCGGACTGACGCGAAGGCGGGGGAATGCGTGGAGAGGAATTTTGCCTTTCAGCCGGGTGAGGAGGTTGAGTACACCGTTTACTATAACTGGGGTTTTATTTGGGTGAATGCGGGGTACGTGACTTTTAACGTGAGGGAGAGGCTATACCGGAACAGGCCGGTTTACCATTTTGATTCTTATGGTTCCACTCACCGCAGATATGACTGGATATTCAAGGTAAGGGACCGGTTCCAGTCTTACGTGGACAAGGAGACTTTCCGTCCGCTGTGGTTCGAGATGGATACGTATGAGGGCGGTTTTGTTGCTTATGATGAGTACCACTACTTCCCCGAAAGGGATATTGTTGTGACGACAACTGAGAATTCTGACAGGCCGAGGAGAACCGACACGCTGGCGATACAACCGTGTTCTTTTGATGTTATTACCGCCGTTTATGTTGCCAGGAACATCGATTTTACCGCTTACGGAAAGAACGAGCCCATACCTTTCAGCATACTTATTGCCAATGAGCTGCATGAGCTGAACCCGCGCTACCTGGGTGAGGAGACCATAACTACGCGGGAGGGGGAGACGTACGACTGTATCAAGTTTTCTGTCGAGCTGGTGGAGGGCTTTATTTTCAAGCCGGGCAACGAGATGTTCGTGTGGGTAACAAACGACGATAACAGGGTGCCGGTGCTGGTGGAGGCTTCGATAAGGATAGGTTCGGTAAAGGCGATGCTTAAGTCCGCCCGGGGCCTGAGGAACCCTGTGACTGCCAGGGTTGAATGAATATTCTGTTAATTGCGGCTATATATAAGCTTATTTTCGGGGGTTCTCCGGATCCGGATTTTGTGTTATAGTAGCTGTGGCAACTTTGATTTTCTCTGGTACCAGCATCCAGGCAACCCAGCCGGGGAAAAAGCCGAGAATGTTGGCCAGGATGTCGTAGTGGCTGAAGGTGCGGCCGTAGCCTCCAACTCCCTGGAATATCTCCATAAAGGTGCCCCAGATCAATACATAGAGGAGCGGCAGGAACTGGCGGGTCTTGCCCGAAAATTTCTCAGGCCATGTAAAGAAGAGCAGGAAGGTGAAAACCGCGTACATGCCGAAATGCACCACCTTGTCGGCGTGGGGAATGAGGCTTGCGCTTGGTAAAGGCAGCTTGCTGGCCGGGAGCAGGCTGAGTAATGTGACTATGATTACATACGCGAAGAATATGATCTTTTTGTGCATTTCAGGATCGGGTGATTAAGAATAAATATTCTGGCAAAGATAATCAAAAGGCGGCGAAAAAAGATTGTCAGCCGGGCCTGAATATTCTCATCAGCTCTTTCAGGTCGGCCGTCTTGTCTTTGTAGCCGGCCTTTTCATACGCAAATATCATGCCCAGAAGGAGCCGCTCTGCTATGACGCGGTTCTCGCAGGGGGTGAAATAATGCGGGTAGGGCTCCATCTTCTGCTGTTTAAGGTACATGAGTATCTCTTTCTTGCCTAATACCGCTCCATTCTGGTAAGGATTGATGTAAAACAGGGCTCCGGAAGGAAGGGATTGCTTTCGTTTGTATTTTGGTTCATTCATCCATGCTGCCAGGAATATCTTCGGCAGATTTACCCCGTACACCGGCATATCCAGGTTCCTTGCCACAAGTATGTATATGATGGCGAGTGAAACAGGGTTTCCCTTACGGCTTTCGAGAACGAGATTTATATAGGAATTTCGGGGGGAGTTTATGTGCTTCCTGTTTTTTGAGAATTTGTACACGTCGAATATGAAGTGGTTCATGATGCGCACTTTCTCAAGAGCCGTAAGCTTATTGTTAAGTTCCAGCCATATACTGTCAGAGATCTCTTTTATCGCCTCTCTTACCTCCCTGGTTTCCAGTTCGGGGTACTGATACCTGGCTATCCAGCATACTCCCTCCAGCAGGTCGGCTGATCCACCGGCCACCCATTCTGCAAGCTTTGCCTTTACATTCCCGAACTGTATATCGCGTATGATGTTCTCTATCTTTTCCTGGTGCAGGTGGTCGACCGTCTTTTCCCAGGCGCTTTCAAGCTCGGGGATTACTTCGGTGCCCAGCTCTTTCAGGTTGCCTGTAACCACACTGCTCACCTCTGCGTCGGGGTCGTCGAGCAGATGGATGAGCGCACGTATGTTTTTCTTGTCCATTACCTTACTCTGCAATTATATCGAGAACTGTTCCGATCAGGTCTGATATGGCCTCTTCGTGGCGGGCACTGTAGGTTTTGGTAGCCCTGTTGCCGATTATCGCGCATACGGTAAGTGCATCATGCCCGAGCAGCCCTGACAACCCGTAAATGGCCGAGCACTCCATCTCGTAATTGGTTATCTTGTGCCTGCCGTACCTGAATCGTTCTATCTTGTCGTTAAGGCCGGGATCGGCCGGCTTAAGGCGCAGCTCCCTGCCCTGTGGCCCGTAAAAGCCTGGTGCTGAGATGGTGACACCAGGTATGAATTTTTCACGGTTTGCTGCATCCCTGGTGAACTTTTGGAAAAGCCTCTCAGACGCCCGTACGACATAGGGCGCTGCCAGGCGGTTATTCCATCCCACATGTTCTTTAAAGGCTTCTTCGAATCCATGGTCGAACACCTCGTCCGCTCCTGAGTAAAAGTTGAGCAGGCCGTCAAACCCTATGGCCATTTCTGACAGAAGAAAAGTGTCTACGGGAATGTCTTTCTGTAATGACCCCGATGTGCCTATGCGGATAATATTAAGCCTCGTATGTTCCTTTCTGGCCTTTCTGGCCGCAAGATCTATGTTGGCCAGCGCATCCAGCTCATTTATCACGATGTCGATATTGTCGGTGCCTATTCCTGATGAAATGGCACTGATCCTTGTCCCCTTAAAGGTCCCCGTATGAGTAATGAACTCCCGCTTCTGCTTTTTCAATTCTATGGTGTCAAAAAATGATGAGATGATCTCAACCCTGCCGGGGTCGCCTGCCAGGATGATGTTGGGGGCCAGGTCGCCTGGCATCAGGTTAAGATGATAAACACTGCCATCGGTATTGAGTACCAGTTCAGTTTCGGGAATTGTGTTCATCGGGAACTAGATTACATAAACAATTTTGACAATGCAAAGTTAAGACAAATATGGAAATCCTGATCGCAATTAAACTGTTCGTTTTGCCGACATCGGCGATTATTCTTTATCTTTACAATTACAAACCCTGGAAATTGCAAGATCATGATACAAAGGATACAATCAGTCTGGTTATTGCTGGCCGCGGCCTTAATGTTCTCCATGTTCCTTTCGCCACTGGCCGAAATGACCGGTCCGGATGGCCGGTACTACAGGTTTGATATGACCGGTATTTTTGAGGGAGTGGGGGAAAGTGCAGTAAAGATCGAATCGGTAATGCCTGTATGGTTCCTGGTGATAGTGACAGGGGCGCTGAGCCTGGTGACAATATTTTTTTACAAGAGAAGGATAATGCAGATCAGGATATGCATATTCAACCTGCTGTTGCTGATCGGTTTTTATGCTTTATTCCTGTTTTATTTCTTTCACCTGAGGTCAAACCTCGATGTGACTTTCAGTCTCAGGATAACGGTTGTGTTCCCCGCCATTGCGTTAATAATGGTCTTTCTTGCCACAAGGGGAATCCGCAAGGATGAGATGCTGGTAAGATCGTACGACAGGATCAGGTGACGGACTGATATGTTTGACTGGGTCAGATGAACACCATATGCTCCTGGTCGGTTATCTTTTCACAATAGTGGCACTTGAGCGACACCTCCTTTTTTGAGATGACCCTGAATTTTGGCTTTACATTGTCGTTGTTGGTGATGCACTTGGGATTGACGCATTTGACTATACCGGAGAACTGGTCGGGTACCGTAACCTCTTTCTTCTCAACAACCTGGTAATCTCTTATTATGTTGAGCTTTGCCTGTGGCGCTGCCAGGGCAATGCGGTTGATCTCCTCGTCGACGAAGAACTTGTCTGATATCTTGACAATCGATTTGCTTCCAAGCTTCCCGCTTTCGAGATTGGTGCCGAAAGTTATCTGGTTGTCTATATGGTCGAGCCCCAGTATATTGATAACCTTGAAGAGGTTGTTAGCGGGTATATGGTCAATAACAGTGCCCTGCCTGATTGCGCTTACCTTAAGTTTCTTTTTATCTTTAGCCATTGTCGGTCGGTTTATTTGTTTCCTGATCAGTTGTTGAGTCCCAGTATCAGTGAGATAATAGCCTGCCTGGTATAGACACCATTCAGTGCCTGGGTAAAGTAGTAGGCCTTTTCGCTGTCGTCAACATCGGTGCTGATCTCGTTGACCCTCGGAAGGGGGTGAAGGACCTTAAGGTTGCTGCGGGTTTCCTGCAGCATGGCATTCCTGAGCACATAGGCGTTTTTGGTCTTTTCATACTCAATAGGATCGGAAAAACGCTCTTTTTGCACCCTGGTCATGTAGATTATGTCGGCTTCGCCCGCAATGTCCCTGAAGTCGGTATACTCATGGTATTTAAGGTTTAGATGGTCGAGGTGCATCTTGTACTCTGCAGGTATGCGAAGCTCCTTTGGTGAGATGAAATAGAAGGTGGCATTGAAATGTGCCATTGCCATCAGCAGTGAATGTACAGTGCGCCCGTATTTAAGGTCGCCTACAATGAAAAGGTTGAGGTCTTCAAGCTTTTCCTGGGTTTTCCTTATTGAGTAGAGGTCCAGCAAGGTTTGCGTGGGATGCTGGTTGGCACCGTCGCCGGCATTTATTATGGGCACAGACGCCACCTCGCTGGCGTACCTCGCGCTTCCCTCAATTGGGTGCCGCATTACTATCAGGTCGCTGTAGTTGCATACGGTCTTGATGGTGTCTTTGAGCGATTCTCCTTTGGTGGCGCTTGACGATGCCGAGTCGGAGAATCCGATGATCTTGCCCCCCAGCCTGTTGACAGCGCTTTCAAAGCTCAGGCGCGTCCTGGTTGAGGGTTCAAAGAAGAGTGTGGCAATGACCTTGCCGCTGAGGATATCCCTTGAGGGGTTCTGCTCAAACTCGGCCGCAAGGTCGAGTACACGCAGCATCTCATCCTTCGAGTAGTCGTTGATTGATATAAGGCTTTTGTCCTTCACGAAGTTATGGTTTTTGGGGTTATACAGGTAAAAATAAGCAACAACGGGGAGCCAAAAAATATCTGTTAATAATTATTTGATAACTTCCTGAAATTAACCTGCGGCACAGCATCCAGCCTGCCTTTGAGCCGGGGTGACCTTTCAATCGGTATGGCAATTTTTACAGTGCAGTCATTATCGAACTGCTGTTCGACCTGCTCAGCCTGTTCCTCCTTGAGGATTCTCATTACATCATTCATGGCAGCATAGGGAAAATTTATCAGCAGATGCTCGTCGACGGTACGTGTCACAAATTCCGCCTGCAATATGGCATCTGCTGCGGCAGTCCGGTACGCATTAACCAGTCCCCCGGTCCCCAGCAAAACTCCCCCGAAGTACCTCACCACCACTATCAGTACATTGGTAAGTTCATGCTTTATTATCTGCATCAAAATTGGCCTGCCTGCGGTTCCTGAAGGCTCGCCGTCGTCGTTGGCGCGGAAATGTTCATTTCCGGTTCCAAGCTTCCATGCATAGCAATGGTGGCGGGCATCATGGTATTCATCGCGAAGTTCCCCAAGGTGTTTCCTGATCTGCTCTTCGGTATTGACAGGAAACAGGAATGCCAGGAACTTGCTGCCCCTGTCCCTGAAAAACCCTTTTGAACTGTCTTTTACTGTACGGTAGCTGGTCTGCTCCATAGTATTTCCTGCCCGGTAAAGAACCGTTCTGTATGCCGGAGCACCGTTTCCCTCTGCTCATGATGAGGGATGTGGCCGCAATCCGGGATATGAAGCTTTATTCCACGGCCCTTGATGTGCGAGGTTATTGTTTCTGTTTGCACTGTTGTACCATAGTTGTCGTTTTCGCCCTGTATAGCAAGCACGGGGGAGGTTATCTCGGGGAGTATGAGCTCAATGCTCCAGCCGGCAGTCTCTTCTGATGTCCATACGTTTGCCCAGCTGTAGAACATTGAATCGGTATTGTCGCCATGATATTTCTGCAGCCTTTCTCTCAGCCCGTTATTCTTGTATTCATGCAGGGCCTGCTTTATGCCGCGGATGGTGACCGGTTCCATGAATATGTGAGAAGCCTCGGCAACGATTGCTGCGGTTCGGGACGGATAGAGTGCACCGAATATAAGCGCTATGGTGCCTCCGTCACTGTGACCGAACAGCATTACCGGTTCGCTAATATCAAGCTTGTCAAGGAGTTCGGGAAGCACGGAGGCAGCTTCATGGTAGAGGAAATCATTTTCGCGGGGTTCTTTGATCTTTTCAGATTCACCGTATCCGTAACGGTCATACATGAGTCCCCTGAACCCGGTTGACTTGCAAAGGCTGTGGGGGAAATCCCTCCAGAGCTTCATGCAGCCCAGCCCTTCGTGCAGGAATACTATAACAGGTTTCCCGGCGTTACGAGGCTCATTGTTAATCCACTGATAGGCAAGTTTCTGGCCCCGGACTACCAAGTGATTCGTCATATTATTCAAAGAATGATTGGAGGATCAAATATAGAAAAAAATGAACAATTGCAACCCGGTTTTATGTTAAATCGAACCTGTTCGCGGCTAAATACTTTTTCAAAACTTCAATAAGCCTGGGCATCACTTCCTGTATGTCGCCAACTATGCCATAGTCGGCGCTTTTAAAGATCGGGGCTTCCGGATCTTTGTTAACCGCCACTATCATTTTTGAGGAGTTTACACCTGCAAGGTGCTGTACAGCACCCGATATGCCGAGAGCCAGGTAAATATTCGGTGATATAACCTTGCCGGTCTGGCCCACCCATCCGTCATGGGGGCACCATCCCTCATCCCATGCAGGCCGGGAACAGGCTGTGGCTCCTCCAAGCAATCCTGCAAGCTCCTCAACATATTTCCAGTTCTCCTTCCGTGACAGTCCCCTTCCCCCGCTTACGACGACTCCTGCCTCTGCCAGCCGCGTTTGTCCGTCAGGCTTTATATGATCAATTATCCGTATCCCTTTCGGCAGCGACTTTCCCGGCCTGTCTATTTTATCCGGCAGATGGATTATTTCAGGGTTTACAGGGCTTTCGGCCGGTGCGAATGTATTGGGCAGAAGCACCATCACCCTGGAAGGGGTGTTGATTTTTACCGTGGTTACCGCTTTTCCGGAAAATATTTTTTTCCTGACAGTAAACGGATCTGTGGTTTCAGGAAGGCTGTAAACACCCGACACGTAGCCTGCCCTCATCTTTGCAGCCACTACCGGTGCAAGGGCCCTGCCGTTGAGACTGCCTGTGAACAGTATTGTTTCTGACCCTGTCTGATCAGCAGCGTTTGCTATATCAAAGGCACGGGCAGTGATGCCTGACGGACAGGTTCCGGATCCGGCTACCAGTATTCTGTTTGCACCGTATTTACCCATGCAGGCGGCAGTGTCGTTGTCGAAACCTCCGCATGCGAAAACTGTCACTTCTCCTTCGCTACGGGCGGCCAGGGCAGTTGCATAACTCAGCAACTCCAGTCCGCTCCGCCTCACCTTCCCGTTTTCTGTCTCTATGTAGGTTAATATCCGCATGCCTCTCAGATTGTTTGTTTTGAATGTCAACCGGCTTCGGCTCCGGCAAAAAGCTTGTCCGCCAATATTTCATATTCGCTCTCGTTGATGATCCGGCACACCCTTGCTGAATGTGGCAGCTCAAATGCCGTGTATTCGGTGAACTGACCGGCGCTTACCGGGGCGAGGACTTCAACGGGTTTGCCCCGGGCCTGCATGATATCCCTCATGGAGGGAATGCCGGGAGCAGAGACAACCCCTTTTTGTATGACTGCAATAAACGGCACCTCTGCTTCCAGCCTCTCGATTCCTCCTTCAGTCTCCCTGCTTACCATTATCTTACTGCCCGCCACATCGAGAGATGTGATGTTGGGAAGGCAGGCGTAGCCGGTAATGCCGGCAAGCATGCCTCCAACTGCAAAACCGTTGAAATCGCTCGATTCGGTTCCGGTAATTACAACATCGTACCGGTTCTTCAAAACCACTTCGGCTATCTGGCTGGCCACGAACCATGCGTCTGAGGGCCCGGCGTCGATCCTGAGGGCATCGTCAGCCCCAAGTGCAAGTGCCTTTCTCAGTGTTGGCAGGGTGTCGCTGCTGCCTACAGTTATTACGGTTAGTGATTGTATTGTTTCAGGGTGCTCTTTCCTGAGCTGGGCAGCCCTCGTCAGAGCCAGCTCATCCCAGGGGTTTATGACCCAGGTTATCCCTTTAGTATCAATTGCTGATCCGCCGGGAACAATCCTGATATCTGTTTCAGTATCGGGGACGTGGCTTATACAAACCAGTAGCTTCATGTGTTATTATTGATACATTTATGTGACTTTATTTTTCCATAATCCCTAAACAGTTTTCGGTTTTAAATGTTTACTGTTTGTTTAATAAAATTTAGTGGCCCGATAAACAAAGCGTTCTTTTCCGCGAAAGCGGGATAATTTTGAGAATATGGAATTATTTTTTCATCGTTACGCAAAGGGTGAAAGATCCGTTTTGCAAATCTCTTTTGGGGCAGACGGCAGATATTACGTATTTTTGGTAAACCGGGTTACTTGTGAACCTGAAAAATTTTTGTGATATGCCGGACAAGGACATAATAAAAGGGTTTTCGCGGCTCGGGAGGAGGGAAAAGCTTGAAAGGGCGTCATCATTTGCTTCTGACCCCGGGAAAGCGGCGGAGATTGCCGAAAAATACAGGCATCATGATACCGGGGTGCAGAAACTGCATGACGGGTTCAGCGAGAACACCCTGACCAATTTTTTCATGCCTTACGGGGTGGCGCCGAACTTTCTCGTGAACGGGAAGGTATATATGGTGCCGATGGTCACGGAGGAAAGCTCGGTGGTGGCGGCTGCCGCACGAAGCGCCGGATTCTGGTCCGATAGAGGCGGTTTTATATATGAAACAAATGATATGCTCAAGAACGGGCACGTGCACTTTTTGTGGACAGGCAGCGGGGAGCTTCTGCAAGAGGTATTTCCGGAACTCCGGGAGAAGCTCCTGGCTGGTATCGCACCGATCACTGCCAACATGGAGAAGCGCGGGGGTGGTATAAGGGCTGTCTCGCTCGAGGATATGGGCCATGAGATTGAAGGGTATTACAGGATAAAGGGGGAGTTTGACACCAGGGATTCTATGGGTGCCAACTTTATAAATTCATGTCTCGAAGAGTTTGCCGCCATCCTGGAGGATTTTGCCGGAAGCGATGAGCGGATGGTTTCAGGAGGAGAGCTGAAGGTGATAATGTCAATTCTTTCAAACTACACAGACGGATGCATTGTGAGTGTCAGGGCTGAGTGTGATGTTGAGGAAATGGCTCCCTTCTCCGGCGGGATGCCGCCAGGGGAGTTTGCCCGCAAATTTGTGATGGCTGTGAGGATGGCTGCGGTTGACGTTTTCAGGGCTACCACTCATAATAAAGGTATCTTCAACGGTATTGACGCGGTTGTGATAGCCACCGGCAATGATTTCAGGGCTGTCGAAGCGGCCGGGCATGCATGGGCTGCGAGGAGCGGCAGGTACAGCAGCCTTTCCGGGGCACATATTGAAGACGGGAGGTTCAGTCTGGAAATGACGCTGCCCCTGTCAGTGGGCACGGTAGGCGGTATGACGGGGCTGCACCCGATGGCAAGGCTCTCGCTCGACATGCTTGGAAATCCGGGTGCCGGCGAGCTTATGGGAATAATTGCATCAGCGGGACTGGCAAGTAATTTTGCGGCAGTGGGGGCATTGGTTACAAAAGGAATACAGGCGGGCCACATGAAGATGCACCTTTCCAATATACTGGGGCACTTTGGGGCGACGGATGATGAGAGGGCCGCAGCGGAAAAGTATTTCAGCGGCAGGAAGGTGGGGTTTGCTGCGGTGGAGAACTTCTTGACGAAGTTGAGAGGGGGCGGTAAACCCGGTTAGCGCTAGTTATTTTGCATGTAAATGCTTTATATTGAATATTATGCCGACAGAAAAGAAAAAGGGATCATGGTTCTCGCGCGGAAAGCTGCTTCTCACCGGCGAGTATATGGTTCTGCACGGCGCCACCGCCCTGGCGTTGCCGTTAAGGTACGGGCAGGGTCTTGAGTGGAACGGTTACCGCAGCAGAGGGGGAGCTGACCATGCCGGCAGGACGCTGGAATGGTCAACTTTTGTGCGCGAGAAGGAATGGTTGAAAGCGGTCTTCGGGATAACGGCCGATGGCTATGTTCTGAAATCGTCGTCGCATGAAGAGAGGTCGGGTTTCCTGCTGGAAGTTCTGAATGCTGCTGCGGGACTGGCCGATACATCATTACCTGCCGGAAAGGCTGAAAGCAGCGTGGGCTTTGACATGGGATGGGGATTTGGAAGCAGCTCAACCCTGATCTCCAATATAGCGTGGATGTTCGATATCAATCCTTTTGCGCTGCATTTTGCCGTTTCACGCGGTTCGGGCTACGATATTGCCTGTGCCCGGTCGGATAAGCCGATAACATACAGGCTGAAGTACGGCAGGGATCCGTGGGCTGAAGCCGCGGACAAGGCCAGGGGTAAGAAGCCTGGTGATACCCGGGACAGGGCGCCGGATGAGGACCGGGGTTGGGAGCCTGTTGCGGCCGGGGGCAGGGAGCCGGATGAGGGCCGGAGCAGGGAGCCGGATGAGGCCATGGGTCATGAGCCGGGTGAGCCCGGCAAGTCCGCCGGGAGTGAATTTCCCCTTCCGGTTTACAGTAGCGTGGTTTTCAACCCTTCATTCGCTGGTTGCCTCTATTTTGCCTACACGGGAAGAAAACAGGATTCGGCCCGTTCAGTTGCATCGTTTTTATCGCACCCCGGCAGGCAGGATGCTCCGCCCGATGCAACAGACCAAGGTGCTCCGCCCGATGCAACAGGGCAGGGTACAACGCCTGGGGCAACCGGACGAGGCGCACCGCCCCGCGATCCGTCAGAGGCCGCTTCAAATACGCAATACAGGCAGGAGGCTTTCTCTGCACCGGCTGGCATCACAGGGATAGTCAGCCGGGTAACCGATATTACCTCACGGGTTCTTGAGGCGGATAATGTTGATGTATTTACCGATCTTCTCAGGGAGCATGACCGGGTTATCGCCCCGCTGGTTGCCGAGGTTCACCCTCAGGAGAGCCAGTTCAGGGGATTTCCCGGTTATGTAAAGCCGCTTGGTGCATGGGGCGGCGATTTTGTAATGATAGTCTGGAAGGAAGGCAGGGATAAGCTGAAAGAGGCGCTTAAACAAAAAGGAGTTGATACCATCTTTTCATGGGACGAATTAATAGTTTCTGCAAATGGAAAAAAATAAAAAACAACCGGGCAGTGACCGTGATGCGGGGACTATCTGCTGGCGCAGTCCCTCTAACATAGCGTTGGTAAAGTACTGGGGTAAAAGAAAGGGGCAGATCCCCGCCAATCCCTCAATAAGCATCACGCTGAATTCTTCGGTTACCCGCACTTGTCTAAAATATGCCAGGTCCCTTCCTGGCAGGGGAGCGCTGAAGCGCTTTTCTTTCGGGGGAGCTGAAAATGCAGGTTTTGCTCAAAGGGTAGGGAAATATCTTGACTCAGTAGGGGACCTCTACCCGTTTTTGGGTGATTATGACCTGGAGATAACGAGCTCCAACAGTTTTCCCCACTCCTCGGGAATTGCATCTTCTGCATCGGCGATGTCGGCACTGGCTCTCTGCCTCACATCGATGGAGCGTAATGTTTCGGGCTCACCTTCTGAAGATGAGAGCTTTTACAGGAAGGCTTCCTATGCTGCCAGGATGGGTTCGGGAAGCGCATCAAGGTCGGTTTACCCGGGCTATGTGCTGTGGGGCAGGTTGCCGGCTGTTACCTGGTCGGCCGACGAGTTTGCGGTGCCTTTGAATGATAATATTCACGATGATCTGAGGGAGATGGGAGACGCAATACTGCTGGTTGATGAAAGTCCCAAGAAAGTATCCAGCAGCAGGGGGCATGCTCTTATGGAGGATAACCCCTGGAGCAGGGTAAGGTATGAGCAGGCCGGCAGCAACAGTGTACGCCTGATTGACGTCCTGGCGGCAGGCGACATCGATGAGTTTATAAGGATAACGGAACAGGAGGCGCTTACGCTCCATTCGCTGATGATGAACTCAGGAGGGGGATACATACTGATGAAGCCCGGGACGCTGGAGATCATTGAAAGGGTGCGCCGCTTCAGGGAGGAGACCGGTGTGCCGGCGGCCTTTACACTTGATGCCGGGCCCAATGTGCACCTGATCTACCCTGTTAGTTTCCGCGAAAGCGTTATTGGTTTTATAAAAGAAGAGCTTCTGCAGTTCTGCCCCGGCGGGAAATGGATTGATGATGCATCCGGGAAGGGGCCGCTGCAGGCTGATGATGAAACCTCAAAATGATGTGCTGTGGAAGATGTCAGTAAGAATATTGAAAACGCGTCGCTGTGGCATGCAAAGATCCTGCTTTTTGGCGAGTATTCGGTAATCCTGGGTTCAATGGCGCTGACGGTGCCTTTCGGCCATTTTACTGCCGGGTTCGGTTTTCTCAACATGACCAGATACACAGATCATAACAAGGCGGTAAGGTCAAACGGACTGCTCAGGGAGTACCTTGACTGGTTATCGGATAGCGGGGGAGGGTTCAGTGGTGTGATTGATACCGGGGCTTTCAGCCGGGATCTGGAGAGGGGACTGTTCCTGGAGTCAAATATTCCGCAGGGTTACGGGATCGGTAGTTCCGGGGCTGTGGTGGCGGCTGTGTATGACAGGTACGCGACTAACAGGATTGATAATGCGCCGGATGCCAGTGCTGACAGCCTGCGGGAGCTGAAAAGCATATTTGGGGCAATGGAATCATTTTTTCACGGCACCAGCTCGGGACTGGATCCGCTGAACTGCTATATTGGCCGGCCGGTCCTGGTTGGTCCGGGAGATAAACTTGAGATCACCGGAATACCGGGCACGGAGAGTGGCGAAGGGGCTTCGGTCTTTTTGGTTGATACGGCAACGACCGGCATGACGGGTCCGCTGGTCAGGCAGTTCATGGAGCGGTACAAAGAAGGAGCATTCAGGGATTCGGTTGACGGGGTGATGATACCCGCCGTAAATGAGAGTATTAGCTCGCTCCTCGAACCCGATATGGAACGTTTCTGGCAGTCCCTGCGCAACTTGTCCGGTTTCCAGCTGAAAAACATGAAGGAGATGATCCCTTCCGGTTTTGAGTTGGTATGGGAGAGGGGGCTTGTAACAGGGGATTATTTTATGAAACTGTGCGGTTCAGGCGGTGGCGGCTACCTGCTGGGTTTTACCGCTAACCTGCGGGAAACGGCTGCAATACTGCGAAGGCTTAATCTGAGGGTAATTCCCGTGTATATGAATCCTGAGAGATACGGCTGAGCCTGCGACGGATTTCTGGTATTTGTTTTTATATTTGCGTGATGGAAAAAATACTCTCTTCATTTACAGTGTGGATGGCCCAGATAAGGGCCAATTTCCTTGTTCTTGCAGTTTTTCTTGTTGGAATCGGACTGGCAATTACCTGGAAATACCTGCCGGAGGCCGGAGGCAGCTTCAACTTTGTGCATGCACTGCTTATTACTGGGGGTGTGGTGCTTTCGCATATCTCCGTTAACCTTTTCAATGAATACTCGGACTATAAAACCGGAATTGATTTCAATACTGTACGCAGCCCGTTCAGCGGCGGCAGCGGGATGATGGTCTCCGGCCGTACAAATCCGCGCAGTGTGCTGGCTGCAGCCGTGATATCCCTTGCGGCTGCTTCTGTCATAGGTGTTTACTTTGCGCTGACGGCACACTGGAGCATTATGGTAATAGCTGTTGTCGGGGGACTGACCATTGTGCTTTATACTCCGGTGCTGGCAAAACTGATGCTGGGAGAGCTGTTTAGCGGACTGACCCTGGGAAGTCTCGTGGTTATAGGAACGTTTATCGCCATGACGGCATCGCCCGGAATACCCCTTTCTGAGGTTGTTTCACGCGAACTGGTCCTGATTTCCATACCCCCGGGCATCCTTACCGCACTGCTCCTGTTGATAAACGAGTTTCCCGACATGGAAGCTGACCGCAAGGGTGGCCGAAATCACCTGGTAATCAGGTTTGGCCGGCAGGGAGCGGCCTACATCTATGCATTCGGCGTGCTGCTCGCGTTCGGTATCATAATAGCACTCCCGCTTCTGGGCATGACATCATTATGGATATACCTGGCACTGATTCCCCTGCCTCTTGCGCTTAACGCAAGCTTTATCGCCATCAGGCACAGCCATGACAGCAAAAGGATAGTTACCGCCATGGGCAACAACGTGATGACGGTTCTGGGCACAGACCTTCTTATTGCCGTTGCCATATTGATATAGAGATCTTTATAAGCTTTTTTGAAGCCCGGCACCCTCCTGATGGGGCTCTCCGGCCCGGCACCCCCTGGCGGGCACTCGCCGGCCTTGCACCCTTCTGACGGCCCCCTCCGGCGGGTTAGTCGTTGCCGTTTTCTTACCGCTCAGGTACAAATTCCGACCGTTCGTCTTTTCCGTACCTCTTAAAGTTGTTTTCACCCGCTTAAGTTCATAACTTAATATAAGCGTATGTTTCTTACGTCGCTGATCGATGTCATAATCACAAAAACGTATGAATATGAGGTATGTATATTTTGTTATGGCTGCGTCTTTTATCCTGCTTCAGTGGCCTGCAGGATACAGTGAAGCACATTCGCAGGTGCCTGTTTCCGTAACGGTTTCCAATAATTCACCGGTTGCGGGCGAGATGCTCACCCTGACTTTCCTGGCCGGTGAGGAGATAGATTTTTATGCCGCTTTCGCGGAAGTGCACTTCGAGGGTTCATCTTTTGAATTTGTGTCAGTTGGATGCGGGGTTCTGTGTGAGGGGGGACTGGCAACGGGGGGATTGCTGGAGGAGGGGAGGGCAGGAGTCTCCGTTTCCAGGACCTCGCCGCCTGATGCACCTGCGTCTGGCTCTTTCATGACAGTTATGTTCACTGTTTCTGAACGTGCAGCAGCAGGCACTGCGACCTTCTCCTTTTCAGGATTAACTTTTATAAACCCTGAGGGAGATGAATTTCCTGCCGCTGATATTGCTGCCGTAGAGGTTGAAATTGCCGCTTCTGTCTCCGTGCTCCTGCTGCAGATGCCGGAGATGACCACCGTGCAGGAGGGCGAACAGGTCATTGTCGTTGTTTCACTGTTTGCAGGGGGATTGGGATATGAAGCGGTCGATGAATGCAGTATAGGTGTCAGCTCTGTATGCAGCGACCCTGCAGGATGGGATGATGAGGTCTGGGTAGCGGCCGGTTTTAATGGCGCTGATGATGAAGGTAACCTTGAATTTTCAGCCGATATTGCTTTTATGAGGCCGCCGGGCAACTGGTATGTTGCCGTGAGGGCCTCTGTTGAGGGAGGCGGGTATGTTTACGGCGGGACATCCGGTATATGGGACGGCAGTTTTGGAAGCTGCGGCGAAATGGTGATACTGCCGGGCCCTTCATACAGGTATACTCTTGCAGGATGGGATTTTGACAGCGAATCGCTACAGCCTTCTTCTTCTGTGCCTGCCAACAGCGATGCGATGTTCGGTATCGAAGGGGCTAATATTACCGGGTTTGGCACCGGGTACAGGGGATTGGCTTTGCGGTCGACCAACTGGGACGGTGGAGGAGACGGCTCCAAATACTGGCATACAGAGATATCGACCATTGGTTTCTCCATGCTTGAACTCTCCTCAAGGCAGTCCGGCTCCGGTACGGGTCCACGCCATTTCTCCGTCAGGTATAGCATTGACGGGGAATCGTGGACAGACATAGAAGGTGGTGATGTCGAGGTGGCAGGATCGTGGAGCACCGGGGTAACTGACCGGCTGCCGATTCCGGAGGAAGCTGCCGGAAAGGAGAGCCTCCTGCTGAGGTGGGCAATGGTTTCGGGCGAGAGCATTGGAGGCGGCATTACGGGTCCGGCGGGAACAAACCTGATGGATGACGTTCTGATTACCGGAATAAATCCAGACCCCCGGCTGGTGGAGGTCTATCCCGGCGATGCCAACAACGACGGAACGGTAAATGCCGACGATGTGCTGCCCCTGGGAGCATGGTGGCTCTGCCAGGGGCCTCCCAGGGCCTGGGGAAGTGCCGGGTTTGTCCCGCATACTGTAGAGGAGTGGATACCTGACGGGGCCACCTATGCAGATACCAACGGCGATGGTATTGTTGATCACCGCGACCTTGTAATGGTCGGGCTTCATTTCGGTAAAAGCAAGGGACCTGATGTGAAGGGTTCTGCCGGGCCTGTCCCTGCAATCGATATCAATCCGGCTGAGATGGAAGGGGCGGTAAGTATCCTGGTGCTTGCCGAAGAAGAGATAAAGCTTCGCGGTGTGGCTTTCAGCATCGAAGTTGATGGTATCGACCCCGGTTTGTTTGAGATAAGGAACCCTTTCCACGGCTTTTCGGGAGAGGTTGATGAAGAGGATATACTGTCATTCTCAGCGGGCGAGGGAGATATTTTCGAGGCCGCATTTGTAATCAAGGGAAGGGGAGATGACCTGGATGCCGACGTTCTTGCAGGTTTTGAGTTGATTGTGGACGAGAGCCGGCAGGAGCCTTTCCGGGTAATGCTCAGCAGGCTTACCGTGAGCTGCAGCGGGCATCCTGCAGGGAAGCCTCACAACGGGATATTGTCGGCAACAGGTCCCCTTTCATCACTGCCGGCTGAAGAGTACGGAC
>SLMM01000158.1 GCA_007133565.1 Bacteroidales bacterium
AGATGGGTGTACATCAGTTCGTCTTCCTTGAAAGGGTTGAGGGGTACGGGAACCAGATCATGAAAAGCTACAATTTCGATAAGCGCGACACCATGTGGCTCTTCTCCCATTCGGGCATCAATAACGTGAACATCGACATAGCCCTGGAGGCGCGCAGACTGGGTATGAAGATCGTTGTGCTGGGTTCGGCCGGGGAATTCTCGGGTGTGAAGTCCAGGCATTCAACCGGAAAGCAGATATTCGAGCTTGCCGACATAGTTGTCGACACCTGTGTTCCCGCCGGAGATGCCTCGGTCGACCTGAAGGGCCATGTCGACAAAATAGGTCCCGTATCAACTATGGGATTTGTTACCGCCGTATGGATGATAATTTGTACCGTTGCCGAAAAACTTGTAGAAAAAGGTGAAAAGCTGTACATCCATCCCTCCCATAACGTTCCTGGCGACACTACCGCACGCGAAAGACTTGATGACGCGCTGGCAGAATACAAGAGCCGCATAGCTGGGGTTTAAAGATCAACTGAACAATTGGTAAAAACTTTTGTTTAAGTGTAAACTTTAAACACTAAACAAGTTTTCGGAAAATAACCCAATTCAATAATCATAAGATATGATTGCTTACAGTAAAACAGTCATCCTGATGTTTTTAATATCTGCCTTGTCGCTGCAGATGGCACCGGCCCTGCCGGCAGATGAAAACGGAACCATAAATCTCTCCCTGGTCCAGGCGGTAGAACATGCCATCACCTTCAATGCAGAGATACAAAGTGCCAGGGCAGATATTGACATAGCTAAAAACCAGATAAGAGAGATCATGGCAACAGGGCTGCCCCAGGTCAATGCATCGGTCGGTTACCAGTACTATTTCGAAATACCCACTTCACTTGTGCCCGCAGAGTTTTTCGGTGGGCAACCCGGTGAATTTGCAGAAATACAATTCGGCACTGAACAATCACTGAACGCTTCGGCCACAATCAGCCAGATGGTATTTGACGGCTCATATATAGTGGGCCTGCGGGCGGCAAGGATCTACCGGGAACTTGCAGAACAGAACACTGAACGATCTGAAATGGATGTGAGCAACAGCGTTTCAGAAACCTACTTTGTTGCACTGCTAAGCCGTGACAATATTGATATTGTATCGCTAAACATCGAAAACCTCAGGCAGAGGCTTGCAGAAACAGAAAAAATAAGTGAGGCCGGTTTTACCGACCCGATAAATGCCGACCAGCTCAAGCTGTCTGTTTCCAACATGGAAAACACCCTTAAAAATCTTGAGCGACAGTATGAACTGACCCTTAACCTGTTGAAGTTCCAGTCGGGTATAGATATGGACAGGAACATCGAGCTTTCCGATTCGCTGGTCCCCTTGTTCAACAGGATGGTCATGGAATCAGATGCCGGCGAATTCAGATATGAGAACCATATCGATTACAGGATAATGCTTTCGCAAAAAAATATGAACATGATGAATCTTCGCAGGGAACAGTCCTTTTACCTGCCCAGTCTCTCATTAACCTACACCTACCAGCAGATGGCCATGAGGAATGAATTCAATTTTCAGGACAGCGACAGGCCCTGGTTCCCATCTTCATTTCTGGCAGTTAACCTCAGTATACCTGTCTTCTCCAGCGGCTTCCGTTCTGCCCGCGTTCAGCAGGCCAGGATTGAGGTTGACAAATCAGAGATAGCTGCCCGGCAGCTTGCCGAATCCCTGAGGCTGCAGCTGGGAGAGGCCAGGCTTCAGTTGAACGCGGCCCTTGACCAGTACAGAAGCGAGAGAGAGAACCTCGACCTTGCAGAAAGGATATTGGAGCGTACCGTAATTATGCACAAAGAAGGAATGGCAAGCAGCCTGGAGCTTACCCAGGCAAACGACCAGATGCTGGCAACCAGGGCCAATTTTTACAACGCCATGTTTGAATTCATAACAGCAAAAAACAATCTCGACAAGGCAAGGGGCTTGTAACACCAAACTAAAAATCAATAACAGAAAAGATAAAATGGCAACATCAGTAAAAAACAACAGCAGATCAGGTGCAACCAACTACCCTCTCATCACAGGAGAAGTATCAGCAGACAGGCCGGTTACCGGGAGGTTGCCCGGCAACGGACCATCACCCTCAACCCGGGTATTTTCGTTCGGGCAATTACCGGGTGCATCAGTTTTTCTGATTCTTATCATTATGCTGCTGAATACAGCCTCATGCAACGCTCCGGAAGCAGATACACCGTACTCAATCAGGGAACAGATTGAGGATTACAGGAGGCAGATAGCCTCGTTTAACAGGGAGATTCAACTTCTGGAAAAGAAGCTTGAACAGATGGGTGAACCACCGCAAAACAACAGGGCATTAAATGTGACTGTAAGCGAAGTGGAGCGCGGGCCATTTGAAAACTATATCAGGATAAACGGTTCGGCCGAGGCTGTTAACCAGGCTATGATCAGTCCCGAAATAAACGGACAGGTAAGAAGGATAGTGGTTTCAAAGGGCGACAGGGTAACCAGTGGACAGGTCCTGGCAAGGCTCAACACTTCGGTCATTGAAGGCAACATTCAAGAGCTGAAAACATCCATGGAGCTTGCCCGAACGGTATATGAGAGGCAGAAAAGGCTTTGGGATCAGCAAATAGGGAGTGAAATACAGTACCTTGAAGCGCGCAACACGGTTGAAAGCCTGGAATCCCGGTTAAAAACCCTGGAACACCAACTAAACATGGCAGTTCTCAAATCGCCGATAAACGGAGTGGTTGATGAGATATTCCTCAGGGAAGGGGAGCTTGCCATGCCCGGTGCACCAGTAATGCAGGTCATAAACCTCGGAAGGCTTTACATCAATGCCGATGTTTCTGAAAGATACCTTCCAGATATTGAACCCGGCGGCGAAGTCATCCTCGGGTTCCCGGCATGGCCCGATTATGAGGCCCGTGTGCCGGTGCACCGTATCGGGAATGTCATAAACCCGGAAAACCGGACGTTCAGGCTTCAGTTAATGATAAATAACCCGGGTGAGCGGTTTAAGCCTAATATGGTTGCGAGTGTTGGTATCAGGTCCTTTTCAGCAGAGGATGTTATTACCCTGCCGTCCATTCTTATAAAGCAGGATGTACAGGGACATTTTGTGTACGTTGCAAGGCAGAACAGCAACGGGATCTGGCAGGCCCACAAGAACTATATAGTGAGGGGCGCAGAAAGCGAAGGAAGAACAATTATCGGGAGCGGACTCGCAGAGGGTGAACTGGTGATTGTCAACGGCCACAACCAGGTAACCGAAGGAATTGGAATTAATATAACAGGCAGCACATCATGAGCACCGAAAAACCAGATAACGGCAAAACAAGGGAGTTCAGGCCTGCCACAATTGCCCTGAAGAACAAAAGCACAATCTTCCTGCTGACATTCATACTTGTAGTGTTCGGTATTTTTTCCTACCGTTCATTGCCCAAGGAGCTCTTTCCCGATGTTGTAATTCCCACCATAATGGTAAAGACCATCTACCCGGGCAATCCTCCTTTGGACATGGAGAACCTGATCACCAGGCCACTGGAAAATGAGATAAACACAATTTCGGGTATAAACATTCTCAGCTCCGTTTCAACACAGGACAACTCAGATATTTTCGTAGAATTTCAGACTGATGTAGATATCAAGCAGGCGCTGCAGGATGTAAAAGATGCAGTAGACCGGGTAAAACCCGACCTTCCGGCTGACCTGCCAACAGATCCCATCGTACTCGATATTGATTTCTCTGAGTTTCCAATCATAAATATCAACCTCTCCGGCGACTTCAGCATTGATGAACTGAAACGTTACGCCGACTACCTTGCTGATGAGATAGAGGTTATTACCGAGATTTCAAAAGTCGATATTACCGGTATCCCCGAAAGGGAGATCCAGGTAAATGTCAACCCTTTGCTGCTTGATGCAAATGAACTCAGCTTCACAGACCTGGAAAACGCAATAATGCAGGAGAACATCTCAATTGCCGGAGGGTCGGTCAGATTTGACGACAACACCCGCTGGGCAGTCAGGACCCAGGGAGAGTTTACCGATGTGCGCCAGATAGCCGGCATCATTGTAAAGCATGAGATGGGTAGCATTGTGTACCTCAGGGATGTTGCCACGGTTGAGGATACGTGGGCAGACCCGGTGAGTTTTGCAAGACTCGACGACCAGCCGGTTGTTTCACTCCAGGTGATAAAAAAGGCCGGAGAGAACCTGCTTTCGGCAACCGCCCGGATATTTGACCTGATCGACCGGTCAAAAAATGACGGAAGCCTGCCCCCTGACCTTACAATAACAATCACCAACGACCAGAGCGAGGAGATACGCAACCAGCTCAGCAACCTTGAAAACAGTGTGATACTTGCCGTAATACTTGTCATACTGGTACTATATCTGTTTCTCGGGCTCAAAAATGCTCTTTTTGTCGGACTGGCTATCCCCCTGTCCATGCTCTCCTCTTTCATGGTGTTCGGACTTCTGGGTATCCAGATCAATATGATCGTGCTGTTTTCTCTGATCCTTGCACTCGGTTTGCTGGTTGATAATGCAATAGTTGCAGTGGACAACATTTACCGCTACGTGGAAAGAGGCTATACCGTTTTTGAAGCGGCAAAAAGGGCCATAGGCGAGATTGCCCTTCCCATCATCACCTCAACAGCCACCACCCTGTCGGCATTCCTGCCACTGGCTTTCTGGTCGGGCATAGTGGGCGAGTTCATGAAGTATATGCCTTTAACGCTTATAATTGTGCTTACTTCTTCCCTCTTTGTAGCACTGATTATCATTCC
>SLMM01000172.1 GCA_007133565.1 Bacteroidales bacterium
AGCAAGGATTGCAAAAGTGAATCTCATAATCCAACTAATGATGAAGAGCGTTCTTGGGCAAGCATCCAGAGAACGCAAAGAGCCATCTGTAGTAATGTAAAAAAAAATGTTTGAAAAAATGATTCCTCGCTTCAAAAATTTGGGGCGGGGTATTGGAAAACATCAAATACCTGGGAAAAAATTATAATGACATGTATACCATTGAGTTACATGAGTTATACAAGCAGCGTTCCACGAGCGAGACATGGATTGGTTTATTTCGGTGCCTGCCAATATAATCAGGAGCGGACATCAAATAGAATTAAATCTTTATGAGCATCATTTTTATAAAGCCGACTGGGAGGAGCTTGATATTTCGACAAGCTCAATCCAACGCAGGCTCATCGAAGCGGCATAAAAACAGGAAAAGGAGGAAAATATGAGAACCAATACGAGGGTTTATAGGCGAGGTACGTTCCATTAGCTCAAAAAATGCAAAACAGCAGGCATTTTATGCTCCAAAGACAAAGGATGAAAATTTTGTTAGCCTACATTGCAGCTACCCATCATCAATGTATTGATTTACTGGACTATAAAAATCAAGATTACGGGCAACTTCCCGACCAGCTTCCTCTTGAACTGTTCGGATTTTCCGAACAGTTGCTTCTTTATCAAGTTCACCACTTTGATAAATATTTGTCAGATGCTCGCTTATAGTAGATTTTGCAACACCAAACAATTCGCCCATCGCCTTTTGAGTTAACCAAACCGTCTCGTCCTGAACAATTACTTCCAGTTTAACATCTCCCTGGGGTGTTGTATATAGTATAATTTCTGCGTTATCCATTTTATATTAATTCTTCCGTTTATTCATATATGATTTGATTTAATTCTACATTGGCTTTAATATCATTTTGGTCTATCAAGAGAGCTCTTTCTTTTCAAAAAAGCAGGCACGGTGGTAAAAAGACAAGTGTTTGGCAGCAAAAGGAATATTGCAGAGCCGAAGGCAGGGCAGCGATCCCGGCAATGTCGTAAGCCCCGGTCTCGAAAAGCAAACAGTCAGGCTTTTTTGGTGCCGGCGATTACGCGTGCCGGTAAAGCTCCCAGCCCAGGTAGTTGTCCACTGCCTCTTCTATTATTGATGCAATATTGCCGCGGGCCATTGCAACATGATGCTCGAAGCCGTTCCTGCAGATGAATTTCAAGAGCTGCTGCAGGTTATCTACTTTCGACACGGCAATACCCCCGTCCATCCCGTAGGGATCGTCTGTAAACTCGCCTTCTCCGAGATAGGCCTTGATAACACCGGCTGAATCATCCGTGGAGATCCTGAAGAAAGAGAAGGGGCCCGGCGCAACCTTACCCTTGATGGCGCCGAATGTGTCATCATGACCCAGAACGGTTCCAAGGATATCGAGAGTTGATATTTCAAGTTCGCTCTGCATGAAGCTTTTCGGGTAATTGCTGCAGTGGGTGCAGACACACATGTTGCGGTCGGTGCCGAAGTTGTTGTTCCAGTCCACTATTGCCGGGGGATTGCCGCCGGCAAGCAGCAAGGCATACATCGAAACCACCCCGGTTACATCAACCTCGCATGCGCTGGGGAGAAACCTTTCTCCCATCATGCTCATTGTAAGGCATGTGGCGCTACCGTAATTTTTCTGCACCGATTCCCAGCACTGTATGGCAGTGGCATCTATCTGGTTATCTGCCACCCATTTGCCAACAGCAAGGCTGAATGCAGCCTGCCTTTCGATCTGCTCCTGTTTGATCCTCTCAGGTATCCTGCCGTACTCACGTATCTCTTTAACCTTCCTTTTCATTTCAGGCGATCCCGGAGCGAACCTTTCCGCGAAAGCGAATATTTCGGAAAGATCAACAGGAAGGACAGTGATGCCATATTCCTGCAACAGCTTCTCACTGTAACGCATTGTCTGGAATGCACCGGGGCGCGCCCCTATCGCCCCTATCCTGGCGCTGCCAAGTCCGTTCACCACCCGGCACACACCGGCAAAATACTCCAGGTCTTTATCAAACAGCTCGCTTTCAAGGGTGTAGGTATGGTAAGTGGTGTCGGTAAACGGTATGCCGTACTGGTAGAGGTTGTTGCATACCGAGATCTTGCCGCAAAAGGCATCGCGGCGGCTTTTGACATCAACCTTGTCGTTATCGTCGTCGCATGCCTGTATGAGCACCGGCACGTCAAGCTTTGAGAGGTTGAGCGTGTTGACCACACCCAGCTCATCGCCGAAATTGGGCAATACCACTATCACCCCGTCAATACTGTCGCGGTGCTTCCTGAAGAGCGCGGCACATTTCTGCGCATCCTGAAAGGTCTCTATATTGCCGGTCGGAGTCTCGCCGGCAGGCAGGATAATATGCCGGTGGCCCGACTTTTCAATCTTTTCAAGAAGCACCCTGCGGGCCTCCACGGCCAGCTTAGAATTGAAGATGTTGCGGGTAGCAACGATAAGTCCGAATGTGAGTTCCTTTTTGTATGCCATGGTCAGATTTTGTATTGTTTGTAAAAGTTTCGTTATTCTATGGCACCCGCCAGGGCCTGCTTTACCGCGTTCTTCCATCCCCCGTACAGGTTTGCCACAACTTCCGGTGGCATGGAGCTCTCTATCACCTCGCCGCTTCTCAGCTTTTCAAGCTCATCGGTTGTCTCCCACCAGCCCGCAGAGAGTCCGGCAGCAAGGGCCACGCCCAGTGCAGAGCCTTCGCTGGTGAAGCTCCTGTTTATTTTTCCGCCGATGATGGCACTCTGGAACTGCATCAGGAAGTCGTTCTTTACTGGTCCGCCGTCAACCCTCAGTTCGATATCATCAATGCCGGCCCCCTCCTTCATGAGGTCAACCAGATCCTTCACCTGGTAGGCAATAGATTCCAGCGCCGCCCTCACCACATGGGCCTTCCGGGTTTGGAAGCTCATACCGCTGATCATCGCCCTTGCCCTGTGGTTCCAGTAGGGCGCACCCAGTCCCGCGAAAGCGGGAACAAGATATACCCCCTCTGTTGAATCGACCGAGGCAGCGATCTCTGCCGTCTTCTCTACCGAACCGACAAGCTGCAGGTCATCCCGGAGCCATTTGATGGCCGAGCCGGTTGAGTGAATATTACCTTCAAAAACGTAAGTTACCGATCCTTTAACGCCATACCCTATCGATGTTACCAGTCCCCGCGGAGCCGGCAGCGGTTTTGTGCCTGTATTCATCATGATAGACGAGCCGGTGCCGTAGGTGGCCTTGGTCATTCCCGGACTGAAGCAGAGTTGTCCGAACAGGGCTGCATGCGAATCGCCCATCACACCGGTGATCGGTACCGGCCGGCTGAAAGTCCCCGCCGCAGTAGTTTCGCCGAACAGGTGATCGGAGAAGCACACTTCAGGAGCCATCGACATCGGGATCCCCAGCTCATCCATTATTTCGCGGTCCCACTCCAGTGTGTTGATATTGAACAGCATGGTCCTGCAGGCATTTGAATAATCAGTGGCGTGGACCCTGCCGCCGGTCAGGTTCCATATCAGCCAGGAGTCGGTGGTGCCGAAAAGCAACTCGCCCCTCCCCGCCTTTTCCCTTGCGCCGGGCACGTTATCGAGTATCCAGCTTATTGCCGTAGCCGAAAAGTAGGGGTCAATTATCAGTCCGGTCTTCTCCCGTATCCTCTCTTCCCATCCATCCTGCCGGAGCCTTTCGCAGAGCTCCGCCCCCCTGTTGCACTGCCACACGATTGCATTGTAAACCGGTTTGCCGGTTTTCCTGTCCCATACCACCACCGTCTCCCGCTGGTTGGTGATGGCCAGTGCCGCGATAGCCATATCAGGCTGTCCGGTAACAATTTCGCCTATTACCCCCAGCGTGTTTGCCATTATCTCCCCGGCATCGTGTTCAACCCATCCGGCGCGGGGGTATATCTGCGCATGCTCCTTCGACAGCCTTGCCACGACACTGGCATTACGGTCAAGTAGCACCGCCTTGGTGGCCGATGTGCTCTGGTCGATGGCTAATATTGCAGGTTTGCTCATTTTTCTTAGGCCATAGTTTTGATTTGATGAGAGTCTTTGGTTCTTGTTTTCTCGGTCTTCGTCAGTCTTTGTCAGTCTTTGCCGGTCTTTGCCGGTCTTTGCCGGTCTTTGCCGGTCTTTGTCGGCAATTTCAGGATCACTGAGCCTACTCAGCCTTCGCGTTCAGCTTCTCTATCACCACCGCCAGGAGGATCACAAAGCCCTTTACCACCTGCTGCCAGAAGGGCGAAACGTTGAGCAGTACCAGTCCGTTATTCAGTACCCCTATTATCAGGGCGCCCTGAACCGTACCCAGAATTGTTCCCTTTCCTCCCGAAAGGGATGTCCCGCCTATCACCACCGCGGCAATTGAATCCAGTTCGAGTCCCATCCCCGCGTTGGGCTGGGCCGAATCAAGCCTGGATGTGACCATAATTCCTCCTACCGCGGCCAGCGCTCCTGCAATGGTATAAACTATTATCTTTATGCGCCTTACATTAAGGCCCGACAGCGCAGCGGCCTTCTCATTACCCCCTACAGCGTAGATGTGCCTGCCAAGCCTGGTTTTTTTGGTCAGTATGACGGCAGCAACAACCACCGCGGCCGCTATCCACACCGGCATGGGTATACCCAGCAGCCAGCCTGTACCGATAAATGCCATGTTACTCTCAAACCCGGTTATGGGAAACCCGCCCGTCCACAACATCGTGAGCCCCCTGGCAATGGTCAGCATAGCCAGGGTGGCAACAAAGGGCGGTACTCTGAAACGGGTAATGGCCATCCCGTTGAACCAGC
>SLMM01000148.1 GCA_007133565.1 Bacteroidales bacterium
ACTTAACCCGGAAATCAAAATCAGCACAAAAATAGCCTTGATTGCCATAGTTTTTTTAACCAGTACGTAATTCATACAGTATTCGCTGCAATGAAAGGCAATTTTTTGCTGGTTGTCTGTAGATTTAAATTGGAGGGTCTGTCCGCCACACTTCAGGGGGAATGTCTGTCTGCCGCATAGTTGCCGGGGACATTTCTAAAGACAGTATCAATGCCTGAACACCATTTTGTTGACCTGTACTCCGCTCAGCGCCGACAGCTCTTTTTCCAGCTTGTCCATTTCGGTAGTGTCGCCCAGGAGCTCGAGGAGTATGAGTCCGCACGGACTGCAAAGATCGGTTGCTATCTCGTGCAAGCCCAGGCGGGTTTTGATGGAGCAGCCGAATTTGGTAAGCAACCGCTGAACATTGCCGGCCTCT
Organism: Bacteroidales bacterium; assembly: GCA_007133565.1. GTDB lineage: Bacteria > Bacteroidota > Bacteroidia > Bacteroidales > PUMT01 > PXAP01. The sequence continues at coordinate 419 of SLMM01000148.1, forward strand.
TTTTCACGGTTGGTGATCAGTACACCAAGAATGCGGATTTCCTTTTCCATAACCAGATTTCTTTCTTAATATTCGATTTATATTTTTAATACACGCGATAATTCTGTCTCCCAGTAATGGCCTGCCAAACAAGCAGGTCAGTCGCCAACCAGATCAAAGGACATTACCTGCAGGTTGAGCCCGCCTATATCCCCGAGCTCCTTCTGCAGCTTGTCCCATTCGCCGCTGTCACCTGCAAGCTCAAGGATAATAAAGCCGTCACGGCTGCATACCTCGCTGGTAAGCTCATGAAATCCAAGCCTGGTCCGGATACAATGTGCATACCTGGAAAGAATCGACTGTGTACGCCCAGCTTCCTTGATCCGGTCAAAAACCTGAAGTCCCAAAACACGAAGTTCGCTCATTATTGATTCATCTATAGTTAGCTAATCACTTATCAGCACGTCTTCATCCGGCAACAAGAATCCAAACTTTCCCGTGAACCTGCTCCCTAAACCTACAGGAGCGGCCCGGAGGCCCTGCATTAAAAATAGAGGTCGCGCTTACCCTCCCTTATCAGCGCCAGCCTTTCCCTTATCTGGCCTGTGAGCTTTTCGCCGTCCAGCTGCCTGATGTTATCTTCGATCACCTTCCACCCCTTTTCGGCAGTGGATGGCGGTGCATAATCCTCCAGGTACTCTGCCAGGGTGAGTATGGCGTTGGGTGAACAGAACCTCTTGATGAAACCCGGCACCGAAAACTCCATGAAGTGCTCGCCGGTCCGGCCTTTCCTGTAGCATGCCGTGCAGAATGAGGGAAGGTAGCCGTCGTCAAGAAGCTCATCTATTATCTCGTTAAGCGACCTGGAGTCGTTTATCTTGAACTGCTCCCTGTTCAGGTCCTGGTCCTCATTAATGCTTTCCGAATAACTTCCCATTTCGAGTTTGGTGCCCCCGTCAATCTGTGATACCCCGAATTTCATCACCTCCCTTCTTACCATGGCATTCTCCCTGGCTGTGAGTATCATGCCGGTATATGGCACCGCAAGTCTCAGAATGGCGACGAGCCTGATGAACTCCTCGTGGCTTACCATATATCGCGGGTCGATATTGACCGCCGATGCATCCTGTATCCTCGGGAAGGATATCGTGTGGGGGCCGACCCTGTAACAAGCTTCAAAGTGGTTAGTGTGACGTACCAGTCCCAGTACCTCAAACCTCCAGTCATACAACCCGAACAGTGCACCTATTCCAACATCGTCTATGCCTGCCTCCTGCGCCCTGTCAAGTGCTGTAAGACGGTAATCGAAATCCATCTTTTTGCCACCAAGATGATATTTCTGATAAGTCTCTTTGTGGTATGTCTCCTGAAATATCTGGTAGGTCCCTATCCCAGCATCCTTAACTATCCGGAACCCGTCAATGTCGAGCGGTGCAGCATTTATATTCACCCTCCTGATCTCTCCGTTACCCTTCTTGACCGAGTAAACCGTCCTTACTGTATGAGCGATATATTCGGCATTATATGCAGGATGCTCACCGTAAACCAGGATAAGCCGCTTCTGCCCGTTGTCCTCAAGCGCCTCGACCTCCTTAACCAGCTGGTTGTCGGATAGCGTCTGCCTTACTGCAAATTTATTGGAGGTCCTGAATCCACAATAGGTGCAGTTATTGGTACACTTGTTACCTACGTACAGCGGGGCAAAAAGCACGATACGGTTGCCGTAGACCCTCTTCTTGAGCTCCCTTGCACCATCTTTTATTTCTTCTATCAGGTCTGGAGAATCAGCATTTATCAGAACCGCGGTTTCCTCAAGGGTAAGCCGCTGCTTGCTGAGTGATTTGGCAATCACCTCCCTTACTCTTCCCTGGTATGACCGGGTATTATTTATCAGGTCCCATATCTCAACGGGGTCGATAAAAGGCTCCATCCGCCGGTCAGTTATGCTGCATATTTCGGGATAAAACTTCATTATACTCAGTAAGAAAAAACAGGTAATGAGTTGCTCAAATACTTTCCGCTAATTTAACCCAAAAAGGCAGAAATACGAAGCCTTTTACCAGTTTTTATTATTAAGTTCTGGCCCGGGCTGCTCACTGTCTTTTGGCTCTTTTTTAAAGATATTGAATCTGGAAGGGTTCGTGCTTTTGCAAATATGCTAATGAATAGTGATTATGAGTTAATCAGAGATAATTTTGTTTTAAAAACACTGTAAATCAAATTATCGTTATCTTTATAAAAAATATCAGCAATGGTTTACAACTTCACAGCAGAAATAATTCGGGACAATGATATCAATCAATATGTAGGAATTGTTCCCGGATTACCCGGTGCACATACGCAAGCACCGACATTGAATGAACTATACACCAGCCTGCAAGATGTAATACGGCTTTGCCTTCAGGAAATGACTGATGAAGAAAAGTAGTCCGACCAAAAAAATCGAAAATGTCCTTTCATGTCGGGGTATTGGGGGACAGGTCGCTCTGTATAATGCAACCTGGATTGTATCAAAGCGACCAGTCCACCGGCTCCCTGCCGGCCTCTTCGAGGAGCCTGTTGGCTCGGGAAAAGTGACGGCAGCCGAAAAACCCGCTGGCCGCTGAAAACGGAGATGGATGTGCAGCCTTCAGAACATGGTGCCGGGATGTATCGACAAGGTTCTCCTTTGCCTGGGCATAACGCCCCCATAGCATGAAAATGATGCCGTTGCCTGATGCCGAAAGCGAAGATATAGCCGCATCGGTAAATGTTTCCCAACCCCTGTTCTGGTGTGATCCTGCCTGACCCGCCCTTACGGTGAGGGTAGCATTGAGAAGAAGCACCCCCTGCCGGGCCCATTTTTCGAGATTCCCGTGGGAGGGGACCGGTATGCCGAGATCGGAGTTCAGCTCCTTGTAGATATTGAGCAGCGACGGTGGCGGCTTAACCCCTTCGGGCACCGAAAAACAGAGCCCGTGAGCCTGTCCGGCACCATGGTACGGATCCTGGCCAAGTATAACAACCTTGACCCTGCCGGCCGGTGTAAGATTGAAGGCATTGAATATCAGCTTCCCGGGAGGGAAGATCCGGTGCCTTGCTTTTTCGGCAACAATAAACTCTTTAAGGACTGAGAAATAGGGTGCTGCAAACTGGTCCTCAAGCAGCCCTCTCCAACTCTCCTCTATTTCCGGTTTAACACTGGTCATTTTACTGTTTATTTTTGCCTGATCCGGTTTCCGCAATCAATAAATAAGCTCTTCTGTCTCTTCCCTGGCCTCCTGCAACTCTCCCAAAAGGTCATATCCGTTCGTGAATACCTTTTCATCACGCATCTGCTTGTGAAAAAACACAGTGGCAACCTTGCCGCAGAGGTTGTTGTTGTATTCAAAAAGATGCATCTGCAGGCTGATTTCAGGTGCCTGAACATTCGGATTGCCATCAGGCCTTCTTACCTTGATCATGCCCCGGTAATAAAGATTTCCGGATATTATGTGAACTGCATAGAGGCCGTCGGGCGGTATGAGCTTCGATTCCTCCTCAACAGGCAGCCTGAGTGTTGGAAAACCCATCCCGCAAAGACCGGGATCTCCCTTTTCAAGTGTCCCCCTGATAATATAATGGTGATCAAGATAGGCATTGGCCCTCTGGATATTGCCTTCGCGCAGCGCCTTTCTGATCTTGGTCGAGCTTACCGTTTCATTGTCGATATCCTGCTGGGGTATCTCCTCAACTTCAAATTTAAAAAATTTACCCAGCTCATATAGGTACTCGTAATCGCCCTCACGGTTGTGGCCGAAATGGTGGTTGAAGCCGACAACTACTTTTCTTGCCCCCAGCTTACCGGCAAGGATTTTCCTGATAAAATCGGCCGATGTCATCCTGGAAAACTCATGTGTGAACTCCACAATTATCAGGTGGTCGAGTTTGGTAGTCCTGAGCAGCTTGATCTTTTCACTTTGTGAATTGATCAGGCGCAGCTCCCTGCCGGCAGTATCCGGGTAGAGCACCTTACGCGGATGCGGGTGAAATGTGATCAGCACCGATTCGCCGTCAACCTCCTTTGCCAGCTTTCGAAGCCGGTTGAGGATGGTTTTGTGGCCTATATGCACTCCGTCAAATGAACCGGTTGTAATTACCGGGTTTTTTATGTTGAACTCCTTTTCCAGTCCGTAATATACCTCCATCTTGCCGTAATCAGATTTTTCAGACCGCGAATTTACTAAACCAGACTGTTCTTTTTGGTAAAATATGCAACTTTTTCAAGTGATGTTATCATATCGTACTCCTCCAGGTAAACGTGGGAGGAGATATTAATCGGTACCGAGGTGAAGTTCAGGATACCCTTTATGCCTGCAAGCACAAGCTCTTCAGCCACTGAAGCCG
>SLMM01000192.1 GCA_007133565.1 Bacteroidales bacterium
AGTTTTCCCTTGAGGATCATGTCGTAAAGGGTGGGCACGGTGGCAACCGAGCTGTTGCCCAGCTCATGAATGTTCATGGGCATTACACTGGCAACATCGGGCCTTAATCCGTAAAGCCTGTAGAATCGCTGGACTATCGCCTGGTCCATCTTTTCATTGGCCTGGTGCAGCAGTATCTTTTTTATGTTCTCTACAGGGATATCAGATTTGTCGAGGGCCGCTTTCATGGCCTGTGGAACGTTGGAAATTGAATATTCATAAATCTTGCGTCCGTGCATCTTTATGTAGCGGATATTGGGGTTGCTGTCAGGTGCGTTGGACTCGCCCAGGTACAGGTAATAGGCCTCTTCTGAAGTATTGGAAACCGCTGCTGAAGAGATGAAGCCCGTTTTGGTGTCTGATTTGATGCCTTCAACTACAGCGGCTCCGGCACCGTCTGAAAAGATCATGGTGTCGCGGTCGTACTTGTCAACTACCCTTGACAGGGTTTCGGCGCCGATTATCAGTAACCTCTTTGCCAGTCCGGTACGTATAAAGGAGTCAGCATGTATAACTCCCTGGATCCAGCCGGGGCAGCCGAAGATAATGTCATAGGCCAGGCATGCGGGGTTCTTTATGCCGAGGGTGTGCTTTACCCTGGCGGCAAGGCAGGGAAGGCTATCTGACTGGATTGTATTCTGGAATACATCGCCGAAATTGTGGGCCACGATAATATAATCGAGCGTTTCCGGGTCTATGCCTGCGGTCTCAATAGCTTCACGGCCTGCAATTGCGGCAATGTCGGAATTGTTCTGTCCCTCGGTTACCCATCTTCTTTCAGCTATGCCTGTGATGTCCCTGAACTTGTCGACCACGATCTCTCCGGGACTGTCAATCTTGCTTTTGTCCTTTTCAAAAAATGTCTGACGGGTAAATTCGGAGTTGGATATTTTTACTTCGGGTATATAGCTTCCTGTGCCTGTTATTATCGTGTTTAAATATTCCATAACGGACCTTTTTTTTGGGGTTTGACATCCCTGTCCGGCTCTCTTCGCCGTTTAGTTTCGTTCAGCTTAAAGGGTCATATCTGTATGGCCGGGCAATAATATTTTCAGGCAGCAAAATTATAATACTTTTTTTTAAGTGTTACCAATTGTTGATATTTAATGTTTATTTGGGGATTAAGTGAGGGCCCGGCCAATGGTTATTCCATCAAAAATGCTTTAATTTTACGCGCGTAGGAGAACTGTTTTTGGTAAACAAAGGATATCTGTTATGCAAAGGATCCTGATCGTGGCACTTGCTTTACTATCCCTGGTTGTGGCAGCCGGTTTGTGGCTCTTCCTCCAGAAGACCATCACGGGACCCGCCAACCCGCTTACGGCAGTTACCGGCAACGCCGCCGTGGTGATACGGACCTCTGATATGCATTCATTCCTGGGGTCTTTCAGTAATGGCTATGATATGTGGGAGGAGCTGGAGACGGCCACGGGCATAAGTGGCATCACTTCCGGTATCAGGTTCCTCGACTCCCTTATGGGGGCTGACAACATGGCTTATGAGCTTGCGGGAGACAAGCATCTGCTCCTTTCACTGCATCCCTCAGGCAGGGACAAATATCTGCCGGTATTTTACATTGGCACATCCTCATCCAGGGAGGCCGGGGCACTCACCTCTTTTGTGAAATCACTGCTGGAGCGAGAGGCTTATGTGGCAGACAGGATATATAACCGGGAAAGGATCTATGATGTGACAATGCCGGCCGGCCGGCAGCCGGGGGACTTTTCATTTGCGGTTACCGATGGTATTTTCATTCTGAGCCTTTCTCCGCTGCTGGTTGAGAACGCGATCGACCAGGCTGCTTCGGGCGACATGCTCTTTGATGATGACTATTTCATGAAAGTTTATACCACAAGCGGCAGGAATGTGGATGCCAACATTTTTTTGAATTTGCGCAATCTGCCGCGCTATATTGCTTCGTGGACGGGTGGTAAGACGAGAGAGGCCGTCGCTGCTGCCGGTGAGTTGGGCGACTGGGCTGAGCTGGACCTTCACCTGCGCAATGACGGCATACTGATGAACGGGTTTTCTGTAACAGGAGATCCGGGAGAGAGTTATCTTGACATTTTCAGCGGACAGTCGCCCGGAGAGATACGGGGTCTCTCTTCCGTTCCGGGTTATGCCTCAGCTTTTATGGCGCTGGGACTGAGTGATGTACCACTTTTTCATGAGCAGCTCCGTAACTGGGCAGAGAATACGGGAGAAGCAGAAAACCGCGGCAGGCTTGAGGAGCAGTTCATGAAGCTTATGGGAAGCGACTTTTATTCGGCATTTCACTCTTTTATGGAGGGTGAGGTTGCCCTTGTTATGACAGGCCGGGAGGAGCCGGAGAGTGAGGGAGAAACGTTTCTGATGGTGCGAACACGGAGCCGCTCTCAGGCGTCTGAGGCCCTGGAGGAGATGGTGAGGCATCATGCCCGCCTTTCGGGGAGGCCGCTTTCTTCATACCGTGAAACCTACGGGATTGATGCTGAAACGTCATTCGATATTCTCAGGTTTCCGTTTGGCCGTACCGGCGAACTGCTTGGGGGCAGAGCATTCGGCGCAGCCGAAACGGCCTGGTACACCTTTGTGGACAATTACCTGGTTTTTGGCGAAACTGTAAACGGGCTTTCAGAGTTCATTTATGCAAACGTGCTGAACCAGACACTGGTTAGTGACAGGCGATTCAGTGAGTTCTCGGAATTTTTAATGTCAAGGAGCAATTTCTGGATGTATTCGGATATTCCCAGGTCAGCCGGACTGTTTACCTCCCTTCTGAACGACGAGGTTTCAGCCGCCATTGGAGCAAACCTGACGTCGGCCAGGAAGTTCCAGGCCGCTTCGGTGCAGTTCAGCTCTGGCAGGGACATGCTTTACAATAATCTGTTCCTTAAGTATTCCCCTGCAGTTATTGAGGAGCCCCGGACTGAATGGCAGACCCTGCTTGATACGGTGATCGATTTCAAGCCCCAGCTCCTGGTCAATCACCACACAGGTGAGAATGAGATATTCGTTCAGGATGAGGAAAATAATATATACCTGATAAACCGTGCCGGCCGTATTTTGTGGAAAAGGCCTCTGCCTGGCAGAATAATGGGAAATGTATACCAAATTGACCTTTACAGGAACAACCGTTTGCAGATGCTCTTCAATACCCGCGACCAGATCTTCCTGGTTGACCGCAACGGCAATGACGTGGGCAGGTACCCGGTACGGTTGTCATCTCCTGCCACAAACGGTATATCGGTGTTTGATTATGAGGGCAACAGAGACTACAGGATATTCGTAGCCTGCGAAGACAGGACGGTGGTGGTCCGCTCCGGCGACGGCAACATAATAACCGGCTGGGGCTTCGGGCGTACAGAACACAATGTTTACCATGAGATAAAGCATATCCGGTCGGGCGGGAGAGATTACATAGTTTTTGCCGACAGGCACAGGGTCTATATCCTCGACCGGAGGGGCAACGTAAGGGTGAGGCAGGACAAGGTGTTTCCTGTTGCGGTGCACAATAATATTGTTTACGAGGGAAGGACGCCGCTAAGCGATCCCGGAATAACCCTTACCGATACCCTGGGACATGTGTGGCATATCGGTTTGGACGGCAGCACCGGGGTGGTTAAGCTCGGAGATTATTCGCCCGGACACTTTTTTGATTTCCAGGATGTGAATGCAGACGGATACAAAGACTATATTTTTATCGACGGCAACCGCCTCGACGTATACCGAAGAGACCGCTCGGCCATGTTCAGCCATGAGTTTGCCTCAGATATAAGGCATGAGCCCGGTTATTATCATTTTTCGCGGACTGACAGGAAGATTGGAGTTGTGGCGCAGGATAAGGGACAGATCTTTCTGTTCAATTCGAACGGCGATATCTACGAAGGGTTTCCCCTTGCGGGAAGGTCCCATTTCACAATCGGCTTTTTCAGGACAGGCCAGGGGAATTTCAACCTGATAGTGGGGTCGGATTACAACTTTTTATACAATTATTCCGTATACTAAAATTCCCGGCGCCGCTGAAACGGCGGCAGGGATAACCCGGATGCCGGGAAGACGGCTGATCACCTGACAGGCCGCGGTTTTGTAATAAGGAAAATTAATGTCTGAAGTATAAATCCAAAAATATAACTTTCATGAGTATAACAAAAAAACCAATAAGGCTGCCGCTGTTGGTTGTTGCAGTGCTTTTTGCAGGGCTGGCATCATGTGTTGAAGACAATTTTGATTTCGACCGGTTCGACGGGAAGATCAGTTACAGGCCGTCGATTGCATTGCCGCTTGCACACGGCACCCTGACGCTTGGCAATTTACTTGAGCCCGATGACACGCTGGTGTTTTTTGAAGACGACAACACGGTGCGGCTCGCCATCAGGGTGGATACGCTGTTCATGCTTGATGCAAATGATTTTTTCAGGGTTCCGTTACCTTACCCGGTGTCCAGGCATTTCAGCATTCGACCGCTGAAGCTGAACGATTTCGTGACTGAGGCATCCATTACCCTCGATTTTATTTCAACGCCCGGCAACATGTGGTATGAGTACGCGTATGACATACGCGGAAGGGAAGGGACGCACAGCCATTTTATCGGGGTGGGAAGCCCCTATATCGGTATTGTGCCCGCCGCACCGCTTGCTGAAATTGATTATGCCCAGCTTACGGAGGGCGATTTTGAGATGAAGGTTACCAATAACCTGCCGGTGGAGGTAACCTTTACGCTGAACCTGGTGAATGTTGAAGATTATTCATACATAGGGGGGCGGCATTTTGAAAACGTGCAACCCGGAGAGACTGTTACGGGTGAATTCCGTGCTGAGCATGTCATGCTGCGCCATGAGCCCGGCATAGAAATAACTGACTTCTATACACCGGGCAGCGGCGATGAGGATGTCTTTATCGACCTGAACGACGACATACTGGTGGAGGTCACTGCTGAGAACCTCTTTGCCGATAGAGGCAATGCAAAGGTGCCTTTTGCGGTTCTGAGTGCGGCTGAGGGACATTTACCCATGGTCTTTCCAGGAGGGGAAGTTGTCGATGAGCTGGTGCTTGAGAGCGGAAAGGTTCATTATTCGCTTGAAAACTTCAGCTCGGGTGTCAACCTGGACCTTGAACTGATCAATGCCGAAGCAAACGGCACACCCTGGTCCCTGGGACTTAAAACTGACGGTTCGGGGATGGCCAGGGACGGGACCGGAGACCTGGGAGGATCTGCATTGGATTTTGAGGAGAGCGGCAACAATCTTGCTGTAAGGTATACTGTTTCGGCCGGAAATGAGGATGAGATGAGGTATTTTGATGTGACTGCTGACAATGTGAGGTTTAATATGTACTTCAGCGATTTTGCGGCCGGCTATGCAACAGGTTTTTTTGGCAGCCAGGAGATAGAGATGGATGATGAGGAGTTTGATCTTGAAACCGACCTGTTCGATAAAATAACCGGCGACTTCAGGCTAACAAGGCCTTCGGTGAGAATGTTTTACGAAAACAGTGCAGGTGTGCCGGTAAACCTGAGATTCAACCTTGACGCCTCCTCTTCTGAAGGCCGGAAAAGAGTGCTCCTGCTGCCTGAAGAGCACCCCGGATTTAATATTAAAACTCCGGAGCAGCCTTTTGAGAACGAGAAAGGAGAGATTGTGATTGACCGTGAAACCTCTGACGTAGTCGAGTTCATTGCCTTGCCGCCGGCCTCCATCAAAATTGAGGCCGGGGCCCTTAAAAACCCGGAGGGAGATACCGGGGTGCCCAATTTTATTACCTCCGAATCGAGGTTCCTGATGGGTATGGATATTGACCTGCCTCTTGAGCTCCGGCTGACCGACCTGCAATTTAGCGACACTCTTGACCTGGGTATTGATCCTGATGATGCCGATATTGTCGAAAGGGTGGTGTTGTCGATAGATGTAAGCAACAGGTTTCCGCTCGGGGCTGAACTGGACCTGAGCCTTTACGACTCGGTAAACAACAGGGTGGTCCATACATTTGAGACAATCATGCTGCTGGATGCGGCCGATGTTGATGCCAACGGTTTTGTCATAAGCGGTCCCGGCAAGTCCTCCAGCGCCGAGGTGGAGATAACAGGAGCAACCGTTGAGCACCTTAGGGAGGCGGGGCACCTTATCCTCTCTGCACGGCTCAACACGGGGAGGCATGATGGCCAGCAGGTGCCGGTCAGGTTCCAGACCACCAACGGACTTGATTTCAGGATCAGGCTAAGGGGCGACATGAATATAAAGAACTAAATGTTAAAAATATGGTTACAGAAAAATATATCAGCACTTATAAAAGAAAACCGGCCGGGCTGGCAGTGATGCTTTCGGCTGTGACAGCCTTTGCGATCTGTGTATTTTCTGATGTGTCAGGGCAGACAGGCCAGACAATGTATTTCATGAACAGGCTGCCCCAGTCCTCACTCATCAATCCTGCCGTGCAGCACCCTCATAATTTTCATATCGGACTGCCGGTTATCTCATCACTGAATGTGAATGCACGCACCAACTTTATGAGCTTCAGTGATCTGGTGTTCAAGCATCCGCAGTACGATTCGCTAATTACATTCATGCATCCTGATGCAGATATTGATGACTTTACCTCGAAGCTCAGAAAAAGGAACATTATAAGCCCCGAATTACACCTTAACCTGCTGAGTTTTGGTTTCAGGCTTGATGATCATTTTTTCAGTTTCGGCATATCTGAGAGGAGCTCAGTGAGGGCCACCATACCCAAAGACCTGATAATGCTCGGTCTTTTCGGCAATGAGCAGTTCACGGGGAATAAGGCTGATTTTACCGACATGGGGATTGACATGAGCTATTTCAGGGAATATGCGGCAGGATACTCTTACCAGCTTACAGACGACATAAGCGTGGGTGGCCGGGCCAAACTTCTGTTCGGCAAAGGTGCCGTGTCGTTCCGGAATACCGATATATCCCTGTATACTGATCCGGAAACTTTCAATACGCTGCTCAGAACGGACTTCACCGTTAACATATCGCTGCCGGTTACCATTATAGATGGGAATATTGATGATATCAGGCCCCATTTTGATGATGAAAACTACAATCCGCTGGACTTTGTGTTCAACCCCCGCAATGCAGGCTTTGCCCTTGACCTCGGTGCGACATACCGGCTGATTGAGCCTGTTACGCTGTTCGCGAGCATAACCGATCTTGGTTTCATAAGCTGGAAAGAGGATGTATATAACCTCAGGGTGGATGGCGAATTTGAGTTTGACGGAATTGACCTTTCGCCCGCGTTTGATGCCGGCGACGATTCTAAGCCACTTGATAACCTTTTAGATACACTTGATAATATATTTAGTATTAACGATACAAGCAACCCGTTTACCAGGGGGCTGCCAACCAGGATATACCTCGGGGGAACCTATGACCTGAATGAGATGGTGAGCTTCGGGCTGCTGAGCAGGTCGGAGATATACCATGGGGGACTTCAGCAGGCTGTGACTCTCTCGGCCAACACCAACGTCGGCAGGTGGCTTTCTGCTTCACTGTCATGGTCGGCAATGAACAACAGCTATAATAACCTGGGAATGGGACTGGCACTGACGGCTCCCGGGTTCCAGTTTTACCTGCTCACTGATAACCTCAATTCCACTTTTATGCCGCACCGGACAAACAGCGTTAATTTATGGTTCGGGATTAACCTGGTGTTCGGCCACCGCAGGCCACCCCAGGCTGAAGGTAACGGACTGATTAAAGAGGATATACGGATAATAGAATAGTTAAGGGGCAGCTGCAGGTTACAAATTAAGCTGCAAGGGCAATGTTTGTCCGCCTGTATCGTTTATTCCGGGGTTGCAATTTTGCCCCGGAATTTGTTGTTTGCCTGTATAACCCCCGGGGCTCAGTTTTGCCCGAAATTATTATTAACTTTACGGATTTAAAATCGGGAGAGTAGTGGGACTGATTCGTTTTGCAATTGTTTTTTTTCTGGTATGGTTTGTTACAAGCCTGCTCAGCAGGTATGTCCTCCCTTATATAGTCAGGTTTTTTGCAAGAAGGATGTCTGACAGGGTCAGAAAGGACTATGAGAGGCAGATGAGGGAAAAGAGACGGAAAGAAAGGGAAGGCGAGGTGACAATAAGGTACCGCCCGGAAAACGGGAAGATTATTACCCGCGACGACGGCGAATATATCGATTATGAAGAAATAGACGACTAAATAATGCATCCTGCCGATATCTTGAAAATTCCGTTCAGGCAATTCACGCCTCACATCACCGCAATTATCCTGTTTGTTGTTATATCGTTTGCCTATTTTTATCCGCTTCTTGAAGGCAGGGAGCTGCTTCAGCCCGATATAATACAGTATCGGGGCATGGCCCGTGAGATCATTGATTTCAGGGAGGAGACAGGTGAAGAGGCGCTGTGGACCAACGCAATGTTCAGCGGGATGCCTGCCTACCTTATCTCGATAAAGTACCCGTTCAATCTTGTTAGGTATGCCGATCAACTGATCTCACTGGGCATTCCGAGACCCGCAAAATTTCTCTTCCTGAGCATGGTGGGGTTTTATATCCTGATGCTGGCATTCAGGGTTAACCCGTGGCTCTCAATTGCCGGGGCTATAGCATTCGGTTTTTCAACGTACTTTTTCATTATAGAAGCAGCCGGACACAATACCAAGGCACATGCCATGAGCTACATGGCACCGATCCTTGCTGGCATTGTGCTGGCCTTCAGGGGAAAGGTCAAGCTGGGGGCTGTCCTGCTGGGCCTGTTCCTGGCCCTGCAGATCTATGCCAACCACTTGCAGATAACCTACTACACTATGCTTATCGTGATAGTGTACGGAATTTTTGAGCTGGTATATTCGATCAGGAAAAGGATACTGCCCCGGTTCCTGAGAACGCTGATGATGCTGGTTATCCCGGTATTGCTTGCGGTAGCCTCCAATTTCACCAATTTGTACCTTGTATGGGAATATGGCCGGTACTCAATGAGAGGACCCTCGGAGCTCACATCAAGGGAGGAGGTGAGGACCGGGGGACTGGACAGGGATTATATTCTGGATGATTACAGCTACGGTATTGCCGAGACTATGAACCTGCTGATACCCAACTTTAAGGGCGGAGCATCATCCTATGATCTCGGCACAGGTTCAGAGCTTTACAGTGTGCTTTCTGAGGCCGGCGTCCAGGGAGCCCGTGATATCGTCTCCTCAGCTCCCGTTTACTGGGGCGGCCAGCGTTTCACCGCCGGGCCTGTCTATATTGGAGCTGCTGTTATCTTCTTTTTTGTACTCGGACTGATAACGGTGCGCGGACGCTACAAATGGTGGCTTCTTGCTGCAACTGTCCTCTCGGTTGCACTTGCCTGGGGGCACAATTTTGCCTGGCTTTCGGATCTTTTCATATACTATTTTCCGGGTTATAACAGGTTCAGGACCGTATCCATGATACTTGTCATTGCCGGGATTACAATTCCCATGCTGGCAATACTCGGACTCAGGGAGGTGGTAGAAGGTCAGCACGGTATAAAGATGATGGATGCCCTCAAAAAGGCCTTCTACATAACAGGAGGTGTCAGCCTTGTTTTTTTCCTGTTTCCTGGAGTCTTTCTCAGCTTTTCGGGCGAAATCGACCATCAGCTTGCGGCTGCCGGATGGCCCGATATGCTGATTGATGCCCTGGAGAGGGACAGGATGCGTCTGCTGAGGATGGACGCACTGCGCTCATTCATTTTCATAGCTCTTGCCGCAGGGGTGGTGTGGCTCTTCCTTCTGAAAAAGATGACTGTCAAATATATGGCGCTCGCGGCGGCCGCTGTTATTCTGGCCGATCTCTGGGGTGTTGGCCAGAGGTTCCTCGACAGCGACGATTTTGTATCGCCGCGTCAGATCAACCAGCCCTTCCTGCCTACCGAAGCAGATGCGGTGATATTACGCGATGATGACCTGCACTACAGGGTATATAATACTACCAGAAGCCCCTTCAACGATGCCATAACTTCATTTCATCATAATTCCATAGGGGGATACCACGGGGCAAAGATGGGACGGTACCAGGACCTGATCGATTACCATCTGGGCCGCAACAACATGGATGTTCTGAATATGTTGAACACCAAGTACTTTATCAGGCCCGGAGAGGATGGTAGGCCCCAGCCTTTCAGGAATCCCGGTGCACTGGGCAATGCATGGTTTGTTGATACCATCAGGATAGTTGAAAATGCTGATGAAGAGATACTTGCCCTGAATAATTTTGACCCTGCCCGGGAGGCTGTGGTGGACAGGCGGTTTGAGGAACACCTGTGGTTTATTACACAGGCTGCCTATACGGAGACTGATGCCGGTGCTGATGAGTATTCTGATAGCGGCGGGGATGGCAATGAAGAGGCGCCAGGTACGGCGCCGGAGGATATTGAGCCCGTTACGGCCGATGAGGTGGAGGACGGTGACCCGGAGCCTGACCCTGCAGAAGAGGAGGGCGATATTATCACTCTTGTCAGCTACAGTCCAAATAAGCTTGTGTACCATGCCAGGGCCGGTTCTGACAGACTTGCGGTTTTCTCGGAGGTCTATTATGATGCGGGATGGGAGGCTTTCATAAACGGAAGCCCGGTTGAGCACTTCAGGGTAAACTATATTCTGAGGGCAATGGAAGTGCCACAGGGCGAGCATGAGATAGAATTCAGGTTCAGGCCGAAAGGGTACTTCAGGGGAGAGTGGGTATCTCTGGCGGGATCGCTTATACTGCTGTTTATTACCGGAGGGGTGCTCTGGAAAGAGCTGAAAAAGATCAGGGAGATGTTTTTACCCGCTTTCGGAAAAGAGGATGAGAATTCTGCAGGTGAAAGTTAAAAAAATGTGACATGAGGCCAAAAACAAATCTCAGCAGCAAGGATATTGAAGATATACTGGAAAAGTGCGATGCATGCTACCTCGGCATGGCCGCGGAGGGAGGGGAGCCCTATGTCCTTCCTTTCAATTT
This sequence comes from Bacteroidales bacterium, assembly GCA_007133565.1. Taxonomy (GTDB): domain Bacteria; phylum Bacteroidota; class Bacteroidia; order Bacteroidales; family PUMT01; genus PXAP01. Next base: position 10,972 of record SLMM01000192.1, read on the forward strand.
CGGCTATCACGATGGCTGTCTCTACCTTCATGCCGGCCCCGGCGGAAAGAAATTTGAGGTTCTGAAGGGCAATAACCGTGCCTGTGCTGCTTTCAGCACCGATCATGAACTCAGGGGAAGGCATGAGAATGTCGCCTGCAGCTATTTTATGAAGTACCGCTCGGTGTTGCTGCACGGACGGGTCGAAATGATAGAGGATTATGACGAAAAGGTCCGTGCCCTGAATATAATAATGAAAAAATATACGGGCAGGGACGACTATAAATACAATCCTCCCGCCGTTAACAATGTACAGGCCTTCAGGCTGGTTGTTGAGAAGTCCGAGGGCCGCTCGTTCGGATACTGACATGCCGTGCTGCCCGGCATGGTTGCCGGCTGCTCGTGCAAACCGGCGGTGTGAGCCGGCACAGGGCGTTGAACGGTGTAGTTGCCGGCGGCCTCCCTGAATCACGGGGCAGAAGTTTGGTAATTGCATGCACGTTACACTGCGCAGGAATGGTTGTCAGCAGCCTCCCTGCACCACCGGGGTGCGTTCGCGGGGCCTGATGGCCGGCATGGCAGGCGGGGGAGGAGCTTCGGCAGTGCGTTCCACTGTCTCACCTCCGAGTGCACTGTTAACGGCCCTTCTGAAATCGTACCTTGCAAATTCCTCATTGGGGCTCAGGTCTGACGGCGGCTCGGGGTTTACTATCGCCTCCATCCAGTAATTAAGTCCGCCCTGCAGCACGTAATTGTTAATGTACCCCTGCTGGCGGGTAAGGAGCCATGCTTCGTTGGCATGCACTGAGCCGTTCGAGTAGAATATGTTGATCTTCACATCCTGGTCGAGGATATCTCTCCATTCAGGCGACAGTATGTCTGTAAGCGGAATATTGACCGCGCCCGGAAGGCTGAAGTTTTCATATTCATTGCTGCTTCGCACGTCAATGAGCTGAAGCACCGGGTTGTTCTCAACTAACATGCCTGCCACCTCGTCGGGAGAAACGAACTGGCTGCCTGATGCTATCTCCTGCAGTATCTCTTCGGCTGATACCTTGCGGTTGCTGGTTGCATCTTCCGGCACCATCGCTATGATCAGTCCCATTGGTATGAGGATTACCGCAAGCAGAATTCTTGGATTTATCTTTTGCATGATATTGATATTTTAATAGTCGTTTATGTGACTGATATATTGTCAGTGTACCCACAGGTACTGGCAAAATTGTAATTAGTGTAACGTCTTGAAGAGCCAGATTGTTCAACATTTTTTTAGCGTTACCAGCGGCGTCATGTTGCCGGAGAACCTCTGGTCGCTACTGTATTCAATATCTGTAGTTGCCTGCAAATTTCCTTTCGGCCCACTCGCCAACCCAGAACATGCCGAATGCTGCAAGTATAAGCAGGAGTGCAAATACCCCCTGAGACAGCCCTGTCATTTCGCTCACGCGGGGAGAACCCATGAAACCTGCATTGTGAAAACCTTCCCAGAGGGGATAACCTTCGGTAAAGATGAAGATGCCTATAAAGAGCCCTCCAATGAAGACGAATGCGTCTATCTTCCCTATAGCGGCTGCGCAGAAGCTTGTTCCGGGACAGAAACCGCCGAGGATGAACCCGGCGCCCATGATCACCCCGCCGGCTATTGCCGAGGTGAGGTAGGTGGGGTTAACGTAAACCATGTCGAGGTCGATCCATCCGAAAAGGCTGAAAAACAGCAGTCCGGTCATCGCAACTATCGCTGCCGTAAAGAATACCTTGAGCACGGTGGTATCATAGCCGTAAAACATGCCGGCCAGCTTGCGGCTTGACGAAAAACCGCTCTGCTCGAGTACAAACCCGAAACCTATGCCGATGAAGAATGCCAGCAAAAGGTTGGTGTTGCTGCTTATTATGTCGTGAACTATCAGTGGTCCCATATTGTTTTTTTATTATATCCAGTTTCTCCTGAAAAACCAGGCCAGGGCAAATGCTGTTCCGAATATCGCCATCATGGTTACAAACCCCCCGAAGGAGAGCACTGCCATTCCGCTCAAAGCCGAGCCGGAGGTGCAGCCCCGTCCGATCTGCGAACCATAGCCGAAAAGGATCCCCCCGGCAAGGGCAAAAAAGTACCGCCGTCGTGAAGAGACCCAGGAGGGGCGCTCCGTGGTCAGCTTTATCCTTCCGGCAATTATGCCCGACAAGAAGCCGCCGGTGATGAGCCCAAGCACCTGGTAGACCAGCCATGAGTTCATGGGCTGCTCTGTGCGCATTGCATAGTTTTCGCTGTAATAGGCGGCGTTATGGTAGTGGGAGGGGGCAACCGCCTTTACCCCTGTTGCTATGGTGTCTTTGAGGGCACCTGTAGCACCGAGGCCCCTGCCGGATACAAAGTTTGCCGCCAGCAGAACCAGTCCCAGCAGCACCCCGCCGATGTAAGGGTTAAGATACTTGTTTCGCATGGTTATTTTCAGTTTTAAAAATCACTATTATAGTTGCTTCACTTGCTATTTGCCGGTGTATCATCAGCGACAGCCGGAGCAGGCCTGGCGCAGGCAGTAGTGAGCCTTGAGCCTTGCCGGTATCCGCTGCCCGGGGCGGCCTGCCTTACTGCAGGCTGTTGCCGCCGGCTTCAATACAGCCACCTGCTTGCCTGTCCCGCGTAAGCGATCACGAACCTGAACATCAGTCCCCCGAAAAGCACCAGCAAGCCCGGTATCAGCACCGGTACCCGGAACCTGTTAATCTCAAGTACCTCAAGAATGGCCGGCAGGATCATTCCGATGAACACCACCAGCACCCAGAAAACGGCTGTGTAGGGGCCGCCGAGGAACAGGCCTGCGGCATCTATCTGCACCTGCGTGCTTGCCAGAAAGCCCATGAACATATGTGTTATCAGGAACAGCTCAATGCCTATAAGCACTATATCTATTTTTGAGAACATGATTCTTTCTGCGTGCGAGCGGGATACCAGCATTATGCAGGCCGCACCGGTCGAAAGGCCGGAGGCGAGGAACAGGGGCCCGAGAATGGATGTGTTCCACAGGGGCCTGGCGTTGAACGCCGAGAAAAGGATACCGGTATAGATGCCGAGGATGACTGAAAAGATCAGGAGCACCCACGACATCGCAATTTTATATTTTGTGAAGAAAGACTCGAGCCATTTGAGCCACCCGTATTTCCAGTCGAACGATGGAAATATCTCCCTGATGTTAAGGGCGCACCAGATGAACGATATGGGCGTTACCACCATGAGGGTCCATGCTCCCCAGGACATGGGCGATTCAAGTCTCAATGTGGTGTAAAGCTGCCAGAAATAGGGCTTGTTGTTAAGGTCAAGCAGCAGCGCCAGCAGTCCGATCACCAGTATGAAGGGGGTGATGAACGGCGCCCTCTTTACGGCGGCGGGGTATAGTTTTTCCTTGCCCTGGATGGTATAGAGGGCGGCAAAGAAGAGAATGCCTGCCGCCAGTCCCCCCAAAAAAAGGTAAAGCGGTATATGCCAGTGCCATATGTTCAGTTGCGGGTCGATCATGGGGTTCATCCTCCCGCTTATGATCAGTTCTTCTCTCATATCTGTTTTATATGTTGATCAGGTTAAAAAGTAGAGATGCGGTTTTGTTCCCGCTTCCGGGATAAGTGTTTTATATCTCCTCTGCCTCAGCAGTTTTGAAACTTCACTTGCCGGATCATCCAGGTTGCCGAAATACATACATTTCGTGGGGCATACCTCCACGCAGGCAGGCCTGTTGCCCTCTTTTATCCTGTGATCGCAGAATGTGCACTTGTCCACGTAACCCCTGGGATGAGGGAACCTTGCATCATAGGGGCAGGAGGTGATACAGGCCCCGCATCCGATGCATCGCCGCGGCCTGACAAGCACTATCCCTCCTGCTGAATAGTGGCTTGACCCGGTCGGACAGCATCGCACACAGGGAGCATTCCCGCACTGGTTGCACCGCTCTGAACGAATTTCCATCTGCAGGTGCGGGTAAGTGCCATCGGTAACCTCCACCACCCAGTCGCGTGCATAGCCTATGGGCACCTTGTTCTCTGTCTGGCAGGCCACCACGCAGTCGCTGCAGCCCACACATTTTTTAGTATCAATGACCATCGCGTATCTCATGACCGTGCCTCCTTCCCGGTATCATCCAGAATAAAGGTTACAAAATTACCGCGCATGCCGGTGCCACCCATTACGGGGTCGGTATGAACCCGGCTGATCAGCTCGGTGTCACAGGCTCCCCTGCCGTAGGCCCTGCTTAACCTGGGGTCTTTATGGCCGAACCCGTGTATCATATAGACAGAGTCCCACCTTATCCTTTCCGTCACCCTTACCCTTATGGCGAAGGTGCTCTCTATGCCGTCCTGGTTGCGCAGCCTGACGTAATCGCCTGTGTTGAGGCCCCACATCTTCGCTATGACCGGGTTGACCCACAGGTCGTTCTCATCCATCAGGTCGGCAAGGTTGGGATTATTGATGGTGCGTGCAAAAGTGTGCATCGGGGCCCTTCCGAAATTCAGGCGGTAATATCCCTGCGGGGGCTCTTCGTGCTGGGTGTAAACCGGGATGGGATCAAAACCGGCTTCTGACATGCTTGTTGACCAGAGCTCTATCTTGCCGGTATTGGTAAAGAATTCGATATCCCGGCCATCGGCAAAGTACAGGTCGTCGTAGTTCCTGGGGTAATTTTTCACGCCTGTACGCCTCATCTCTTCCAGCGAGGTGCCGAGCTGTTTAAGCTGCCAGTCCAGCAGCTCTTCAATACTCTCCCAGGCAAAATATTCGCCCAGGCCCATTCTTACAGCTATCTCCTTAGCCATCCAGTATGCCGGTCTGGAATCGTACAACGGTTCGGTGGCAGGCGCCCTCAGCGCGATTGTCGGATGGCGCCCCGGTGAGTTTCTGAGAAAATCATACCTTTCAAGGTATGTGCATTCGGGTAGCACCACATCGGCCCAACCGGTTATTTCTGCAGGCATTGTATCAACCACCACCACCAGCTCCAGGCTCTGAAGTGCTTCTATGGTCTGTTTCCGGTCGGGGAGTGTCATCAGCAGGTTACAGCCGTTGACTATCCAGGCCTTGAAATTGCATTCGCGCGAGGTGTCGGGGATTGATGCCTCACAAATGCCTGAGGCGAGTGCGAGGTCGGCCAGCGGGTACTTGTCGGGGAAGGCTTCCCTCCATGTGCGGGCGGGTTCGGGGAAAGGAGGGCGCGGATATGTTGGAACCTGCATCCTGTCTGGCATATAAAAGCCTCCCCTTCGGCCCCAGCTTCCCAGCAGCGCGTTGAGGATAGCTACCGCCCTTATGCGCTGGGTGTCGTCGCCGTACCAGACGACGAACCTGCCTGGGTGTACCAGTGTTGCCGGGGCGGCTGCCGCCATCTCGCGAGCCGTACGCCTGATGATATCGGGCTCAATGGTGGTAATGCCATAGGCCCATTCCGGTGTCAGGTCCTGTACATGAGCCCTGAGCTGCTCGAAGCCGTAGGTGTGACGTTCGATATACTCCTTGTCGTACAGATCCTCTTTAATTATAACATGGATCCATGCGAGAAGCAGTGCAAGGTCGGTGGCAGGCTTTATGGGAAGCCAGTATTTGGATTTGCCGGCGACGACCGAGAAACGTGGATCGACAGTGATGACCGTGGCCCCTTTTTCCAGGGCGTCGGAAAACTCCTGCACCTGGCTGTTGTGCATGTTCTCGCCCAGGTGGGAGCCTATCAGCACCAGGCAGCGGGTGTCGCGAATATCGGTAATCTCCGGTGATTCGATGCCCTGCCCGTATGTAGCAATAAAAGCCACCTCCCGGGCACCCCTGCACTGTGCATACGAGGGTGCTGCAACAGAGGTTGAGCCCATGGCCTGCATCAGTATGCTG
>SLMM01000169.1 GCA_007133565.1 Bacteroidales bacterium
CTTCAACAGCATGGTGATGAACGAACAGGAACCGGTTGAGTGTGCTGAATGAGGCACTTTTTACATCTTCGAAAGTGGTTGTCGATCCGTCGGATGTCCTGATCAGTACCGCTGCATCGTTAGGCCTTTGAGATGCAGGTTTGCCTTCGGTTTCTGAGAATGGGGGAACCTGTGTAAACATTGCTTTTTCGCCGCGTGATGAGAACCGTGGCCTCATCCCCCTCTCGACTTTATATTCTGCATCACCCGGGGCAGATACAAGCACACCACAGCCGTCGCCCCTGTCGGGTATCGCCGAATAAGCCACCCAGTTGCCGTCGTGGCTGATTGCCGGAGATTGCATATGGTGAAAGTTCATTACATCCTCGAGGGTCATGGCACGTCTCTCCTGCGCACCAAGGGTAAGTGAAAGAAGCAGTACAACCGGTAAAAGTGATCCGGCATTTAAGATTTTCATGGTTATTCTCATAACAATTGTGATTGATTTGTATTATGCTTTTGTTTGATAATGTCTGTTAGCTGATTGCCGATATTTTGCATTTTTTCAAAAGTATAGATGTAATCTCCGGCCAGGTTTCAAAAATAGCAATATGTTTTTAAAATGAACTGCGAGGTGATTTATACCGGTTAGGGTTCTGGATTAAACAAAATGATTCCTGTCAGTATGCCGGATACCGGTTTTTGATGCGAATATCTCGTCGGGGTATTCTATCGCGGTGAGGAACAAACCCTGTGCAGGAGCCGAGGTGCCTGCCATACTACGGTCGCGCGCAGCTATAATATCCTTGAATTTTCCAACCGTCATCTTTCCGTATCCCGCTTCCAGCATTGTCCCCACAATGGCCCTGACCATGTTGCGAAGGAACCTGTCAGCCTTAATGGTAAAGACCAGCATTCCTTCCTGCTCCTCCCAGGAGGCATGCATTATTTTGCAGATGTGAGTCCTGACATTAGTTTTGGACCGGCAGAAGGAGGAAAAGTCGCTGTGATTGAAGAGCTCTTCGGCAGAGCGTTTCATAGCATCAAGGTCGAGGGGAGCCGTAATGTGATAGCTGGTGTCCTGCATGAAGGGGTTTTTCCGGCGGCTGACAAAATATTTGTATGTGCGTGATAGAGCGCTGAAACGGCTGTGAGCCGACTTATTAACGGGAAAGATATCCAGAATGGCAATATCCTTCGGGAGCATATGGTTCAGCTTGCGTACTGTTTCAACGGTATGTGCGGGGAGAAGTGACGATGAACTGAAATGGGCGGTAAAATAATGTGCATGAACACCCGTATCTGTTCGTCCGGCCCCGGTAACACGCAACTCCTCCCTGAGGAGAAGTGCCAGTGCCTCTTCTATAGCCTGCTGCACGCTGGGGGCGTTGGGCTGGACCTGCCAACCGCAGTAAGCTGTTCCCCTGAAGGATAGTTCTATGAAATACCTGCGGTCCAATTGCCAGTTATTCATAAAATGGTTCAATATCCCGGTAATTTTGGCCGGGAACAACAAATACCTTATAATACTCCGGGGCTCAACCCCGATTTAGTTTATCCGTTCTGCGATCTACCTGCATAAAAACCGGCAGGCAAGAAACCATTATCTTCCGGCAAATTTATTCAATTAGATTGCATACTATAAAAATGTAAACATCGAAAAAAACCGCAAGCAGCATTATAATGCAAAGCGGATTAGAATATTTTTTGCAGGAAACATAAAATTTTGACTAAAAATAATCAAAAATTATGTTTACAGATGAAACTGCTTCCATTTTTAATTAATTTTTTTGATCTTGTCTGATTGAAATCATAAGTGAAATTATGTTATTTTAAGATTCAGAATTATCTCCTTGAAAACAAAACAATACTCATAAAAATGACTACCCTTTTATTAGTTAAAACCTTATCTGCCATTATGCGCTTTTGTGTCAGGGCAAATTGCCTGGTTAAAGTGTTTTATGGTTTTTTCGCGGGAAGATTCAGGTTTGCTGCGGGTGTTGGGGTCCTTTTAACGTCTGTTTTGGCTACAGGAAGCTTTGCTTTGCCCATGCAGGAATACGATAACGAATCACGGGCAATTTACATTCTTGATATTGCCAGGTATGTACAGTGGGAAAATATCGACGACATTCAGGTTTTCCGGATAGGCATACTTGAGCCGGTAGAGGATCTTTACCCGGTAATAAGCCGCCATGCTTTGCAGAGGGGAGAAATACAGCAAAAACCTGTTGAGGTAGTGCGTTTCGGAACCATTGACGACATTACACCGGTAAGCCTGCTGTATGTCAACAAGCGTTACGACTACGACATATCACTTGTGCTGGCAGGCACCAGGGGGCAGCATACCCTTCTGATAAGCGAGAATTATGAGTTTCACCGGTCGATGATAAACTTCATAGTCTATAATGAGCAGAAAAGGTTCGAGATTAACGAGGAGAGGATGAATGAGGAGGGACTTTGGGTTAGCGAGCTTTTCAGGGAGCATGCGATAACTGCGGAAGCGGACTGGCAGGAGATATACAGGCAGGTGGAGCTTGAGCTGGAACAGGAGAAGATACTGGTACTTGAACAGAACAGGCTTATTGAAGAGCAGCTTGCCGAAATCGAAGAGCAGTCGGCGCAAATAGATATACAGCACGAGCTTATTGAGAGGCAGCTTGAGGAGATTGAACGGCAGGGAGACCTGCTTGACAGGCTGGAGGCTGATATTGCACAGAGGCAGAGAGAGATAGATATTAAGAACCTGCAGATCACAGAACAGAATGAGGAGATCAGGGAACAGCTGGCGGAGCTTGAGAAAAACCGCGGGGAGGCAGAGAGGCAGGCTGCCGTGCTTGCCGGGCAGCAGGAGAGGATAGGCGAGCAGGAGAGAATGATAGCTGACCAGGAGGTAGTGCTGGGCCGGCAGCTTGAGCAGATAGAGAAGCAGCGGCTCCTTATCTGGTTTTTTATTGTAATGCTTGTTTTTGCCGCAGTACTCGCCTATTTTATCTATCGCGGCTACCGGATAAAGAAGGAGGCTAATATCAAGCTTGAAGAGAAAAACCGGGTGATAACAAACCAGCGCGATGAGATAGAAAAGCAGCGGGATAGTATTGCTGCACAAAGGGACCAGATAGCAGAGCAGAACAAGCTTATCTGGGATTCAATACATTATGCGCGGCGGATACAGAGGGCTCTTCTGCCCGACGACCATAATTTCAGGGATGTGCTGGATCACTTCTTTATCATGTACCGGCCAAAGGATGTTGTAAGCGGTGATTTCTACTGGGAATCGAAGGTGGGCAGTGAGGTTATAGTCGTAGCGGCCGATTGCACCGGCCATGGTGTGCCGGGCGCGCTTATGAGCATGCTGGGTGTCACCTTTCTTAACGATATAGTGAATACAAGGAAGATAACCCGTCCCTCCGAGATCCTTGATCAGTTAAGGGAAAAGGTTATAAATGCGTTTCATCAGCAGGGAGGGGGGGACTCCGGGATTCAGGACGGTATGGATATAGCGGTATGCAATATCGATCAAAAGAGCAATACGATCCAGTTCGCCGGTGCCAACAACCCGCTGGTTCTCATCCGCGAAAGCGAAGTCGTGCAGTACAAGGGTGACAGGATGCCTGTTGCGATAAGCGACAGGATGATGAATTTCAACAACCACACCATAGAGCTTAAGGAGGATGACCTGATCTACATTTTTTCAGACGGGTATATTGACCAGTTCGGTGGTGAAAACAACAAGAAATTCATGCGCAAGCGGCTGGTCAGTCTGCTGCTGGACATCAGGGAGGAACCGATGATCCGTCAGAAGGAGATACTGGTCAGGACTTTTGACGATTGGAAAGGGGACAATGAGCAGACCGATGATGTTGTGATGATAGGACTGAGGATATAGGGCAGATGCCCGGAAACTTTTTTACCGGCACTCCCAGCGGGTTGTGCGGTTGCCTATGGTAACGTCCTGTTCATCCAGTATCTGTTCGAGCCTCAGTCCGTAATATTTCTCCCATTCCGTAGCGCTTTCGAGTTCGCCGTTGACATAGGTGGCTTTTCTGCACATCATGGAATCTTCAAGTTCACATGATTTAAGAAATAAAGTCACTGCCGCGGCAAACAGGATCGGCACCAATACCTTAAGACTTCCTGCAGATATTTTTATCTTCATAATTAAACTTTTTGATTAGACCATTCAGCAGCCGGTATCCGCCGTTCATGAGTAATACTGGTGCCGGCTGCTACGAAAATATGGCAAAAACAGGAAATATGCAAAAATATCACTGTTATAGACTTTGCCGGAGAATGATTAATTTTGCGGTTTTTCATAAATGTTATTATGAGATGGACTTTTCAGGAGAGGTAAGAAGAAGGCGGACATTTGGTATAATAAGCCACCCCGATGCAGGAAAAACAACCCTTACAGAGAAACTGCTACTTTTTGGGGGAGCAATTCAGGTTGCCGGGGCCGTAAAATCAAACAAAATCAGGAAGGGGGCAACAAGTGATTTTATGGAGATAGAGAGGCAAAGGGGTATATCGGTTGCCACCTCTGTCATGGGCTTTGAATATGACGGTTTTAAGGTTAATATACTGGACACTCCGGGCCACCAGGATTTTGCAGAGGATACCTACCGGACCCTTACCGCAGTTGACAGTGTGATAATAGTGATTGATGCTGCCAGGGGTGTTGAAGCGCAGACCAGGAAACTGATGGAGGTGTGCCGTATGAGAAGGACGCCTGTTATCGTATTTATAAATAAAATGGACCGGCCGGCTATGGATCCTTTTGAGTTGCTTGATAATATTGAAAAGGAGCTCAAGATCCAGGTCAGCCCCTTAAGCTGGCCAATAAGCTCCGGGCCCGGGTTCAGGGGTGTTTACAATATATTTGAACAGAAACTTGACCTGTTTGTGTTATCCGATAAACAAAGGCATGGAGATACCATCAGTATCAAAGATATTTTTTCTGGAATGGCCGATGACTATATACAGCCGCATGCAAATGTGCTGAAAGATGATCTCGAGCTTGCTTCGGCAGGATACCCTAAATTTGACAGGGAAAGCTATCTTGCGGCAAAACTGGCTCCCGTTTTTTTCGGGTCGGCACTCAATAATTTCGGCGTAAGGGAGCTGCTTGACTGTTTTCTCAAGATAGCTCCTGCACCGGGCATGACCCGGGCTGTTGAGAGGGTGGTAGATGCAGGCGAGGAAAGGTTTACCGGGTTTGTTTTCAAGATACATGCAAACATGGATCCCAACCACCGTGACAGGCTGGCATTTGTTAAGGTCTGCTCGGGTGTATTTAAACGTAACAAGCCATATTTGCTTACGCGTACCGGAAAGAAGATCAAGTTCAGCAGTCCCACTGCCTTTATGGCCGAAAGAAAGTCTGTGGTTGACAGTGCATTTCCCGGTGATATTGTCGGGCTTCACGATACCGGTAACTTCAGGATAGGTGACACCCTTACTGAAGGCGAAGTGATCAGTTTTAAGGGGATGCCAAGTTTTTCACCCGAATTTTTCAGATATGTCGAAAATGGTGATCCTTTGAAATTCAAACAGCTTGCAAAGGGCCTTGATCATCTTATGGATGAAGGAGTTGCCCAGCTGTTTGTAAACCAGGCTTCAGGGCGAAAGATAATTGGAACGGTAGGGCCCCTGCAGTTTGATGTTATTGAGTTCAGGCTGAAACATGAGTACGGCGCCACATGCCGTTATGAACCGCTTCAACTGTACAAGGCATGCTGGATGGAAAGCCTCAGCCGTGAACAGCTTGATGATTTCAAAATGCGAAAAGAGCAAAATATGGCCAGGGATAAGCACGGCAGGGATGTTTTTCTCGCAGAGTCGGCCTACAGCCTCCAGATGGCTGAGGAGAGATACAATAAGATCAGGTTTCATTCCATGTCAGAGTAGAGTTCATGGTGATAATTTATTGATGCTGCAAAACTGGCATCAGTCCGCTATATGTTAAAATATTTTAAAAGCCAGGTTGCGAAAAAGGCAGATATGTATCTGAAAGCAACGCAAATGATGATTGTCATGATTTATAACCATGCGCTTTTTTATTTTCGCCGCCGGTGTTCGATAAATCAGATGGTATTCTTTCAATTTTCGAATTATTTTGTACATTTGCTTGCGTTTTTAAAGACTGGTTGACTTTACACCTACATATTCAGGCTATTACTCCGGACATTAAGTAAAAAATTAATTATATAAAAAGTAAAATTCATCCACATGGAAAACAAACTTCAGGAACTAACAGAGAAGATCTACGCTGAAGGGGTTGACAAAGCCAACAAGGAGGCACAGGAGATTATTGACAATGCAAAAGCCGAAGTTGAGAAGATGCATGAGAAGGCTGCCAAAGAAGCCGAAAGGTTAGTGGAAAAGGCCAAAAATGAAGCAGAAGAGATTAAAAAGAACGTAAACTCCGAGATTAAGCTGTCGGCCAGACAGTCAATCAATACCATAAAGCAGCAGATCACCGAACTGATCACTGCAAAGGCCACAGGTGAAAAGGTTAAGGAAGCCTTCGACGAAAAAGAGTTCCTTCAGAAGATCATAGAGACAGCAGTAAAGAACTGGGATCCCGGGTCTAACAGGGCAATCGACGTTACAGTGCTCCTTCCCGCAAAGAACCGCAAGGAACTTGACGAGTATTTTACCAAAAAGCAGAAGGCTTTGCTGGATGCCGGACTTGTGCTGAAGTTTGATGACACCATGGAGGCGGGATTTAAAATAGGCCCCAAAGATGGCAGCTACCAGATCAGTTTTACTGACGAGGACTTTGAGAATTTCTTCAGGACATATCTCAGGCCGCGTACAAAAGAGTTGCTCTATTCGGACAAGGAGTAAAAGAAGCCGGTACAGTAGCCAGCTACTTCAAGCCGCCGCACTGCTGCCAGCGACTTCCTGTCTGGTTTATTTTCCAGGGTTGATACCAGTTGAGGAAAGAACAAGAACGAACTAATCAGTACAATTTCATAATGTTTGAAAGAAATTATTACTACCTCGTTGCCGGATTGCCGGACATCCTGATTGATCAGAAGAAACTCAGTTTTTCAATAGCAGATTTCAAGGAGGATATGGCATATCATCTTCACCCCGATGATTATAAGCTATTAGAGTTGCTTTTTTTGCCTGCCGATAACACAAATCTGCTAAACCTGCTAACAAAATCGAATAAAGAATTTGATGATAGCGGCAAATATTCCAGGGATGAACTTGAGGAGGAGATAAAGGAACCTGGTTCATTGCCAGAATACATGCAACGCCTTATCACCGCGTATAAGAACGAGTCCCCCCTCTTTGACGGCTTGTCATGGGAAGACCAGCTAACCTGGCTGTATTATGATTATGTTACAAACATCTCAAATAAGTTTATGCGTGACTGGTTTGAGTTTGACCTTAATATCAGGAATATTGTTGCCGGTATCAATGTCAGAAAACATAAGCTCAAGGGGGACAAGTACCTTATAGGAGACAATTATGTGGTACAGGCTGTAAGGAAAAGCACCCTGAAGGATTTTGGCCTTGGTAATGATTTTGAATTTATGGAAAAGCTGATCTCTGTTCAGGATAATGACAACCTCCTGGAAAGAGAGCGGGCAATGGACATTATGAAATGGGAATATCTCGATGATGCAAATACATTCAATTACTTTACGGTTGAGGTATTGCTGGCCTTTATTATTAAACTCGAGATGGTTCAGCGCTGGCTGGATCTGGACCAGGAAACGGGCAGGGAGCTGTTCAGGAAGCTTCTCGATGAACTGGAGCAAAGCTATGAGTTCCCTAAAGAATTTACAATAAACCAGAAAAGAAGTCAGACCTGATCACAGACTTTTTTGTTATGATATCTTTAGTTGAGAAATACTGAAAAAATAATTCGCTAATCATAGTTATAATGAAGGAAAATAATTTAACCAGGGGTAAAGTGACCGGTGTAATCGCCAACCTTGTAATGGTTGATGTTGACGGACCGGTTTCTCAAAATGAAATTTGCTATATCAATCTTGAGGGTGTTAAGCTGATGGCTGAGGTCATCAAGGTTTTTGAAAAAAGGGCTTATATCCAGGTCTTTGAAAGCACCAGGGGATTAAAAGTGGGAACGGAGGTTGAGTTCACAAAAGGAATGCTTGAAGTGACGCTGGGTCCCGGAATATTATCCAGGAACTATGACGGACTGCAGCATGATCTTAACAAGATGGACGGCGTGTTCCTCAAAAGGGGCGATTATACCTCCGCACTTGACGACAAGAAGAAATGGTCATTCAAACCCCTGGCAAAAAAGGGTGATACAGTGGCTGCCGGCGACTGGCTGGGTGAAGTTAATGAGAATGAGCAGCCGCACAAGATCATGGTACCTTTCAAATTTGAAGGTAGATACAAAATTAAAAGTGTTGTATCAGAAGGTGAGTACACTGTTAATGATACGATTGCAGTGCTAACCGACCAGAAGGACAACGAGGTGCCCGTTACCATGGTACAGAAATGGCCGGTAAAGGTTCCCATCAAAACCTACAAGAACAAACCCCGTCCATTCAAGCTGCTTGAAACAGGTGTAAGGACCATGGATACCCTGAACCCGATTGTGGAAGGAGGAACCGGATTTATTCCCGGCCCCTTTGGGAGCGGTAAGACAGTACTCCAGCATGCCATATCAAAACAGGCCGAGGCTGATATAGTAGTTGTTGCAGCCTGTGGTGAAAGGGCCAATGAGGTTGTTGAAATATTCGCAGAGTTTCCGGAAATAGAGGACCCGAGAACAGGCAGAAAGCTGATGGAGCGAACCACCATTATTGCAAATACCTCAAACATGCCTGTTGCCGCACGTGAGGCTTCCGTGTATACCGCGATGACAATAGCGGAGTATTACCGTGCCATGGGGCTTAAAATTCTGCTTCTGGCCGACTCAACATCAAGATGGGCCCAGGCTTTGAGGGAAATGTCGAACCGGATGGAGGAACTTCCCGGACCTGATGCCTTCCCGATGGACCTGCCGGCAATTATCTCCAATTTCTATTCAAGGGCAGGCTTTGTATACCTGAATAACGGCGAGACCGGTTCCATCACATTCATTGGTACGGTATCGCCTGCCGGCGGTAACCTTAAGGAGCCCGTCACGGAGTCAACGAAAAAAGCGGCCCGCTGTTTTTACGCCCTGTCGCAGCAGAGGGCCGACAGCAAGCGCTACCCTGCCATCGACCCGATAGACAGTTACTCGAAGTATATAGAGTATCCCGAGTTGCAGGATTATATGAAGGAAAACATATCCGACACATGGGTGGATAATGTTATGCTGGTCAAGAATATTCTTATCAGGGGCAAGGAAGCTTCAGAACAGATAAATATACTTGGCGATGACGGGGTTCCCATCAGCTACCACGTTGATTTCTGGAAGTCGGAGGTGATAGACTTCATCATACTGCAGCAGGACGCATTTGACCCGATTGACCGTTCATGCCCGATCCCCAGGCAGAAGTACATGCTTGAGAAGGTGCTGGATGTTTACGATACCTCCTTCGAGTTCGAATCATTCGAAGAGGTTAACCCCTATTTCAAGAGGATAATCAACGAACTGAAGCAGATGAATTATTCAGAATATGAATCTGAGCAGTTTAAGAGACACGAAAAAGAATTGTATTATATAATCGACGAAAAGAAATCAGCATAATGGAAACTAAAGCTTTTCAGAAAATATACACCAGTATAACCCAGATCACCAAGGCAACCTGTTCATTGAATGCCGAGGGTGTGGGTTATGAGGAACTTGCCTCCGTAAATGGCCGGCTGGCACAGGTTGTTAAGATCCAGGGGCAGAATGTAACACTCCAGGTATTTGGTGGAACCGAAGGCATTCCTTCAAACGCCGAGGTAACATTTTACGGACGGCCTCCGGTACTAAAGGTGAGCGATGATCTTGCCGGCCGCTTCTTCAACTCTTTCGGACTTCCTATCGATGGCGGGCCTGAGGTCGAGGGTGATGAGCGGGAGATAGGCGGTCCGTCGGTGAACCCCGTTAGAAGAAAGCAGCCGTCGGAGCTTATAGCCACGGGTATTGCAGGTATAGACCTTAACAACACCCTGGTTACCGGCCAGAAGATCCCCTTCTTTGCCGATCCCGATCAACCCTTCAACCAGGTAATGGCAATGGTGGCACTCAGGGCAAAGGCCGACAAGATAATCCTGGGCGGTATGGGGCTGACCAATGACGATTACCTTTACTTTAAGAACATCTTTGACAGTGCCGGCGCCCTTGACCGCATCGTCAGCTTTGTAAACACAACTGAAGATCCGCCGGTAGAGCGCCTGCTTGTGCCTGATATGGCTCTGACAGCAGCAGAATATTTTGCGGTTGACAGGAATGAGAACGTGCTCGTACTCCTTACAGACATGACACTGTATGCCGATGCTCTCAGTATCGTTTCGAACAGGATGGACCAGATCCCTTCGAAGGACAGTATGCCCGGCTCACTTTACAGTGATCTTGCCAAACTTTATGAAAAGGCGGTTCAGTTCCCTGAGGGTGGCTCAATCACCATTATTGCAGTAACCACACTTTCAGGCGGAGACATTACCCACGCGATACCTGACAATACCGGATATATTACCGAGGGGCAGCTGTTCCTGCGCCGTGATACCGAAATAGGTAAGGTTATCGTCGACCCGTTCAGGAGCCTGTCCCGTCTGAAGCAGCTTGTTATAGGCAAGAAAACAAGAGAGGATCATCCGCAGGTTATGAACACGGCCGTACGTCTCTATGCTGATGCTGCCAATGCCCGGACCAAGCTTGAGAACGGCTTTGACCTGACCGACTATGACGAGAGGACCCTCAAGTTTGCCAAAGAGTATTCAGATAGGTTGCTGGCTATCGACGTGAACATAGATACCGACACTATGCTAAATACAGGATGGGAGCTGTTCAGCGAAAATTTTACACAGGCTGAGGTAGGTATCCGCAAGGAGATGACGGACAAGTACTGGCCCAGGAAGAAATAGTAATCAGACATGGGTTACAAATTGAAAACTGTTAGCTGAACGATTGAACAGAAAATATCGATTGCATGGCCATAAAATTTCAATACAATAAAACCTCACTGCAGGATCTGAACAAGCAGTTGCAGATACGTGTAAGGGCGCTTCCGACGATCAAGAACAAGGAGACTGCACTTAGGATGGAGGTTAAAAAAGCAAAGGATGAGGCTGCGGCGCTTGACAGGAAACTGGAAGAAAAGATAAAGGCATATGATTACATGGCAAGGCTCTGGGCGGAGTTTGATCCGAGCCTGATAAGCATTAAAGATGTTGAAGTTTCTGTCAAGAAAATTGCCGGGGTAAGAACACCGGTTCTCGATGAAATCATTTTCGAGATAAGTGATTTCAGTCTCATAAACAAACCGGACTGGTATTTTGATGGGATAAAAGTTCTTGAGGAGCTGGCGCAGGTGGCGATAGAAAGGGAGTTCTTCAATAGGAAGATGCACCTGCTTGACCACGCCAGAAAAAAGACAACCCAAAAGGTAAATCTTTATGAAAAGGTCCAGATCCCAGGATACGAGGAAGCCATACTGAAGATTAAGAGATTCCTGGAGGATGAGGAAAACCTGGACAAGTCGTCACAGAAAATTGTTAAAACCCGTCAACAGCAAGCAGAGGAGGCAACGATATGATATCACCAATGATCAAATATTCGTTTCTGATCTATCACAGGGAGTACGAAGATATTCTTGAAGAGTTGCGTGACCTGGGGGTGGTGCACATAGTGGAACAGGAGTTGGATATCAGTGATGAGATCAGGGAAAAGTACCAGTATCTTGACAGGGTGGATAAAGCCATTAGGTTTCTCAAAAAATGGGAAAATGACCATCCCGTCATAGGAGGCAAGCTTTACGGCAAGGATGTTTTTGAAGAACTTGTAGAGCTGCAATCCCGGCAGGAGGGAATTATCAACAAGCTGAACTCCCTCAGGAAGGAGATACATGAATTGTACCCCTGGGGTAACTTTTCACCTGATATGATAACCAGGCTCAGGAAAGAGGGTATCTATATCAGGTTCTTCATTTGTCCAACCCGGAAGTTTGAACAGGAATGGAAGGATAAGTATACTATCGAGGAGATAGGTATACATGGGGGACAGGTACATTTTATTGTAATATTGCGAGAAGGAGAGGAAGTCAGTATTCCTGCAGAAGAGGTTACACCGCCCACACGTTCCCTTGCCAGTCTTATTGAAGAAAAAGAAGGGGTAAAGGAGGAGATTGAGGTCATCGAGAAGAGGTATGAGGAGATGGCCAGAATGGACCTTGATGCCCTTGAGAGATACAAGAATGAGCTTATCCAGGAACTTGAGTATGAAAAGGCTGTTTACAATACAACAAGGGAAGCCGATGAGAAGCTTATGATATTTGAGGGATGGGTGCCCAAGGAGGCTGCTTCGAAGCTGAACAGCTACCTGGATGAAAGCTCAGCGGCCTATATAACATCGGAGCCGGGGCCGGATGACAAAGCCCCCATACTTTTAAAGAACAAGGGATTTGCCGGAAAATTTGAGAAGCTTGGAGAGTTATACTCGCTTCCCAGTTACAAGGAGTTGGATATGACACCCTTCTTTGCACCTTTCTATGCACTCTTCTTTGGCTTTTGTCTGGGTGATGCAGGATATGGGATACTTATGGTGGTTGCTGCGGTATTTGCCAGGAAAAAGGTGCAGAAGGAGCTGAAGCCCATGGCGGTGCTGGTTATGTACCTTGGTGTGGCAACCCTGTTATTCGGACTGATAGGGGGAACCTTCTTCGGGATAAACCTCTACCATTCCAATCTGCCAATTTACCGCGACCTGCAGGCAATGTTCACCGAGCGGGGCACCGACATCAACATGATATTGTTCTACCTTTCGATAACCCTGGGGGGTATCCAGATAATATTCGGTATGGTGCTCAAGGCAGTGAATGAGACAATACAGTTTGGCTGGAAGTATGCGATGGGAACCTACGGCTGGCTTATGCTTATCGTTGGCAGCATCCTGGTCTATCTTACCAGCGTTGTAACAGGGATACCCATGGAAACGCTCAACCCTGTGTTGTATGCAGTACTGGGAATAAGCGGACTGATGATATTGTTCCTTAACAATCTGAACAGGAACGTATTTGCCAATTTTGGCCTTGGGCTCTGGAATACCTACAATATGGCAACGGGACTTCTTGGTGATATCCTTTCATATATACGTCTGTTTGCCCTGGGTATAGCAAGCGCAATACTGGGGTTTGTATTCAACAGCCTGGCAGTATCGATGAGCGGCAACATTCCTGTGGTAAGCGCCATAGTTATGATAATCATCCTGCTTTTCGGCCACAGTATTAACCTGTTTATGTCGGGACTCGGGTCGTTTGTCCATCCGATGCGTCTGACATTCGTTGAGTTTTACAAAAATGCCGGATTTTCCGGAGGAGGCAAAAAATATAATCCGTTTAGAAGACTTGATTAGATATTAAATTACTTACTTAACTTAATCTTTTTATTATGGAACCGATTATTTTAGCTTACATTGGCATTGGATTGATGATAGGACTTGCCGGCATTGGCAGTGCCTTTGGTGTATCTATGGGTGGTAATGCATCGATAGGCGCAATGAAAAAGAACGAAGATGCGTTTGGTAGTTATATGGTACTTAGCGCTTTGCCGGGAACCCAGGGTCTTTATGGATTTATGGGGTATTTTGTTCTCACAGGATATACAGGCGCACTGCCCGAGGTAGTTACCTGGTATCAGGCTGCAACTATCTTCGGCGTGGGTTTTGCCCTTGGTATTGTAGGGCTGCTCTCGGCAATCCGGCAGGGGCAGGTTTGTGCAAACGGTATTGCTGCAATCGGGTCAGGATACAACGTATTCGGAAACACACTTATACTTGGTGTATTTCCTGAATTGTACGCGATTATTGCATTTGCCGCCACATTCCTTGTGAGCGGGGCGGTTGTCTGACCGTCTGCAATGCAGATAAGATTCACAGACCCGCCTGGCAACTGGTCAGGCGGGTTTTTATGTTTACAATAAACGGTATCATTTTTGAAATATCTCCAAATAGCACTATATTGCATCCTGCTATATGTGAAATTTGAGTTATTTAAAGTCCATACATGAGAAAATTGCTTGATGGTAGGATATTCCGGATGTCAGCCATTGTTGGGGCGGTAATTACTTTTTCCCTGTTCCTGCCGGGTTGTGAAAAAGACGATCTGGTTGCAATAAGAAGCCTTGATACCATTGAACCGGAAGTTACTGCTACAACAGCCATAACCGGCGGAAGAGTTGTGGCAAACAGGGAGATAGAGTTGGTTGAATACGGTGTATGCTATAATACAACTGCAAATCCTACTATTGAAGACAATATTGCGCCGGGGACCGGGTTGCAGGAATTCATTGAAGGTAACCGGTATTCGGCCGAATTCCAAAGCACCATTTCATTGCTTACTCCAGGTACTATCTATTATATAAGGGCATACGTCACAACCAGGTCGGGTACCGCCTACGGAAACCAGATAAGCTTTACCACCAACTGACTTTGAGATTTTTGCCGATATTAATGTTGCTCAAACCGGCGCACAACTTATAATAAATTTCTTCAATGATATCAATTTGCATACCGGTTTACAATTACAAGATAGGGAGGCTGGTAAGGGATCTGGTATGGCAGGGAGACAGGTGCGGTGTGCCATATGAGATAATTGTCATAGATGACCATTCACCACCGTCAGTCAGCAGCCTGAATGAGGTGGCCTGCAGACAGCATAATTATATCAGGCTCAGCACCAATGTCGGCCGTTCTCGGATCAGGAACATGTTCCCGGTACGCGCCCGGTATGACAAGCTTTTGTTCATTGACTGCGATTCTGAGATCATTTCTGAAAATTTTTTAGAAAAGTACCTGCAGGAGGTCAAGCAAGGCGATCCTCCAGTGATATGCGGAGGAAGAGCATACAATGTAAACCTTCCCCTTCCTGAAGAAAGGCTCCGGTGGAGATACGGCAGGGAGAGGGAAAGCATTACTGCAGAGTTGCGACGGCAGAGTCCCGTTCGCTATTTCATGACCAATAATTTTTTGATAGACAGGAATATTGTTGAAACCGTAAAATTTGACGAACGGTTAACTCAATACGGTTATGAAGATACGTTGTTTGCCTATAATCTGGGGAAACTCGGTTTACATATCAGGCATATTGACAATCCCCTGCTGCACGCCTGCGTTGAGACCAACCCGGCCTTTATTGAGAAAACCGACAGGAGCATTGCCAACCTGGTAAGTATTATTCAATATACCGGCCATGACAGCGGCTTTATCAATACAGTAAGGATCCTAAGCGTATATTTCGGCCTGAGAAGGAATATTCCCGGCAGACTTGCCGGGTTTTTGCTGATGTTGCTGCGCCCCGCACTCAGGGCCATGTTGTGCCGGCGGGTCTCCTCGCTCCGCCTGTTTGATATGTACAAGCTTGGTTTGTTGCATTTATTGATGGCAAAAACAAGACCCCCGCAAAATAAACCGGGGGTCAGCGTTTAGTGACAGTCCTGATTTTTCATGTTACCCGATCAATATTACCGAGGCCGGGTCGTATACTCTTAGGGTGAATGATTCGGTCAGGAACAATCTGACTTCTTTATCGTTATGCGATTCATACCCTATTGAGATATCCTGTCCGATGACCAGGTTGATATCCTCAGCAGAAGTTGGTACCAGAAATGCCTCTTCGATGAAATGGCACATGATTACCGGTCCTCCCAACAGTTTCTCCAGCTGCAGCTTAAGTGGATAGCCCTTGAAGTGCGAGGATATTTGCTTCCATAATCCGGGACTGACTACAAGTGTCCAGGGGCCGCTTACTGATGCATCCATCATCTTTGTCACACCTTCCGAAACCGTTGAGAGGAGGCCTTCGATATTTTCAGGCAGCGCAAGTTTTCCTGAGGTATTTACATTTTTCAGCCCGGTTACTGAGGCATCCTTCAATCCGTAATAGATGGTTTTTTCCTCAAATTCGGCCAGTTTGACAACCGCCTCTTCCAGCGGATCAAGATCTGCATCTTTTGCTCCCCTTGCAAGGTTGTCCAGTTCCCAGATGTTTAGGTTAAAACTGATCCGTGGTTCAATAAGCGGCTGTACTTTGTGAATGCCGTAAACAACGCCCTTATTATCCTGTCCGCCGGGTATGTCAAGCCTGCCGGCCGGCACTGCAGCATAGTCCCATCCCATTGGACCACTTACTTCAGCAAACCTACGTGCAGATAGATGAGAATTCAGTATCTGTTTTGCTACCGATTTGATTTCCTGCCATGCTTCGTCAGAAAGCGGGGCAAGTGATTGTTTTAATATGTCCATAATTTTTTATTTTATTTTTCCGATTCCCAGATCAGATGGGTTATCTTCTTTGCCGTTGTCTTTGAAAAGCTGTTTTCTTAGCTCATCGTCCCACACAGGCATGTTTTTCCGAAGCCATTCGATCGTCTTGCATGCATGTTCGATTTCCTCATCCCTGTTATGGATAAGGATATCTCTGAGCTCATCGTCTTTTGTTGTAACAACCCGCTGGTGATACCAGTCCACTGCCTCAACCTCTTCCTTGAGGCTGTTCAGCGCTCTTGAAAAATCCCTGTCGCGGGGACTGAGTTCTTCTACCGGTTCATGATAATTTGACATTTCTTTATGGTTTTATGTTTACTAATTATTTGATAGAACATAAAATTAAACATAATCATATCTATTGCCAAATACTCAGACCATTAATGATCTCCTGTTGAGCAGGGCGGGAAAGATTCAAAC
>SLMM01000083.1 GCA_007133565.1 Bacteroidales bacterium
AGAAGGTGCATTTGCCGCAGGACTCCGACTGGGTGAATGAGAGGAAATACCTTGCCATATCAACCATGCAGTCGCTGCTGTCAAGAACTACCAGTCCGCCACTGCCCATCATTGCCCCTGCATCAAGCAGTGATTCAAAGTCGACCGGTGTATCGGCCAGGTAGTGAGGGACACAACCACCCGACGGTCCTCCGATCTGCACCGCCTTGAACTGCCTGTCGCCGGCAATGCCGCCGCCGATATCCTCTACTATCTCCCTGATGGTAATTCCCATGGGCACCTCTATCAGCCCCCCCCGCCTTATCTTCCCTGCAAGCGCGAATACCTTCGTTCCCCTGCTTTCGGCAGTGCCGATTGATGCAAATTTTTGCGCCCCCTGGTCCATTATATAGGGCACCATGGCAAAAGTCTCGGTGTTGTTGATAAGCGTGGGCCTGCCCCATAATCCTTTTTCGGCCGGGAACGGTGGCCTGATGCGCGGGAATCCTCTCTTGCCCTCTATCGATTCGATGAGCGCCGTCTCCTCGCCGCATACGAAAGCTCCGGCCCCCTCCTTGATCCTGATATGGAAGCTGAAGCCGCTGTCGAGTATGTTGTCTCCCAGCAACCCTTTGGCCAGGCACATCTCGATTGCCTGCCTGATACGCTTGACGGCCAGGGGGTATTCGGCCCTTATATAAAATATCCCCTCGGATGTGCCGACAGCCTTTGCCGCTATCGTCATGCCCTCAATAATCCTGAAGGGGTAGGATTCGAGCAGCATTCTGTCCATGAAGGCACCGGGGTCACCCTCATCGCCATTGCAGATGAGTACCTTGTCTTCTCCTGGCTGTGAAGCGGCCACCTCCCATTTCCTGCCCGCTGGGAATCCCGCGCCGCCACGTCCGCGAAGTCCGCTCTCAACGACCTCATTAATCACCTCACCTGGCTCCATATCGAGTGCCCGTTTCAATCCCCCAAACCCGCCGCGGTCAATGTAATCGTCCAGATCCAGGGGGTCAAGCACACCCCTGTGCTCGGTGGCTATGGGTATCTGGTTGCCGAGGAAGGAGGCCACATGCTTTTCCCTCACATCTATCGAGTAGCGCTCAATACCTTCCCAGTCGTCGTCGGTCTGTATTGTTTCTGCAATCTTTGTTATCCCGTTTCTGATGCGCGTCATCAGTCCCGGAGGTGCAAAATGCGACCTTACGATAGATTTGACATCTGCCAGCGACACTTTTGCATACAGCCTGGACTGTCCGGTGCCCCCGTTGCCCGTTACAACCTCAAGCAAAGGCACCTGGTGGCACATGCCCACGCAGCCGACCTGTTTTATGTTCACGTTTATCCGGTCGCGCGTTACCGATGCCTCAACGGCATCCTTTATATCGCTGCTTCCGCTTGCAATGCAGCATGAGCCGAGGCCTACCCTTATCTCTCCCTGAAGCTCTCCCCCCGGAAGGATGACACCCCTCTTTTTCTTTTCCTTACCGTCACGGCTGAGGAAATCCCTCAGCACCCCGGCGGAGAGGCTGGCAGTAACATGGCCGTAGGTTGTATCATCAATCTGGACGACCGGAGCCAGCGTGCAGCATCCCAGGCATGCCACCTTTTCGAGGGTGAAAAGCCTTTTGTCGTCGGTCGACCGGCCCGGCGCCAGCTTCATCTCCCTGGCCATGGCGTCATGCACCAGCATGGCTCCTTTGACATGGCAGGCCGTGCCGGTACAGACCCTGACAATATGCTTGCCGGCAGGCTCAAACCTGAACTGGGTGTAAAAGCTTGCAACGCCCGTAATTTCGGCCGGTGTGATGCTGGTAGTGTCACACACCCTCTTAAGCGCTTCCCGCGGAAGGTAGTTATACCTGTTTTGTATTGCCTGAAGAACCGGTATTACGGCGCTCTTGTCCTTCCCCGAAAGGGAAATTATCTCGTCAATATCTGTATGTATCTTGCTTAGCTGCGCTTCCATTCTTTTAACTTTCAATTACCTATGCAGTACAGATAGTCCTCTCCCCTGATGTATATCCTGCCATCGGCAAAGGCAGGTGTTGTATAAACCTCTTCGCCGAGGGAGTTCTGTGCCAGAAGGTTCGGTTCTCCGCCGGTTTCAAATATGTATGTGTTGCCGCTGATATCGGTAACATAGAGCCTGTTGCCGGCAACCAGGGGGGATGAATAGAAAATATCATCGGTATCATACTCCCAGAGCGTTTCCCCGGTCTTTGCATCCAGGCAGGCAAGCACCGCGTAGGTTGTTGCTATGAATACATACCCGTTACCATAAACAGGGCTGGCCACCTCGGGCAGGTAATAGTTATCCTGCCATACAACCTCTCCTGAAGAAGGGTTGATGGCGACCATGGTGGCATATTCATTGGCCGCAAAGACCAGTCCCCCCCCAAACGCAGGAGAAGGCCCGACCTCGCCTGCCATGGCGCTTACCGACCACAGTTCCCTGCCTGTTTCAATGTCGTACCCTGCCACTATGGGGTTTCCTTTGGCCACGAGCTGGTAGCTGCCGTTCACGCTGGCCAGTATGGGAGAGGCCCACGAGACATTAGACTCCCTGGATATATCCCATATGGTCTCGCCCGTCAGCACGTTGAGGCACAGTATCCTGCCCTGGTCAAGATCGTCATACTGCACGAACAGTTTTTCGCCATGGGAGATGAGTGATGAAGAGTGGCCGTAATGGTTGTCGGGTACACCCAGATTCCTTGCCCACAGGCGGTTCCCCTCCATGTCGAGCGCTATTATATCGCCCGTACCGAAGATCGCATATACGCCAATCCCGTCGGTGGTGGCAGAAGGCGCACCCAGTCCGGTATCCGGCGTGGTTCTTGGCGGTGTTGCCGGCGAGCCCGGGATATTGTTGGCCGAAGCCTCCCAAAGAAGTTCGCCGGTATGCCTGTTAAAGCAGAAGACCTTTCTTTCACGCTCGTCAGCTCCGGTTAGGAAGAGCCTGTCGCCCCAGATTACCGGAGAGCTGAAGGCGTGCATGGGTACGGGCACTTTCCACAGGATGTTGGTGCCCGATTCTCCATCCCATTCCATTGGGAGGTTGTTATGGTAGACAGCCCCGTTGCTCCAGGGGCCCCTTATTGCATTGTGGTTCTGCCTGATTGAGGTTGCACCGGGGAAGGAGGGTGCGGCAGGCCGGGCCGGAAGTGCTTCAGCCCTGGCAGGGTCGGCGGGGGCTTCCTCAGGGTCTGCAACCAGGCCCTCCTCTTCGGTTGGGGGATCGTCAGGGGAGGGGGCAGGAGCAGGCCTGGCTTCGGGATCGGTTATTGTAATTCGTTCAACCTGGTCTTCAGCCTCTTCGGCAATAGTCACATCGGCCAGATATCTTTCAACGGGGTCGGAAACGGTAAATGTCGCCACCAGTGCTATTGCCACCAGGATGCCGGTGCCTGCCAGTATCCACCTGCGGGAGAGTGCCCGGCCGGTAATGTCGTCGGTCTCTTCTTCCTCCTCCGGCTCTTCTATCCTGGCAATGAGTGAATAATAGATCCTGAGGGCGCCGACAAATACTATGGCGGCAACCAGGAGCAGCCAGCCGCCTGTTCTGACCTGCCAGAGGCTGGTAAAGTAAGCCTTTCTTGCCAGCAGGTCGAACTGCCTGATCTCCTCCTTGAGTTGCTCGTTGCCTGGCTCCATCTGGAGCCGCTGCACAAGCGTTTCCATCACCTCGCTCTCCAGCGGGTCGGCCGACCGCATCTGCAGGTAGTTGAGAAGCAACAGGAGGCTTATTACAAGGCAAAAAGCACCTGCCACCGTGGCTGTCTGTTTTGCAATCTTTATTTTGTCGCTGATGTTCATTTTAAATCCTGTTCTTTCTGTTTCGTTTTGTTGTTTTACCGCAGGTGGCCATTTTGTTTCTGCCCGGTCATTTCTGCACGGGGCAATACTTCATGCAGCGGCCGCAGCTGTAACAGTCGCCCCTGTTGGGTTCATAATCGGTACGCCGCCTCACTATATACTGGGAGATGAGGAACAGCCCCGCCACAAGTCCGATAAAAACACCTGTAAACCATGCTCCTGTATAAAAGGATGCCTGTATTTCACCTGCTGATTCAACCAGTTCGTCTATGGTCCGGTCAGACCCGAGGAAGGTCTGTACGTCGAGATTGTCGCGGTCATCCATGACCTCCGGGCTATCTATCAGGAGGTGGGCAAGGTATACATCGGGATGGGCCCTTGCCAGGAAAACGTGCGATGAGGAGAGTGCAAAGCCGCCGACCAGCATCAGCAGCGGTATAATTGCTGCATAGAGAATGAATTTTCCGGTACGCCCTTTTATGTCGCGTACCAGTTTATCGGGTGTCGGTTTGTCAATAGCTCCGAAGGGGCATGAGTCGGCACAAAGTTTACACTGTATGCACTGATTGGGGGTGATTGAAAGGTGGCGTCTTGAGAACATGGACGTGACCTTCAGGAGTGCACCGTACGGACATACAAACCTGCAGTAGGGCCTTGCCACGAACATTCCGATGAGCAGGAAAGATATGCCGAGGACTATCAGGTGGAATTCGGCACCCATCCTGAATATTCCAATAAAGGGGTCGTATCGGCATATTATGAAATCTGTGCCGGTTGCCGCGTACAGCACTGCCAGCGCAAGGTAAACGAACGGGAACAATCCCAGGGATTTCTGTATCCATACCGGCACCTTAACAGGTTTGACTATAACAAGGTCCTGTATTACTCCAAGCGGACAGGCTGCACCACAGAACACCCTGCCGTATGAAAG
>SLMM01000047.1 GCA_007133565.1 Bacteroidales bacterium
CAGTTGGCAACACTGTCTTTGTGGCGGGAGGAGAGTCTCCTGCCGGCCCATCTTCAAAGTTTATGTTCATTGACCTGGCCGACCCCGTGCAGGGATGGAGCAGACTGCCTGACATGCCGGCTCCTGCAAGGGATTTTGTTCTTGTCGGTCAGACTGACGGCGAGTTCCCGGCACTTTATGCAATAGGAGGAAGAGTGACCGATCCCGGCAAACCCACAACTCGTTTCCTTTCCACGGTTTACCGGTACAGCATCAGGAGAGGAGCATGGGAAAAGCTCCGGGACATAACTATACCCGGAAAGGGGGAGATAACCCTTGCTGCAGCTGCTGCGGCACCTGCCGGTGCAAGCCACATAATTCTTTTCGGGGGCGATACGGGAGAGGTATTCAACCAGGTGGAAAAGGCGATATATGAGATAAGCCAGGGTAATAAGGAGAACACAGGCATAAGAGACAGCCTCTGGATCAACCACCCCGGATTTTACCGGAATATCCTGGCCTATAATACCATTACTGATGTGTGGCACATTACCGGTACCTGGGAAGGTGATGCACCTGCTGTAACACTGGCTCTCAGTCTCAACAACAGGATAATTATACCAGGTGGTGAGATCAGGCCGGGGGTAAGAACACCGGAAGCCACCATGTTTACCCTCCGTTACAGTCCCCGATTCGGGGGACTGAATTACCTGGTGCTTGTTCTTTACTTTGCCGGTATGCTCGGGCTTGGCTTCTATTTCATGAACCGGGGCAAGGATACCGACGACTTTTTCAAGGCTGGTGGAAGGATACCGTGGTGGGCTGCCGGGATAAGCATATTTGCCACAACATTGAGTGCCATTACTTTTATAGCAATACCTGCCAAGGCTTATGCGGCGGACTGGAGGATGCTGGTTTTCAACCTTTGTATCATAATGATCGCACCCGTGGTAATCAGGTACTACCTTCCCTTTTTCAGGGGCTTTAACCTTAGTACTGCCTATGAATACCTTGAATTGCGGTTCAGCCGTGCCGTAAGGTGGCTCGCCTCTGCATTGTTCGTGATGTTCATGGTGGCACGGATCGCTATCGTTTTGTTCCTGCCATCTCTGGCGCTGCATGCTGTCACTGGTTTCAGTGTATACTGGTCGATCATACTGATGGGGGTCATTACGATAATCTATTGTACCAGCGGCGGTATAGAAGCCGTGGTCTGGGGCGACGTGATACAGGGTTTTATACTTGTTGGAGGCGCCCTGATTGCATTCGGTTTCATGATTTCGGGTGTGGAGGGGGGCCTTGCCGGCTTTGCCGGTGTTACTTCAGAGCACCGGAAGTTTTTGATGTTCGACTTCAGCTTCGATTTTACACAGGCTGTGTTCTGGGTGGTGCTGATCGGTGGACTGGCAAATTCGCTTATTCTATACACAAGCGACCAGTCGGTTGTCCAACGCTACATGACTACCAGGGATGAAAAGGCGACCGCCCGCGGAATTTGGCTCAACGGCATCGTCAGCATACCGGTCTCACTGCTGTTCTTTCTGCTTGGTACAGGGTTGTTCGCTTTCTATTACTTTAACCCGGACAGGCTTGCCCTGACAAATCCCAACATAGATGCAACCTTCCCCCAGTTCATAGTCGGAGAGCTTCCTCCCGGCGTGGCAGGAATCCTGATATCTGCAATATTTGCTGCGGCAATGTCAACACTCTCATCCAATATCAATTCAGTGGCTGCAGTTATCACATCCGATTTTTACAAGGTTGCGAAGTCACCCTCTTCAGGGAGCAGGGGAGCTATGGTCACAGCCCGTATATCTGGTGTGGCAGCAGGTATCCTCGGAATAATAATGGCCCTGGTGCTTGCCACATGGGACATAGCGTCTTTATGGGACCAGTTCAATACATTTCTGGGACTGCTGACAAGCGGACTTGCCGCACTGTTTGTAATGGGGATATTTTCAAACCGTATCTCGGCCCCTGCTGCACTTGTTGGAGTCGTTGCAGGAATGTCGGTGCTTCTGTGGATCGAGATGAACACTTCAATATCGTTCCTTCTGTACGGGGCCGTCGGAATGGCAATAAGTGTCATTACCGCCATGGTAATTACAGTAATGTTGCCTAACAGGAAAAACATAAACGGATATACATGGGATACCAGGGTAAAAAAATAAATGACCCGGGCCGGCTTGCAGGCCTGTACCGGAAAGAGCTTCTTGAAAATGTTATCCCTTTCTGGATGAAATATTCTCCGGATGAGATGCATGGAGGATATTTTACCTGCCTGGGAAGGGACGGATACGTTTATGATACCGATAAGTTCATGTGGCTTCAGGGGCGCCAGGTCTGGATGTTCTCTACACTGTACAACAGACTGGAGAAAAGGCAGGAGTGGCTGGATATGGCGGTGCATGGTGCATCGTTCATGGAAAAGCACGGACGCGACAGTGAAGGCAACTGGTATTTTGCACTTGACCGCAGCGGCAGGCCGCTGGTGCAGCCATACAATATTTTTTCAGATTGCTTTGCCACGATGGCATTTGGCCAGCTTTTCAAGGCAACCGGCGAAGCCCGCCATGCTGATATTGCACTTTCAGGATTTCAAAATATACTTTCCCGCCGGGATAACCCGAAAGGAAAATATAACAAGGCCTTTCCCGGCACACGCCCGGTGAGAAATTTCTCATTGCCGATGATACTCTGTAACCTTGCCATTGAGATTGAAGAACTTCTTGAAAGAGAAGTCCTTGAAAGACTTACCGGCGATATGGTGAAAGAGGTTATGGAGGTGTTTGTTGACCGGGAACAGGGACTGGTTCTGGAGAATGTTGCGCCCGACGGGTCGTTTGTCGATTCGTTCGATGGACGGCTGCTGAATCCAGGCCACGGGATTGAGGCGATGTGGTTCATAATGGATCTGGCAGAAAGGAATGAGGATTTCTCTCTGGCCCGGGATGCGGTGAATATTGTCATAAACACTCTCGGGCATTCCTGGGACGACGAATACGGTGGCATCTATTATTTTATGGACATCCTTGGGCATCCACCGCAGCAGCTTGAGTGGAACCAGAAATTATGGTGGGTGCATATGGAGACATTGATCAGTCTGCTGAAGGGCTACAGGCTTACTTCAGACTCCCGTTGTGCAGAATGGTTCGGCAGGGTTCATGATTATACATGGCAGAGGTACCCCGACCCTGAGCACGGAGAGTGGTTCGGGTACCTGGACCGTCGCGGCGAGGTGCTGCTGAATCTCAAGGGAGGCAAGTGGAAGGGATGTTTCCATGTGCCGCGCGGATTACTGCAGTGTCATTACATCCTGGAGGATATACAGAGGCGTGGTATGTAGAAAACCAAAATAAATTTAACTAAAACATTTTCTTATAATGAAGAAGGGATATTTAAATGGGGTTATAAATGCTGCTGGACTGGCAGCAGTATTGTTTTTTGTTGCAGGATGCCCGTCAGGCCCGGGTTATGCACCAGTGGAATCCGGCGGCGACATAATGGAGAAGGTAACTATCCCGGCAATTGACCTGGATAGTGAGGCCCGGCAGGTGACGGTCGACCGCGAAGAGGGGGTCTACCTGGGGCACGTTACTACTGTTTTACTGGAGGATGGAGAAACGATTTATGCTGTCTATCCAAAGGGACACGGACAAGGGCCCATTGTGATGAAGCGCAGTGATGACGGCGGTCTGACCTGGAGCGACAGGTTGCCTTTACCCGAAAACTGGAGCACCAGCAGGGAGGTGCCGACAATTCACAGGGTGGTTGACGAAGGTGGCGTGAAAAGGCTTATACTGTGGTCGGGGCTTTACCCGGCAAGGCTTGCAGTAAGCGAGGATGACGGGCAGACATGGACGGACCTCGAACCGGCCGGCGACTGGGGAGGTATCGTGGTGATGGGGTTCGTTGAGCCTCTTAATACCGGCAAGGGGCATTACATCGCCATGTTCCATGATGACGGCAGGTTCATCAGGGGAGGTGACGGAGAATTCTGGGGGTCTCCTGCCGGAGAGGCTACAGGTACGTTTACACTCTTCCAGACGATAAGCAGGGACGGGGGACTGACCTGGTCTCACCCCCGTGCCGTATGGCAGGGGAGTGATATTCACCTTTGTGAGCCAGGTGCCATAAGGTCGCCCGACGGAAGCACACTGGCGGTCCTGCTTCGCGAAAACCGGCGTGTAAAAAACTCTTTTGTAATCTTTTCAGAGGATGAGGGGGAGACCTGGACCGAACCCAGGGAGTTGCCCCTGGCATTGACCGGTGACAGGCACACGGGGAAATATGCCCCCGATGGAAGGTTGTTCATCAGTTTCAGGGCCATCTCACCGGAGAACCGGCGTACCGGGCGGCCGTTTGAAACCGACTGGGCGGGGTGGGTCGGCATCTGGGATGATATTGTGAACGGAACAGAGGGCCAGTATGTGGTGCGACTGAAGGAGAACCGTGCAGCCGGTTCACGATGGGCTTATGATACTGCTTATCCCGGGGTGGAGGTACTGCCGGATGGCACTTTCGTGTCGGTTACCTACGGCCACTGGGATGAGGGTGAGGAGCCATACATTGTAAGAACCAGGTTTACCCTCGAAGAGATTGATGCAATGGCCGGAAACTGA